>JBAVHY010000229.1:0-5001 GCA_049686315.1 Candidatus Acidiferrum sp. | reverse complement strand
CGATATTCCAGCCCGCGTTGAGGAAACCTCGCCCGACTTGCTGGTGATCGCCCTCGATGAACCGGCCCAGCGGCCGCAAATCTGTGAAAGGGTCCTGCGTGAGCATCCCGAACTGCGCATAATCGCGGTGGCTTCGGACCAAAACCGCAGTGTCTACTATTGGGCATCCTTTGACATTCATTCCAACGATATTGAAACTTCAGAAGAAGGCTTCCTGGCTGCCGTGCGTAGCTTAACGACAGGGGTTAGCCGGGCTTCTTAGTAGTAGGATTTAACCAGGGGGCAAACGGTATGCTTCGAATTCAAAGATTTTTCCTGAGTTGTTTCTGCGCCCTCGCGTTCGCTGGCAGTCTGATGGCACAGACACAAGGCAGCGAAGCTTCACGTACGCCGGGCGATGAGACCTCGTCGCGTCGTTCGCAGGAACCTTCGGATCTGGCCAAGCAAAATTTCGATCGCGTCGCTGCGTCGCCACTGCAGATCCGGGCAGTACTGTTAGGGGATCCGGGGATTTTTGTGGAGCTGAAACGCTGGATAGCGAAGGAAGCCACCGATAACGGGCAAGTCGTAGAAGACTCCATGCTGGCGGATGATGCGATTTTCGATAGGCTCGAGCGCGATGTGGCGTTCCGATCCGTGGCAACCCGATTGGTCCAGAGATACGGCTACTTGTTGCCCAGCGTCAATCCGAACTCGGAATTTGCCAAACAGCAGGATCTTGTTTTGAAAGAGCGCGCCCGGCGGCTTGTGCAGGTCGAGGCGCAGGAGGATTCGGAATCGCTGCGGCCCAGGGGAAATGAAAACCAAGGGCAGTACATCGAGCGCACGACCTGCGACCCACTACGGCAGTCGAACTGCGTTGGACCGTCTTCCACTCCGACGCGCCCGGAAAATATTCAGCCTAATGAATTGCCGGGTGCCGAACCGAATCAGCCTTCCGGGCCAGAGTCCGCGCCATCCTCAAACAACCCGCGGTTAATGCAAGCAAACATTGGGCGCGACGAGTTGAACCCGGAAGGATATCCCGCCACAGGTTCCAATTTGAACTCGGGTTCAAATCCATCGAGAGGCCTTCAGTATGGCCTACCCTCCCTGGCACCGGTTGGCCCCACGGAAGGTTCGGGAAATTTAGAAGGAAATTTGCCAGGAAATGGAAACGCGGCGAACCCTGCGCTTCCCCTTGACGGTCGAAACGAAAACACGACAGCCGCGAGAAATGGCGTGAACTCAACCGCTCGACAGCCCTTGAACCGCGGCGCTTATTCTATCGAGATGGAACGGGATGTACCTTCAGTGTCAATGGTCCACAAGCGGAATCCCTACTCGGACATTCCTTCTCTTTACGATATGTACGTGCAGCCCTCTTCGCGCGAACGGGAGCCAAAACGGTTTGGGTTGGAAGTTTTCCGAAATGGAACGCGCGACTCGAATGCCATCCCGATGGACCTGCCTGTGGGTCCAGACTACGTATTGGGGCCGGGCGACGGACTAGCCATCGACCTTTGGGGCGGCATATCGCAGCGGATGGTCCGAACCGTAGATCGGGAGGGCCGCGTCTCGCTTCCCGAAGCGGGCCCCGTTTTGGTCAGCGGTCATACCCTGGCCGAGGTACAACAGTCGGTTCAGCAGATTCTCCGAACGCAGTTTCGTGATGTATCAGCGGATATATCGCTGTCCAGATTGAGGACCGTCCGCGTGTACGTGGTGGGGGATGTTGCCGAACCAGGTGCGTATGACATTAGTTCGCTCTCCACGCCGCTTAATGCGCTATTCGCGGCTGGCGGTGTGACGCCACACGGGTCCTTGCGCGCCCTCAAACACTTGCGAGGCAAACAGGTGGTCGAGGTTGTGGACGCTTACGATCTCCTTTTGCATGGCGTGCGGGGAGACCTGGCACGACTCGAGAATGGCGACACCCTCCTTGTCCCACCGATGGGTCCGCAGGTGACCATCGATGGCATGGTGCGCAGACCGGCGGTCTATGAGCTCCATGACGAAAAAACGTTGGAAGATGCTCTGGAATTGGCAGGGGGAATTCTGCCCGCCGCCGCACTTCAGCACATCGAAGTCCAGCGCCTCGAAGCCCACGAAAAACGCACGATGCTCAGCCTGGACCTCGCTCCAAACGGAGATCCTGATGCGGTGGCGAAGGAACTGAGCGAGTTTAAGATTCAAGATGGCGATCAAATACATATTTTCCCCATTGCATCGTATAACGAAAAAGTTATCTATCTGCAGGGGCATGTGCTACGACCGGGGCGCTACGCCTATAGCGATGGGATGAAGCTGACCGATCTGGTCGCTTCTTACAAAGATATCCTCCCCGAGCCGGCTGGCCACTATGCGGAAATCGTGCGCCTCAATCCGCCGGACTTCCGGCCGAGCGTGGAGAGTTTTGATCTCTCCGCAGCGCTGGCGAATCCAGCCACCGCCCCCAAACTACAGCCCCTTGATACCGTCCGCGTGTTCAGCCGCTATGACTTCGAACTCGCTCCAACGGCCTGGGTGGGCGGCGAGGTGCGGCAACCGGGACAGTACCGAACCTCGGGACAAGCGCATCTTCGCGATGCGATTTATCAGGCCGGTGGTGTCACATCAGACGCGTCGCTTGATTCTGCTCAACTCTTCCGCGCCCAACCCGATGGGACCATAAAGATTATGAGCGTGAATCTGGGAGAGGCCCTTGCGGGAAATCCCGTGGACAACCTGCTTCTCCAGCCGCGGGACCGCGTTCTGGTGCACCGCAAATTCGCCACAGTTGATCCGCCTACAGTGAATGTCACGGGGGAGGTTGCGAAACCTGGCCGTTACCCCCTCACCGTGAACATGCACGTTGAGGATTTGATCCGCGTGGCTGGTGGCCTGAAGCGCAGCGCAGACACAAACACTGCCGATTTGACGCGGTATCCAGTCGGCGGGAAGCCAGGGGTGCATGTGGAGGTGTCACTTTCTTCGGTGCTGAATGGAAATCCAACCGAGGACATTCCACTCAACATAGGCGATGTGTTAACCATCCGGCGAGTGCCCGGATGGCAAGATATTGGTGCTTCGGTGAGCTTGAAGGGAGAATTGCAGCATCCGGGCTCGTATGGAATCCAGCCGGGCGAAAGGCTGAGCTCCGTGCTGACGAGAGCAGGGGGTTTCAGTGCCCACGCCTACCCCTACGCCGCAGTGTTGCTCCGACCAGAAGTGCGAGCACTCGAGACAAGCTCTCAAGAGGTACTCATGCAGCGTCTACAGGCTGAGAAGGCCACTCTTCAGGCTCTGCCCGAGAGCGACCCTAATCAAAAGAACGCGAAATTGACCGCCATAGCCGCGACCGAGACGGCGCTGCAGCAGTTGCAGTCCAACCCACCTTTGGGCCGTGTCGTTATCCACATTCGGTCGGATATCAAATCGTGGCAGAACACGACTGCGGATGTGCCGATGCAAACCGGCGACGTCCTCATGATTCCCAAGAAGGCGGATTACGTGATGGTCACCGGCCAAGTCTTCAATCCAACGGCCATCAGTCCCCGCCCCGGACAAAGTGGCAAGTGGTATCTCAGCCAGGCTGGTGGTTTAACGGGAGTTGCGGATAAAAAAGGCGTTTTCGTAATTAAGGCCGACGGATCAGTGATTGCAGCCAAAAACAACGGTTCTGGCTGGTGGTCGGGAGATCCACTGAGTGCCACGCTGCGGCCGGGGGATTCAATTGTCGTTCCGGAGAAGCCACCGAAGATTGGGACCCGCAATTGGGCGGCATTGATTCAGACGGCGCAGGTGGCATCATCGATTGCTCTTACTGTGGCATACATCCATCCGTAGTCGGGAAAGGCGCTGATGCGAAGAAGCACACATGTTGGAGCATGGCTAGCGCTGAGTTTGGTCGGGGTGGGAAATTTCAGGGCGTTCCCACAGGAGCCGGAAAAGAAGGAGAAAGCAGCAGAAACAAAAAAGAGCGGGGAAATGCAACAAGAGCAAAAACCCAAAGTAGCGGCCAGCACCAACGACGAGGACAAAGATACCTCATCGACGTTGCCTCATAGCGCCACGGGATTAGGAGAGAGATTTTTGCTTGACCAAAAGCAAATGTGGACAAGTCCGGCGCGTCTTCGCTGGCAGGATGCAAACTGGTTGCTGCCTCTCAGCGGCATTACTGCCGGCCTATTTGTGACCGACACGGAAATGAGTCGTCACATCTCGCACAATCCAACCACGGTCAGTCATTACAATACTGTCTCCAATGCCTCCGTTGGTGCTCTTATTGGCGGTGCGGGAGCGATGTGGCTGTTTAGTTATCCGAAGCATGAACAGCATTGGCGCGAAACCGGTTTCCTCGCGGGAGAAGCTGTTGTAAATAGCTTGGTGGCTGTCGAAGCGATGAAGTACCCGCTCGGACGTCAAAGGCCTTTCCAGGGAGACGGCACGGGGCAGTTTTTCAACGGGGGCACGTCCTTTCCCTCGGAACATGCCGCTGCTGCCTGGGCGGTAGCGGGCGTTGTGGCGCATGAGTATCCAGGGCCGCTGACAAAAATCCTAGCCTATAGCTTGGCCTCACTGGTGGATTACTCGCGCTATCGTGCCAGACAACACTTCCCCTCGGACGTCTTCGTCGGCAGCATCATCGGCAACATGGTCGCTGAGAGTGTCTACAATCGACACCACGATTTGGAACTGAGTGGAGGCTCCTGGAACTCCTTCCGCAATTACCTTCGCCAAACCCATGCAACTTCGAGCGCCAATATGGGTTCGCCCTATGTGCCCCTGGATAGCTGGGTTTATACCGCAATGGATCGATTGATCGCCCAAGGTTTCATTAAGTCCGCGATTGTCGATATGCGTCCCTGGACGAGGTTTGAGTGTGCAAGGCTTGTCAGCGAAGCGGGCGAGCAGCTCGAAGGCGTTGATGCGAGTTCTTCGCAACCCTCCAAGATTTATAATTCTCTGGCAAAAGAGTTTAGTGAAGATAGGAAATTGCTGGAGGGCGGAGAGAATACACGGGCCCAGGTAGAATCGGTC
>JBAVHY010000228.1:0-1683 GCA_049686315.1 Candidatus Acidiferrum sp. | reverse complement strand
CGCAGGGATTTATCTACGGACATCTGGCGAAAGTGCACCCTCACAATTGCTACTTGGATGTGATCGGCACAAAGGGTGTGGCACGCATGCGGCATGATTTCGCGGAAGCGACAGTGGAATTGTATGGTGTCCACAAAACGATTCGCAAAACGATGGCGTTCAACGACAAGAAACTGGACGTGATGGTGGATGTGTTCGCGCGCTCCATACTCGCAGGAAAGAACCTGGGCATGCCGCAGGCGAGGGATAGCGTGGTTGCCTCCGAAGTGAGCTGGGCCATGCTGAAAGATGCGATTGCGCATGTTCCGCCGGTGCGCGGCACGCCCGAGGAGATGCAGCAAATTCTGGAACACCGCCGCAACATGGTGAGCGGGTTTGGGCTGCCCTTGAAGGCGCAGGAACTGCCAGAGGGCCAGCTTGTACTGGGCTGAGGTTGGGGCTGAAACGCTCAACGCTGCAAAAAAAGATGAAACGATTGGGCATCGGAAAAAAGGACTACGGGCGTCGATTGGACAGTAAAGAGGACCGTGGCAGGTCCTGCGAGTGTCAGGAAATCGGCAGTGTGTTCCCTGGTGGGCGCCGCAAGTTGGCATCCGGTTTGCCACGCTCCGCCTCCCGCCCCCATGCCCCAAAACCCTCAAGCACTTATCTGGCAGCAAAAAGCCAAAGGTCTGGTCCTCCAATTGCCCTTACGATTGGCGGAACGCAAATTCAATCGACAGGAGGCCCTATGGCAAGCATGATTACTGCGGCAAACGTAATAACTGATCCGGTGGCCGATGGAGTTCTCGTCGCCGCCGCCTTCAGCGCACACGAATGCGTCTACTGCCGATCGGCAATCGCAGCGGGAGAACGATGGGTGCGGGAAAAGATTTGTGAACCGTTCGCTGGGAATGTCTCGTGCTATCGGCGATACCACGCCGACCTCTTCGCGGGAGAGGAATTAAGCTGTTGGGAGAAACACGAGATGGAACGAGATCTTGCCCGTACTGCCGGCCGCGGCGCGTGAGGAAACATCGGCATTCCGCGCGTGCTTGCTACCCTCCCGAAATAGTGCGATGGTTTTGAAGCTTTACAACAAACAGCCGTGGGCTCCAGCGCTTCCGGTCCGGCCATCAAATAAGGTCCAGACGAAACGACATAAGCAACGTAAAGCTCGGCTTTGTAATGCCCGGCGATGGCCAGAGCGTGATGAAGGGGTTTCACAGAAGCAGGCAACAGATCCGTTGCCATCAACACAGACTTCAAGCGCAGATCTAGAGCTGAGCCGCCGAGTGACATAGCGACACCTCTTCGTCTGCTGTCCGCGTCCAGTTCGTATCAGGGAACACCACTGCCTCGTTGATCAGCGTGGTGGCACGATCGAGGCCGATCGAAGTGCTGACACAAAGATCATAGAGCATCGGATCGAGCCAATCTCTCCCGTAGTACTGGCGAATATATTCGGCCTGTTGTGAATCCATCCGTGTGAGTAGGGCTTGAACGTCGCTGTGTTCAGGACAACGAGCCTGCAGGGCCTGGACTCGTTTGTCGATCGGGGTGTAGACAAGAACATTGAAAACATCGCTTCGGCCCTGCAGCAAACATTGAGCTCCACGTCCGACGACGACGCACTCTCCAGAATCCGCCGCTGCCTGGACCAGTTGCGTGGCGAGAGCGTGGACAGAGTCATCGTCAACCTCA
>JBAVHY010000227.1:0-2011 GCA_049686315.1 Candidatus Acidiferrum sp. | reverse complement strand
TTCTACGTCCTCGTCCATAAAGAATTTCTGCCGCTACTTACTTCACCAGACGCGGTGCTGTCCTCACGATCGCCGTCTTTGGCATCCTCACTTCAGTACGGGAGGCGAGTCGCGATAATTCCTGTTGCACCACTTGTGCGAATTCGCCCATCACGTGTTCCATCTCCACCATCTTTTCCCGCATGTTCAAAATAATTTCAATTCCCGCCAGATTCACGCCCATATCCCGCGCAAGCGTGAGGATGACTTCCAGCCGCTCCAGATCCGAATCCGTGTACAGTCGCGTGTTGCCCTGCGAGCGCGAAGGCTTCAGCAATCCCACGCGTTCATATAAACGCAGCGTTTGCGGATGCAGCTTATAGAGCTCCGCCACCGCGCTGATCATGTACCCGGCCTTCGCCCGCTTTCGTGGCTTCACTGGCATGCTTGAGTTCTCAGTTATAAGTCTTCAGTACTGAGTAAAGCAAAGCGCCAACGCCTGACCTTGAACTTGAAACTTCATATTAAATAGTCATCATTCGCCGCTACTCTTAAACGGTTCTAAGTACGGCTTCGTCGCCTTGTTTTACTTAATACTTAGAACCAAAAACTTATTACTCCCTCAAACTCCCGCCTTGGCAAACAAATCTTTGCGCGGATCGGCTGGCGCCAGCTCTTCGAGTTCCTTCATCAATGTCCGCACCCGTTCGTCAGTGGGTTCCGGCACAACCACCTGAATCTCCACGTATTGGTCGCCGCGGGCACCGCTCTTTCCGTGCGGCACACCTTTCTCTTTCAGCCGCAGTGTGCGCCCGCTGTTTGTGCCCGGAGGGATGCGCACCAGTGAACGGCCATCAATAGTAGGCACTTCAATCTTCGCGCCCAGTGAAGCCTCCGCCACCGTCACAGGCACTTTGGTGTAAAGGTCGTTGCCGCGCCGCTCGAAGAACTCGTGTGGCCGGACCACCACGCGCAGGTACAAATCGCCTGCGGGTGCTCCCATGGTGCCCGCGTTGCCCTTGCCCGGTAAGCGCACTCTGCCACCATTGGCTACCCCCGGAGGAATGCGCACGTCGATCGTTTCGGTCTTTCGAACGCGGCCCTCCCCACCACACACGCGGCAGGGGGTGTGCAGCTTGCCGGTCCCGCCACAGCGGTTGCAGGGTACATTGAAGCGCATTTTCCCGGCGGTCTGTTGGATCGAGCCGCTGCCGTTGCAGGTCGGACAAGTTTGCGGCGAGCCTACCGCGCCCGTGCCGTGGCAGGTGTCGCACGCATCGAGGCGCGTGATCTGAATCTTTCTCACCGAGCCGCGCACCGCATCCCAGAAATCAATTTCAATCTGATATTCCAGGTCACCGCCGGGCTCATGTTCCGGTTCCATCGTGACGCCACCACGGCGCCCGCCAAAAAACTGGCCGAACAGATCGCGGAAGCTGGAGCCTGAGCTGGCACCCCCCGGCTGGCCGCCAAAGTCGAAGCCCCCGAAATCAAAATTGACGTGTTCCCCGCCAGCATCCTGGCTTGGACCATAATCGCCCGTGGGCACATTGTCGCTATAGAAGCCGTACTGGTCGTACATCTGGCGCTTCTTGGTATCCGACAGAACGTCGTAAGCTTCCTGCAATTGTTTGAATTTTTCTTCCGAAGCTTTGTCTCCGGGATTGAGGTCCGGGTGGTATTTACGGGCGAGCTTTCGAAATGCCGTGCGAATGTCCTTCGCGCTGGCTTTGCGCGCAACGCCCAGAAGTTCGTAATAGTCTTGTTTTGTGCCCGTGGCCATGATTCGCTCTGCTGCGACTTCTTTGGGCCGCTATCTCCGCTAACATCAGGTTCTCGCGAGAAGAGAGAGAACCGTACGGTCTCTCCCTCCCACTTAGAACTCTTGACTGAGAGCTGAAAACGGTCTTCAGTTCGGCTTCTTGTTCTCGTCCACGTCGACGTATTCGGCATCAATCACATCGCCGGGCTTATGGCCGCCTGGCGCGCTGCCGCCGGTGGAACCCGGAGCCGCACCCGCACCGGCCGCGCC
>JBAVHY010000226.1:0-5940 GCA_049686315.1 Candidatus Acidiferrum sp. | reverse complement strand
TTTCCTGACGCTCTCAGCTCCCCCAACCGCCGAGTAGGCCCGGGGAATTGCACCCCGAGCCTCTCACTGAACCGGACTTAAACCTCTCAGCTTATCCGGCTCGTGCCACCCTCGGAAGACTGCCGTCTTCCCGACCGCACCACTTCTAACATTTCTCAAACTGACCAAACTTTTTCACGGCCTCGTTCGTTATTACAGTAACAATTCAGCCAAGCCGAGTGGATCTGAGAACCCATCACGCGCGTTTAGCGCGCCCGGAGTACGTGTGCCGCTGCAACTTTTCAACGGCGCCGCATCCCCGCTCGCTCGCGCCATCGACGTGGTGTGCTCGCGCTGCAACGCGGTCCTACGGCCAGTCGCAAAGCCGCCAGCGGAGCCGCATGCAGCGGTTGAACTCGTATCTCAACAAGGGGGACCACTATGTACTCACAGTTTCGCCACTCGATTTCATCCGTCAGACGTTCTTTCCTTCTCGCCGCCGTGCTTCTGGCCATTCAACCCAGTCACGCCGCCCCACACTCTCCGCAAGATCCCAGCGCTTCCCTCTCCCATCTGACATCTCAGGCGGAACAAGGCGACCCTGCTGCTCAGTACAAACTCGCGCAATCTTTTCTGCGCAACAATCCTTCCCCCGGGGACTACCAATCCGCCCTCAAATGGCTCCATTCCTCCGCGTTCCAAGGCTATCCCGACGCCCAATTTCTCCTTGGCTACCTCTATGAACACGGCAAGGGCGTACACCGGGATTACGCTCTTGCCGCTGAAAACTACCGCGCCGCCGCTCTCCAACACTATTCCTCCGCGGAAAACAATCTCGCTTCTCTTTATCAGCACGGCCATGGCGTCCCCAAAAACGTTGCCATCGCCTTCGAATGGTATCTCGCCTCTGCGCGCCACGGGAATCCCGTCGGCCAGTGCAATCTCGCCTCTCTCTACTTCCACGGCTCCGGCACTCCCCGCGATTACAACCAAGCCGCTAAGTGGTTTCGCATCTCAGCCAATTCAGGCTGGCCCGAGGCTCAAGATGATCTTGCCTATTTATACTACAAGGGCCTGGGCGTCCCGCTTGACTACTCCGAGGCTGCGCGTTTGTTCCGCCTCGCCGCGCAAAAAGGCCTTCCCAACTCGCAAACCAGCCTCGCTTACCTTTACGAAGTGGGCAAAGGCGTCCCGCTCGATTACGTGGCTGCTTACACCTGGTATTCCCGTGCCCTCGCCGCCGGTGACCACCTGGGCTCCGCCCGCCTAACGCGACTCGCTGGCATCATGACCCGCAAGCAAATCGACGAGGCCAATTCTCTCCTCTCCGCCTCCTCTTCCCAACCCCAACCGTTACCCTCGTCCCCTGCTATCGGCTCTTTCTCCCTCATCGGGGACCATTGATCCCTCCCGAAGAGAGGATCTGCCCTTATCCTCTCTTCCCTCTTGCCCCCTTCACCTCTTTGCGACACGATATCCCTATCCTTGATGTGCCCGCGCACCGCTGGCGCATCGCTCTCAGGGAGGACTTCATGCTCAATTCCCGCCGCCAACTTCTTCACTCCGCGGCTTCTCTCGCGGCCCTTCTTTCCTTCCCTTCGCGTCTCCTCTCAGCCCAATCCCAACCCTCTTCTCCGAAATACATTCCCTATCCCAACGGACGGGATCCAAATTCCCCCCAGACCACGAACGACCCCGCTCCCAACAGCCCCGATGAGAAAGCTATCATCAAGCAAAACCAGCAGCAGATTCGGGCTGACGTCGAGAAACTCTATGCTCTCATCTCTCAACTCAAGCAGGAGCTCAGCGTCACCAATACTTCTTCCGTCCTCTCCGTTTCCTTCGTCAAAAACGCCAAGCAAATCGAGAAGCTCGCCAAACAAATTCGCGATCTGGCCAGGGGCTGATCCGCCCCCGCATGTAGCGGCGGGTCTTTAGACCCACGATCTTGGGGTCACCCTCCACGTAGCGGCCACAAAGAAAACTGCCCGCCTGGAAACCCAGGCGGGCAGCCCCTTCTCCTTCCCACGTTTCGTCGTCATTCCGATGGGCGGAACACGCACGCGTGCGCCTGGTTCGAATACTCCGGCTGCACCTCATAGGAGTGTCCGCTGATCGAAGTATTCGCGTAGCTGAAAAACGCCTGCGCGCATTCGTCTCCGATTTCTTGTCCAAACAGCCCCAGCGCATAGCTGTTCCACCATGCCGTTCCGTCTGGATCGGTGATCGATTCAAACAGTTCGTGTGACAGAACGTTTGCCTGTGAGTCCACCACTGGCCCGTTCGGACTCGGCTGGTTCACCTGGCAGCCATTTACGTTCGCAAACGGCTCCACGCTAAACAACACGTGCCCTATATCGCTGAAATCGATGCTGCTATGAAATGCGCAAAAGAAAAACGTCGCGAAATTGTCCGGTGAGTAGCATACCGTCAACGCATTATCCGCGCACACATCGATCCCCGGCGCAAAAAAGATGTGGTGGATATGTCCGTACCCCGTCCCAAGCGCCGAGGCCGCCGCGTGCACCAGCGTCACGATATCGTTCGGCCCCAGCGGCCCCGACACCGGGTAGGTAATCCGGCCGGCCTGGCCTACCGTGTACCGCTGGTTGGCGTCCGTGCCCACATATTGATCCGTTACATGGATGAAGTTGCTGTTTCCCAACCTCGTCAAAAATGTTCCCGGATTCCCGAAGCAGCTCGCCACGCAATTCACATAGATGTTATGGCTCTCCAACGAAGTCACCACCTGTCCCCCGTTATAGATCAAATCTCCGGGATAGAACGCCACTCCCCCGCTCGCTGCCGCCGGGCTCGCCGCCTTCACTCCCGCGTGGTTCCTCACTATTTCCCTTTGCTTCTCGGTTACTCCTCTCGGCGGCTGCACCAACGCCCGTATCACCCCGCCTTCGATTTCCGAGGTTGTGACAGGCCGCCTCACCTCCAACTTCAGGGGTGTAGGTTCATCCTCGTTCGCCCTTTGCGCCGCCGCCTTGACGTTTCCTCCCCACAGCAGCGCCAACCCCAACGCACACACCCCACTCGCCAGTCGAATTCCATAACTTCCCCTAGCCATAGGTTTCATTCCACACCCCTTTTTGGATTAGACTCTCCCAGCGTACCGTCTTCTATTTCACCTCTTGCTTTCTGTCAATCAGGTAAAAGTAATATCTTTGTATCGCCGGTGCCCCACCCGCCGGCTTTGCGAGTGGGGTCTTGGGTTTCTGAACTCTTTCACTCTTTCACTCTTGCACTTTTCTACTTTCCACTTCCCTCCAACCGCTGCGTCTCGCCTCACGCTGTTCCACTCTTCTCCACCCTCTTCCTGCCCCTTTTCTGACCCTCCGACCAGTTGCCCCTCTCCTCTCCATGCCTGAAACTATGCTCGTCATGTCCCCCGCGGTCCGCCGCATCTTCTTGTTTCTGCTCGCCTTTTTAGCCGCCGTGGCTCTGGCTGCCTGCGGTGGCACTACCTCGACCATCGCCCCGCCACCACCCTCGGGCGGTGTCACGATCTCCGTCTCCCCCACCTCCGCGAGCATCCGGGCTGGTTCCTCCTTCGCCTTTGGCGCAACCGTTACCGGCTCCTCTAACACCGCCGTCACCTGGTCTGTGAACACCACTTCCGGTGGCTCCGCAACTCTTGGCACCATCGATATCTCTGGCAAGTACACAGCCCCCTCCACCATCCCCTCTCCCAACACTCTCACTGTAACCGCCACCAGCGTCGCCGACACTTCCAAATCCTCCTCCAGCGCCGTCACCCTTCTGAACCCCACTCCCACCCTCACCGGGGTCTCCCCGGCCTCCACGAACCTCGGGAACTTTTCCCTTAGCATCACCGGCGCATCTTTCGTCGCTGGCGCGCAAGTCCTCCTCAATAACGCTCCACTTCCCACCACTTTCGTCTCTTCCACGCAACTCACCGCCACCGGCAGCGCCGCCTCCGCAGGCACTTTTCCCATCGCCGTCATGAACCCCGATCCGGGCAGCAGCATCTCTTCCGCTCTCAATCTTCAGGTGAATGGTTCAGTGCAAACTTCCAGTTGCCTGCAAATGTCCGTCGGCCAGGGTGCCAGCCTTGGCGGCTTCCTGCCATTCCCCTCGGACAATCTCTGGAACAAAGACATCTCTTCCGCGCCGGTTGACCCCAACTCCTCCGCCTTCATCACCTACATCGGCCCCGCCATCGGCATCCACCCCGATTTCGGCTCTGGCCTCTACAACGGTTCCTCCATGGGCATTCCCTACACCGTTGTCGACTCCACTCAGCCTCTTATCCCCATCAACTATCAGGCTTACGGCAGCGAGAGCGACCCCGGCCCCATGCCCATCCCTCTCACCGCTCCCATTGAGGGCTATCCCAATCCCGGCACCGGCGATCGCCACGTCCTCGTTCTCGACAAATCCAACTGCTTTCTTTACGAACTCTACAGCTCCTATCCGCAATCCACCTCCTGGAATGCCGATTCGGGCGCCGTCTGGGATCTTCTCGCCGATCAGCAGCGTCCCTACACCTGGACCAGCGCCGATGCTGCTGGCCTTTCCATCTTCCCCGGTCTCGTTCGCTACGACGAAGTTGCTGCCGGCGCCATCAACCATGCCATCCGTTTCACGCTGCAAAATTCCAGCGCTGGCTTCACTCCGCCCGCTTCCCACTTCGCTTCCACCACCAGCAACGTCAACGCTCTCCCCATGGGCGCCCGCCTCCGCCTTAAGTCCGGCTTCGACGTCTCCACCTTCTCCGCCGCCAATCAAGTCATCCTCAACGCCATGAAAAAATACGGCCTCATCATGGCCGACAATGGCTCCTCTATGTACATCTCCGGCGCCCCCGATGATCGCTGGGACAACTCCGACCTCCACAATCTCGGCTCAGTCGCCGCCTCCAATTTCGAGGTCCTTCAAGTTTCTCCCCTCTACACCAGCTCCAACGTCCCGAGCGGCCCTAATCCCACCATAACAAGCTTCACCGCCTCCTCCACTTCCATCTCCTCCGGCACCGCCGTCACTCTTTCCTGGCAAGTCTCCGGCGCTTCCTACGTCATCGTCTCCCCCACGGTCGGCGCTGTCCGCGGCACCTCCACGTCGGTGTCTCCCACAACCACAACCACGTACACGTTGTATGCCGCCAACGCCTTCGGCCAAACCACCTCTTCCCTCCAAATCACCGTCCACTAATCTCCCCCATCCCTATTCCTCTTCCTTTCCTCGTCCTCGTAGATTCTCACTTTAAATTCAAGTCGTATGTTGGGCTAGAGGTGTTGGCATGGAAGCGCTGGCTTTCATGCCAGCGCCCCCTGGGACCGCCAATCTCCCGATTGGCCTCTTGGGGTTCTAGTCGACTCTGGCTCCCACCGACGCCGGAGATGAGTCTTGGGTCTCTCCTCGTAGGGGCGCAGCACTGCCGCGCCCCATGCCCGCAAGGTCACAAAATCTTGCGCCTCCTGGGTTCTCTCGCCTTTACTTTTTTCCTCGGGCGGCTGGGCAAGAAGAAAGAGATGGGGCGAGATTAGTGGACGGTGATTTGGAGGGAGGAGGTGGTTTGGCCAAAGGCGTTGGCGGCATACAACGTGTACGTGGTTGTGGTTGTGGGAGACACCGGCGTGGAGGTGCCGCGGACGGCGCCGACTGTGGGGGAGACGATAACGTAGGAGGCGCCGGAGACTTGCCAGGAAAGAGTGACGGCGGTGCCGGAGGAGATGGAAGTGGAGGAGGCGGTGAAGCTGGTTATGCTGGGATTAGGGCCGCTCGGGACGTTGAAGCTGGTGTAGAGCGGAGAAATTTGCAGGACTTCGAAATTGGAGGCGGTGACTGAACCGAGATTGTGGAGGTCGGAGTTGTCCCAGCGATCATCGGGAGCACCGGAGATGTACATGGAGGAGCCATTGTCAGCCATGATGAGGCCGTGTTTTTTCATGGCGTTTAGGATGACTTGATTTGCGGCGGAGAAGGTGGAGA
>JBAVHY010000225.1:0-3409 GCA_049686315.1 Candidatus Acidiferrum sp. | reverse complement strand
AAATAACATCGCAAACCCAGCGCTTCCGTAAAGAAATCCAGCAAAGCTCGGTGCCTGTCCGGCGCCTTTTCTCGGAGGGGGAGCCGGAACACCGTAAAAAATGCATGCAATCATGATCGGCGTGATGATTGCTGAATTCCAGAACATCCAGCTGTAGGAAAGGTGGTCCCGATACCAGCCGTAAAGCGAAGGTGCAATGTTCACAGCTCCGTCCACGGAAGTCGCATACAGGGCTAAAGTAAACGGAAGATAGGGCAAGGGAATATTGCGCAGCGCAAACGTAAGGGTCAGCGGATAGAAAGTTCCCGATGTAAGTCCCGCGAGCACAAGCGCTGTTATCAGGAGACTGTAATTGTGAACAAGCGGGAGCAGCGCGCAAATTAACGTAAAACAACTGGCCGCGGCCAGGAGAACGCGTCGCGCTCCAAGTAAGCCCCCAATATAGACCGTGAATGGCCCAATAAACATAAGCGCCACGCTGAACGCCGAACCAATCCAGGCACCCTCATCAAATCCAATGCCTACGCTTCCTTTGAGGTCGGCGAGGCCAAGCGTAATCATGCGGCCCGTGAGCGTGACAATTCCGGCTCCAAGAACCACACCTAGAATGCCGACGAGAGGCCTTTTCGAAAGTTCGGAAGGCATCCCTCCCGCGACTTTCCTGGCAATCTGTACTTTTGTCGGAGGTGCAAGCGCACCGGCTGCCGTCGCCATCACAAACTCCGCTTTAATGTTTTGTACGCACGGTTGCCGTTACCGAAAGTCCCGGCCGCAGCTGCGCGGAGAGAGCAGACGGGTCAAGCGCAATCTTGACGGGAACTCTCTGCACGACCTTGGTGAAGTTTCCTGTAGCGTTGTCTGGAGGAAGCAGCGCAAACTGCGAGCCGCTCGCGGGCGCGATCTCCAGAACTTTGCCGCGCAGCTTTTGCCCGGGGAAAGTGTCGACGGTGATTTCGGCTGGATCGCCCACCTTGATGTGAGTGAGCTGCGTTTCGCGATAGTTCGCTTGAACCCACTTGACGTTCGAAACGAATGTCAAAACCTGCGTGCCCGGCGACACCAACTGCCCAGGCCGTACTTGCCTCTCCCCAACAGACCCGTCCCCCGGCGCGGTGATTTTCGTATATCGGAGGTTCACTTGAGCTACTTCGAGCGCAGCCTCCTTGGCGTGCAAATCGGCGATGAGCTGCGATTCCTGCGATTCGAGTACTGACTTTGTGCGCTGCTCGGCCAGGACTGCAAGTTCATTGCTTCGCAGCGAGGTTTTCGCCTGTTCCAGATCAGCCTCTCTGCTTGCAAATTGTCCGGTAAACCGGCCTTCGTCGGCAGTCGCCTGTTCCAGTTTTTGTTGCGTGGTCGAATGTGTCTGGTAAAGGGCCTCTTGGCGCGCGCGTTCAGCTCGTGTACGCACGACGTCGGCTTGCACCGCTTCCTTGCCGGCCTGCGCCGCGGAAATCTGTGCTTTTGCTTGGTCAATACCGGATAAGGCGCGATCGATCTTTGCATCTTGCAGCTGGCGCTGCCGGCGATTGTTCTCTATCCCCGCCCTTGCTGCTTCCACCGCCGCCTTGGCCTGGTCTAGTTGCGCCTGATAATCGTCGTGTTCCAATTCAACGATGAGGTCTCCTTTGGCCACCGTCTGATAATCGGAAACCTTTACTTCTCGAACGATTCCCGAAACCTTTGTGCTAAGAGGTGTGAGGTCGCTCCGCACATAGGCGTCGTCCGTGACCTGCTCAATCCGTCCCCCCTCCCAGGCATTCCAGTTCCGAGTTAACGTGAGCACGAGTGCAGCGGCTAACAGCAGTACCAACGCGGGCGTGAGATATTTCCGAAAGTTCAGATGCGGGCGGGCTGCGACATCCGCCGGGGCAGAAGCGCTCGGGCGGGACGCAACTTGCTCCGGCCTTGATTTCGGCTCGGGCGCTTGTGCCGGAGCTGGTGTGCTCGCAGTGGCCATGGTTAAAACACCTCCGTACGGATAATTCCCGCGGGTGAGAGCTGGTGATTCGGTTACGACGAACCGATACCACCAGAAGTGCAGAGCGGAAACAATCAGACGATGGTATTGGCAACACTTTGGTATTGGGCGACGTGAGGGCCTGAAGCCTAAACACAGTCCGCGACATTCAGTGGTGCGAAGGTATCGCCGATACGTTCGTCCAATTGTTTCTTTTCTGTATCGCTGTCTTAATCGCGAATGTCGATCGCAGACGCAAATTCAAGAGCGGTGCTGGAGTGGACGGTGGAGGCCGACGGCAACCGCGGATAGTTGAAAAGGAGGGCCTATGTCGACAGCTCTGATTTTCATGGCCAACTGGAGAAAGTGGCAACGCGTACTGCGCTGCCGCAAAGGATTTGGACTGATTGACTCTGTTCGCTTTGGCCTTTGGCTGGCACATGGCTTGGCGACGCCAACGCCCAAAGTAAAGCCTCGGGTCGAAATGTACAGAAGTGCGCATGCTGCATGAGAAAGGAAGCCAAGACGCAATGAGTGTTCAAAAGCCAGTAACGAGAGGTCCAGAAAGCCCGTGCGTCAGCGTGGCCAAGGCTGCAGCCATCAACGAACGCCGGCTAGTCGCAGAAGCCAAGTCGGGATGCTCAAGCGCTTTCGAGGATCTGCACGAGCGTCATCGATCCAGAATCTATCAGACTGCCCTCCGGATTCTTCGCAATCAACAGGATGCGGAAGACGCAGTCCAGCGATCGTTTCAACATGCTTTCACGAACCTCCATCGGTTTCGCGGAGATTCGACGTTTTCGACATGGTTGACCCGCATAGCCATTAATGAAGCGTTGATGCTGCTCCGTCAGCGGCGCACAAACACACTGCCCCTCGAAAGCGGCAGCGCTGGCGACTATGAGTCTTCCGCCTTCAATCTCGCGGACGAAGGGCCAACGCCTGAAGAAGCTTTGGCCGCGAAAGAACTTCGCGACACGGTGATGGAGGCAATTTCACATCTCCGAAAAAGTTTGCGAACCGTAGTGCTCCTTCGCGAAGTACGAGGGCTGACAAGCGTCGAAACCGCTCGGGACCTCGGTTTGAGCGTAGCCGCTGTCAAGGCTCGTGCTTTCCATGCGAGGCGCCATCTGCGCCAGCATCTAGAACTTAAATTGCAGGCACCGCGAAGGCAGAGAACAGTTCTTCGGTTTGTGGCAGCGGCGCTAGCAATAGCCGGATGGGGGATTCCGGCTGCCTCCAGCGCGGCGCGGACAAGCGATTGCATTTTCCACCAACAGATTAGAACGTGAAGCGCGCGTCCAGTTGAATCTGACGCCCAGTTCCTACGGTGGTGAATATTCGACCGACGTTTTTTGCGAGATTACCTGTTGCATTTTGGAAGACCGCGTCTCCGTTCCCTCCCAGGGTGAGCGGACTCTGCGTGTTGCTCGGCACGGCAAAATTCGG
>JBAVHY010000224.1:0-3404 GCA_049686315.1 Candidatus Acidiferrum sp. | reverse complement strand
GACAACCATGAACACAGCCGCGGCCCAAGCTGTGCGCTGCGCCTTACGGTGGAGGCGAAGATCTTCACTGTCTAGATCGTCTTTCGCTCGGCCTAGCAGCGGCGCAGCCACGTCCAGTAGAGCGGCTCGATAAGTCCCATCTGAGTCGCGGTACTTCCCAGTTGCTTTCGCGGCACGGAAATCCGCAAACAAAGGTTCGGAGGGAAAAGCACCCTTTAGACACGCAGGAAGTGCAGTTGTTTTCGCCCAATCAAACTCTTGGAGGTTGCGGTCCCAAGCGATTACTCCATCGGTCAGGACAATGAGTAGTTTCTCGATAGACCGATTCTCGAGCCACCATCGAATCTCTTGCTGCACCCAGTGTGACTTTGCGGAAGCGGGACATGCCAGTAGCAAGAAATACTCAGACTCGCCGAGAGCTAGCTCAATCGAATGCCAAAGCGCTGGATTGGCAGACAGGCTGGTTTCGTCTCGAAAGATGCGCATAGTGCGGAGACGGTACCAGGGCTTGGCGAAACGGCTGAGCGACGACTGGAGCGACGCGGCAAAGCGCCCATCGGAATCGTGATTGTATGACACGAACGCCTGATATTTGGGTTCCGTCAATCAGGGTGCCTCCTGTCCGTGCCACAAGCCTCGTTTCCGGGCGTTCGGTGGCGCTGGTGCTCCTCCGGTCGTCCGAGCTCGACGGATTGGGCGCGAACCAGGCCGGTGGCTGCGCTCAATCATACAAACAAAGCAAGCGAACGACATGTCCCGGTCAAATATAGGAACGGCTGTGGTCAGGTCCCTCGATCCTCCGCTGAACAGTCCACTGAACCGCGTCCTATTTGCTATGGCATACGCGCAAATTTTCTTCACCTTTTGTTCCGGCTAGATGTACAATCCATCGCCAATAGGGGAGTCTGTTTCTTGTCTCATTCAGTTCTCGAAATGTAGTGTGGTTGACCGCGACGGCATACGGCTGCTGATCGCGACGCTTCGTCTGAACCAATGCCAGCAGAATTGATATCATTTCGCGCGACGCGTGAAGTCTTGAAACCGGTTCGCGCACCTCTCTGTCGAGAGAGTCAAAAGGGCAATCGGCTCAGTGGCAAAAGTCTGAGGCGAAACGATATTAGAGGCATGGGGGCTTACCGGAGGGCATTGTTCATCGCGCTGGTAGGCAAAAAGGACCAATTTTCAGAGAAACGATTTGGAGATTAACTGCACCAATTCAAAGGGAGACTAACTGATAGAACGGAGGAATATGATCATGGGTCCCGATTTTACAGGTTTTCGAACACCGGACACAATTCGGCGAGGTGCTGACCGCTGCCACCGGCACAAAGCAAAGCGAATCGCCAGGAGCCTGGCGATATTCATTCCGCTTTTGCTCTTGAGCACGGCTCCGGTTGTAAGGTCGCAGAATCCCCCCTCCGCCTCCGACCAAAAGGACCAGAAGGTGGATAAAGAGTTCTACACGCCAAAAGACCGGATTGCCGCGATGCAAGCGGCTTCGATTTTTGTTCCCAAAGCCGTAGGTGACACAAATATTCTGCAAGGACCTCCACAAGACCCCAAACAGTTTCAATTCCATCCCAACGACAAAGTGTACTGCGACTTTGACAAGCCAGGCTCGCAAATGGGCGGAAAAACGCCTAAGTTCTCGTGCAAAATAGCGAAAGTCGAAAGTCCGGGGGGCCAGGTTCAGGCGCTAACTCCGCAAATGGACGAAGAAGCTGTCAAGGTCAAGTACGGCTCTGGCGACAACGAGATCTACGCGGAAGTCGTTTCCACGCGCCTGATGTGGGCCCTCGGTTTCTATGCCGACTCGTGGTTCCCGGTACACGTGGAGTGCAACAATTGCCCAGCGGACCCCGAATCTGGTTCCGGAGACAAGGGCACGCGTTCCTACGACGCTGCGACCATCGTAAGGAAATACTCCGGCCACAAGATGTACGAAGAGGGGAAGGGCGAACAGGGATGGAGTTGGAAGGAATTTGAACAATACAACGGCCGGCCAAATTCCGAGAAAGACGGCCTTATTTTGTTGGCAGCCTTCATCCAGCACAGCGATAACAAACCTCCGCAACAGCGGCTGGTCTGCGACGGCGTAAAGGTCGACCAGAGCACCCATCCGTTTACGACCACTTGTAAGGATTCAAAGATGATCGTCCAGGATGTAGGCGCTACCTTTGGAAGCGGCGGAGCGTTCACGAGCAACGACGCCGCCAAGATGAATCTGGAGAACTGGTCGGGGAAACATTTGTGGAAAAAGACCGGGAAGCCCGGGATGAGCGAAGCCGATTGCCCGGTATGCCAGGCGCAATTAAGCAAGAGCTTGACAGCAAAAGATGGTCTTGGGGATCCCACCGTCAGTGAAGAAGGACGGCGTTTTCTTGCGGGTCTGATGTGCCAACTTTCGGACGCGCAAATCGAGGATTTATTTAAGGCCGCGCAGGTGGCCTCGATGCCAAAGTATCGCAACAGCGATGGCTCGTTTAAGCAGGGTTTGGATGAGGCCACGATTGACAAGCAGTGGGTGGAGGCTTTCAAGGCAAAGCGGGAGGAGCTTGCCAGTGGACGCTGCCGCTGGAAGAATAAGCCGGCAGATCTTGCGCCCATCGACAACCCCATGGGACTTTCCACCGTGCCCAACCATTGCACGGCGCCGCCTCACTGAAACGGTCGAGCTGATCGTCCTGAGAGTTTCGATGAAAGGGGATTCTATGATTTTGCGACAAACGATTTTTGTGTTGTTCTTGCTCTTCGCTTGCGCCGGCGCTTCCGCCCAATCCAATGTCTGCGAAGTGCCAGATCAAATGACAAAGGACCAGAAGTTGCCGTGTGTCCGCGGGGCAATGATTATGCTGGACCAGCCTACCTTGACTCCCGCTCAGATTGCCAACGGCCCTGACTTTGATCCGGCTGATTCCCAGAAAAACCGATTCGCGTATTTCACGGAAGCTGACACCATCAATTGCTATTTTCGCCCGCACTACGCTTTCCAGAAGGTCCCGGGCGACAGCATGAAGTTTCAGTGCTGGCACATGAACGGAGACGGCGCCTTTTACAGCTCGAAGGGAGAAGCGATCCGGGTCGACGATGCAAAAGTCGTAATTAAGAAGGACAAAAACGGGGTGAGTAAAGCGGCACTATATGCGCGCAATGACGACAAGAACGAACATGAGATCAAGGCCGACGATTTCAAAATAAAGTATCTTAAGCCACCGTTCCCTGGTCACGACCCCCGCTTCAATGAAGTGTTCACCGCGGTCGCGTCCACGCGATTCATGTGGTTGCTGGGTTTTCCCGCGGACCACGTGTACCCGGCCGGGTCGGCCAACTGCATAGGCTGCACGGACGATCCATTCGGGAAAAAGCTGACCGACAACAAGGCGTCGCTCAAGGATTCACCGTCC
>JBAVHY010000223.1:0-1720 GCA_049686315.1 Candidatus Acidiferrum sp. | reverse complement strand
CGCGACGTACTGAGCTGTCCGTTTCTCAATGCCAGGAATTCCACACAACCGTTTCAAGAATCCGTCCGAATCCGCTAGCTCCTCAAACTGTAACTGCCCGTGGTACACCGCACGGGCGAAAACGGGAATGGTTTCGGCGCACTCTCTCCCCAGGCCGATACTGGTTAGATTGGCGTGGGCAAGGGCTTCGGGCGTTGGGAAGGTATGGGTCAGGGGACCTGCTCTGGGGAACGGGTGCCCGAAGGCTCGCACCATCCGGCCTATGAGCGAGGTAGCCCGGGGAACGCTTGAGCGCTGACCTAGTATCGTTTGCGTCGTTAGTTCAAACCCATTCCAGCAGCCGGGCACGCGCAAGCCCTTCTCCACCTCAACTCGCCGGGCCAGGACGGGGTCGTTTCCGAGCGCACGCGCGATGACCGCCCAGTCTGCATTCAGATCAAACATCGCGCGAATGCGCTCAGTGATGAAAAACAGCGAGCGTGGATCGCCAAACTGGACACGCACGGCGAGAGCGTTATTCTGCTCGTCAAGCGAAACCTCAAATTGCCCGGGCTTGTTGTGCAAGGAAAAGGAGCGGCGATAACTGCCTGCTTCCACCGATTCCACGCCAGGCGTGGCGCGAACGGCTAGAAACTCCAGCACACGCTTCCAGTTATATGGGGGCCTGAAATCGAGGCGAAAGAGATAGTGGTTTTCGGGCTGCGCTTCCGTTTGTCGTGCAAGCGCGCGTATCTGCGTAGGGGTGCGGTGATAAACACTGCGGATGGCGGCATTGAATCGTCGTACGCAGCCAAAACCCGCGGCTAGCGCGACTTGCATCATGGGTGATTTGGTTTCGTCAATCAGCTCTTTCGCAAAGTGCAGACGGCCAGTTTGCCGAACCGCGCTGGGTGTCGCTCCGAGGTGGCGCAGAAACAGGCGGCGAAGATGCCGCGAGCCCACACCGAGTCTTTCCGCCAGGTCTTCCATCCCAGCGTCCTCCAAACCACCTTCGCTGATCAACCGCAGAGCTCGTGAAACTGTATTACGCGTGCCCGCCCAGGCCGGGGTTCCGGGCGAGCTCTCCGGCCGACACCGCAAACACGGGCGAAATCCTGCTTCCGCTGCCGCGGCGGCACTAGGAAAGTAACGCACATTGTTCTCTTAGGAAGTGCGAGCGCGGCAAATCGGCCGGCAATAGATCCTCGTAGTAAGCACACCAATGAAGAACTTGCCGTCGAATCGCGGATCGCGCGCCAGCCGCGCTCGTGAGCAGACCTGCTGGTCCAGTTCCATACCGTTCGACTGCGCATGATAGCCGATACCACGGACAAGCTGGACGATTTCGGACTCTCATACGGAAGACGCGTGGGGCGTTTCTTTGCCTCGACCGGTTCCACGGCGCTGGAGATGCTTGGATCCCGGCGCGCCACTCCTTATGTTTTGTTCTCTCATTCAGCAAAACCAGGTCCGCAAACGTCCAACGCGCCCAAACGGATTCCGGTACCCACCTGTTCAATTTCGACGAGCTTGAAACTGTGCAATTCGAGTGATCACTAGGAGATTGAACATGAAACCCGTGAAATGGACAAGCATTCCCGCAATCACCAGTTTTGCATTTGTTGTTTTGCTGGGTTTGGTCCAACTCGGCGCACAAGACCAGAAGATGCCTACTGCGCCACCTCATTACCGCGCGGTCAACGTGGGGACGCTCGTCGGCTCCTTCGGAATCAGTAATGGC
>JBAVHY010000222.1:0-3224 GCA_049686315.1 Candidatus Acidiferrum sp. | reverse complement strand
CAAGTGTCCCCAGATCGCCGCGTCGGTCATTCCTGCCAGCGCTCCACTTTCCCAAATCGCGCTCACCGCAAACAACAGAATCAGCACCATCATTCGGGACGCGCTTCCCGTGGACGCATATCGAGCTTCGCTGGCAAAATCTTCTTTTCTCATGTGCAGATTTGTCGAATTGCCGTAAGTCGCCGGTCCCGCACCCGCCGCCTGCTTCGCTAGTGCTTGCGCCCTGGCAGGCTGTTCGGCAATGCGGTCCCGTTCACAGAAACCGTTCCGTTGGGATTGTGCGCCGCGTTGTGGCATTGAAGCGTACAGGTGTTCGTGGCCCGGTTGTAAGAGATCGGGGCTGCCTGGTTCTGAGCGACCACATTGATATCGAAATTGACCAACCGCTCGCCGGACACGCTCGCGACCACTGCTCCCATGCCGTGCGCAGTATGGCACACGGAGCAGGAGAAGCCGTCCTGCGAAATGTGCCGGTTGTGCTGTGTCCAACTCGCGTTGGACAAGATGTTCGTCAGGTCGTGGCACTTCGCACACAGCGCGTACGGTCCCTGCGGGCTCAGGTCTGGTGTCGGATAGGTATTCGTGACTGTTCCGCCTGGCGTAGTTCCCTGGCTGAATTGATAATTCCGCTCCAGAATGTGCGGATAGGAGGATCCATGAGGGCCATTTGGACCGGTGCCGCCAAATTCCCGGTTGTCGTCACTGTCATGGCAATCGGTGCAGAAAATCCGCGTCGTCACCAGCCGTGATGACGCGGTCCCGTTCTCATTCAGCATGTTCACCCGCAGGCTCGGTTGCGGCAGCGCACTCATACGGTCATGAACCACGGGGTGGCTCGACGTGGCATTAAGGCTGAACTGAGGCACCAGGTTCAAGGGATCGCCCGAGAATACGAGTCTGGTCGGCAAGTAGCCATATTTAATGAGCACCTGCTTGCCGGCGCTCGTCCCATGACACCGCAAACAGTTCTCATATTGATTTACAGCTGGGGTCAGCACCGTCACTCCATCCACACCGCTCACACCAGTCACTCCCGCCTGGGGCGGGCGGATGGCCGGAGGCAGGCCAAACACACTCATGGTATTCGCGGCATGAGGACTGTGGCAATCGGCGCAGGTGGCATGGCGGTTGTTGTTCAGGACCGTCGGTTCCGCGGTGTCGTGCGCGTTCGCGCCCGCCGGCAAGGGATGTCCAATCTTGGAAAACTCTGCGTACACATTCGGAGCAACCGGAGAAATATTTGTCCCGCCGTTGTGACAGGTGATGCAATCCTGCGTCGTCGGATCCATTCCCGGGGCTGCGGGTGTTGCTGGCCGCAGCAATCGCACCGGTCCGCCCGCATTGTGTTGCATATGGCAAGAAGTGCAGGCATTAAGCGCAACCGTTGAGTAAGAGCCGACATGAGCGCTGCTCGCCACCTGGTTCGGCGCAGTCGCGTGAATGCTCCCGGCCCATCCGCTCAGCAGATTTACTTTGCCGTTGATCACTCGATTCGGATCGTGACACGCCAGGCACATCTGTCCGTTTGAACCGTCTTTCACCAGAAAATTCTGCGCGATTGGATCAATCGACTGCGAATGCGGATTGTGGCAACTGGTGCATTCCACATTCCCCTGCACCAGTTTCACTTTCCCGGTCGGATCCGCAGTCACCTGTTGCGCCACCAACGAGGCCGCTAGATCCGGAGCGTCTTTCATGGGCAGCACGAGGCTAAACGGATGCGACCCGCTCAAGTTCGTCCCCAACACATCCATGTTGTTCATGGACCCGCTCACCGAAATCTTGCCGTAAGCAACGGTCTGGCCCACGGCGACCGTTCCGTCATGGCAACTCAGGCACAGGCTGCTCGATTTCCCCAGCGTCGGCTGCGTGTTACCCTGCTGCTGGTAAGTGGAACTCGTGTAGGGCGTATAGGTCTGCCCGGAGAGTGTCTGGTTCCACAGCGGCGTATTGCCGCCGACACCGCTATGCGGGGCGTGGCAAAACGTGCAGCCCAGGCTTCCCGGCGTTGTCACCTGCGACCCGCTGGCCACGCTGAGATTGTGCATTCCGAGTGAATCCGCATGCGCTGGCGGGGGCGTCTGCGCCTGTGCTATCGCATAGCACGCACCCACTGCCAGCCCGAGGGAGAGCCACCGGCATTTCACTGTGGCCTCCCGGCCGCTTGTCCTGCTGCGTAGTAGTGGTACACCTGCACACGGCGATTAAACGAATCCACCACGTAAATGCGGTCGTTGGCATCGATTCGCAACCCCGTCGGCAGTTGAAACGCCCCGTCGCCGGTTCCCCATTGCCCGAAGTAGTACAGTAATCTTCCCTCGCGGTCGAATACCTGCACCACGCTCCACATCCCATCGACCACGTACAGATGCCCCTCGGAATCGAATCCGACACCCTTCGGCCGGAACATTCCTCCTACATCATCCCCGATCTTCCCGATGGCATACTGAAACTCTCCTTCTCTGTTCAGAACTTCCACCCGGAAATTCATCGTGTCCACCACCGCCAGATTATCTCTGTCCAGACGCAGCTCTGTAGGGAAGTTAAACTCCCCGTTGGCGGTGCCTTTTTTCCCGATCCTTTTCAAGACGCCGCCCTGCATATCCATGACAAAGACCTGGTTCCGCAGTGTGTCGGAGACGTAAATTCTCTGGGCTACGGAGTCCACCGCAATTCCGGTCGGCCGCTTGAAAATACCTTCTCCGTATTTCAAGCTGCCGATGGTGTGTTCGAATTTTCCGTTTGCATCGAACACGAAGATCTTCCCAGATTCCGAATCCGTTACGTAAATATTGTCCTGTGCGTCCAGGGTTACGCACTGGGGGGTCACGAGCGGGTCCTTGTCCTTATCCCGTCGTGAGATGAACTTGTACTTCTGTTTGCCGAAGTCGAATATATGCACCCCATGCGCTCCAGGATCGGTAACGATAATCCGTCCGTGCGAATCGGTCGTGATGCTATACGGCCTCACCATCTTGTGAAATTCCGGTTCCCCCACCACCACATCCACCACTTTCGTCCAGAAACCCCGCTTGGGCTTCACTTCGCGTTCGGATGCGAAGCTCCTTTCGAAGCTCAGCTTCCTCCCCCCTTCCAACAGCAAATCCGGGACGGTCGATTTGTTTTTCTCCTTCTGAACGTTGTTTTTCGCGATCGCGGGGATCACTAACATCAGCCCGGCCAGGCAACTTCCCAGGGCCATCGCGCGGGCCTTGGTTCCAGGC
>JBAVHY010000221.1:0-7188 GCA_049686315.1 Candidatus Acidiferrum sp. | reverse complement strand
CATGAGCAGGCTCCTTTGCTAGTCTCGAATCTATCACCGGTGAGGTTTCTTCGCGGGCGTGTGGTTTCGTCCGGCTTCTTGATGCCAAAGGCGAAAGCCTCCGAGAAAGGCATTAAGGTTGTTCCCCGCTCGGGCAAGCGGCGGCAATTTCTTCAGCTTCTTGGCATTGCCTCCGCCGATCACCACGTCATCTGGCTCCACGGCAGTGGTCAACTTCTCCACTACATCCGCCACATGCTTGCGCCACTTCTTTTTGCCGCGCTTTTCCAAACTGCTGCGCCCCACGTAGTCTTCGTACGTTCCCTTCTTGTAGGGAAGGTGTCCAAGCTCCATGGGTTCTACAATACCGTCCACGACGACCGCGGTTCCCAGCCCGGTTCCCAAACCCAAAAAGAGCATCCGCCCCTTCTTGTAACTTCCCAGCGCTTGCATGGCCGCGTCATTCATCATTTTTACCGGACGCCCAAACGCGCGCTCAAAATGATATCCCACCCATCCTTTGCCCAAGTTGTGAGGCTCCGCGACAGGACGATTGCGCACCACTGGGCCTGGATACCCGATCGAGATGGCATCATATTTCCAGTCCTTGGTCATCTCCTTCACGCGCGCAACCAATTTAACCGGTGTTAACTTGGGCCCAGACTCGAATTTCCGCGGAGCGTCACTGCCTGTGACGAGCAGCTTTACGTTGGTTCCACCCACATCAATCACCAGCACCCTCATTCCCTGGCCTCTCTTTAGCTAGTTCTTCCCGGAGTCAAGCCGGAGCGCACCAGACGCAAAGAGTTTACCCGCCTCTGATTGAATTTGGCCAGAACGGTTTCCGAAGGCAAAGCGACCGGAGACCATTGCCTCCGGCCGCCCCAGGAACCACGATTGAGTATTGTTGTGAGAAGCCGGTGTTTCGCTAACTTCTCAGAATCAATGTTGCTTTCCGCTACAACCGTCCCACTAGAACTCGAAGCGCACAGACAGTTGCGCCTGGCGCGGATCGCCCACCCCAACGCGAAGGAAGCCGTTGAAGTCAAACAACTGCGGCGAAGACAACGGATTCACGTTGTTCTTGTTATTGAAGGTGTTGAACACTTCAATCCTGGGGATGAGGCGCATGCGTTCGCCGAGAGGGATCGGGCGATCGACGCCAAAGTCAAAGGTGAAGAAGGCGTTGTCTTTCAAGAGATGATTTCGCCCGCAGTCGACTCCGGCGACAAACCGCGTCAGCGAATTATTGAAGCTGCATGCCGCGCCGGTGCCTGTACCGTTTACGTTGTCCGTGATCGGCTGCGCAGAGTGCGCTTGCATCCGAACGTTGCCATGGAAGCCCAACGGCAAGTCAGCGACGGTGAAAGCGTTGAACTTGTGCGTCTCGTTGCGGTCGGAGCGAGAGTATTCCGCCTTGAGGTTGTGGAGGTCCGCATAGCGGAAGGTAAACGGATCGCGCTCGTTGGAATCGTCATCCCAATCGCTGGAATACGTGTAATTGAGGTCGAACAGGAAATGATGACTCATGCGCTTGCGGAATCCCAAGGTGAGGCCACGATAAAGAGATTTCGCCGAGCTAACTGTGTCGGTAATCGCTCCGAGGTCCGAGAAGGGAGCCGTTCCGCTGTAGCTCACGGTGTCGGCGTTTTGCGGAATGACCGACACGGGACCAACATTGGGATTGATAAACCGTGTTAGATGGATCCCCTTGGACAATGTAAAGTCCACATAAGCGGCGTAATCGCCGACGACTTGCTGTTCGTAGCCAACGTTGGTGGTGTAGATGCGCGGGTTGGCGTAGTCCTTGCTAAACACCGTAATGCCAGGCTGGAAGGGGAAGGTTCCCGCAGGCAGCAGTGGAATCGGAACGGTGCTGGGGTACGTCGGTGCAGGTCCACCCGCTGAATTTTGCTGGCAAACGCCGGCAATCGTGAATAGGCAACTGCCAGCGGCGATTTCCTGTTGTTGCACACCGTTGGTAGTGATTGCGCCGGTTTGCGTCAGCATGTTTTGACGTGCATTGAAGATGCCCCAGCTTGCACGCAGCGCGGATTTGCCATTACCGCGAATATCCCACGCAAAGCCGATCCGCGGCTGGAACTCCTTATATTGGTTCGGAAGCTTGCCCGTTGAGGGGAAAGTGGGATCGCTGAGATCGGCGCCGTATGCGGTTTTCGCGGGCGCAATCGTGGGATCGGGGAATTTCTGCGCATCCCAGCGGAGGCCGTAATTCAAAGTGAAGTTGCGCGACAGCTTCCAAGTGTCCTGGAAAAACAGCGAATAGTCTTCGTTAGCGATGTCCGCTTTGCCGGATTGGTCGAGAGTCTCGCCGGCGCTGGTGGGGCCGTGTTGCAAGTAAAGGAGCAGGGGGCCGCCGACATTACTTCCGGCTGGGCAAGCCTGATTGAAGGGAGCATTCTGAGTGATCCAACCGGTGAAAGTGCCGTTCGCAGCCAAGCACTCCCCTGCATTGGGACCGAAGCCATCGGCCGCCGGAGCGGATGCATAACGCAGAAAACCGGTCACGCTGTCGAAGATGTAACGGCCGGTGAAGAAGCCGCGGAATATTTGGGAATTGCGGCTGTGAATCCATTCGCCGCCGAACTTGTAGGTATGCTTTCCCTTGACCACGGAAAAGTCATCGCGAATGTCGGTGCGATAAAAGAGCTCGTCGACCGTGGGCTCCAGGAAGAAGGGTTCGCCGAACCTGAAGTTCGGACTGAAACCCATGGCCGTGTCCGGCACGCTTGAGGTGTTAACGGCGGAGCGCGGACGAGTTTCGCGCGCGTACGTAAAATGCGCTTCGTTGAGCATGGTATTGGAAATGGTGCTGAACCAATTGGTGCTCACGGCCTGGATCTTCGAGGGGCCTTCGATACCGTTGGCCGACGTGCCATAGGTGGGCACATCGAAAGTTTGATTGGGGTTCTTGGACCAGTCAAAGTTGTAGGAGCCGAAGATCTGATTTTTCGGGTTCAGGTTGTAATCGACGCGCCCGAAAACGGACGCGTTCCTGACCTGGTGAATGACGGGAAGCCCTTCGTCCGTATTCTTGATGGCGGAGGGGAAAGGTGCGTTCTTGAAGAAATTAAGAAGCGCGACGCGCTGGCAATCGGGACTGCCGTTTATCAAAGCTTCATCGGCGGGATTGGTGATAACAGGCGTGGGGTTGGCGCACGCTGCGCCAAGTGGAGCGCCAAGGTTTTTCCGATTGAGAGCTTCGCGGATGCCTTCGCTGGCGGCGAAGAAGAACAACTTGTCCTTAATGAGCGGACCGCCGAAGCTGCCGCCAAACTGGTTCCGGCGAAAACCATCGAGTGGCTTGCCGTCCGATGTGGCGGCGGTTAACGCTTCGGTGCGGAAGTACTCGAAGCCCGCGCCGTGAATTTCATTTGTGCCCGACTTGGTTACGACATTGATTACGCCACCGGCGCTGCGGCCGAACTCCGCATTGGCGCCGCTCGCGGTGATTTGGAATTCCTTCACCGCTTCGAGCGTAATATCAATCGCCGCTCGCTGCCCGCCCATCTGCTCTCCGAAGAACCCGTTGTTGTAGTCGCCGCCATCGAGGCTGATGTTGTTGAAGATACCGCGTTGGCCGTTAATATTGATTTCATCGCCGTCCGGGCCCTGGCTGATGCTGACACCGGGCGTCAGCGTGAGCAGATCTTCGAACTTGCGGCCCAGCACGGGAGTCGTAGCCACTGAAATTTCATCAAGCGTGGAAGAAGACACCGTCTGCGTCACATCCACCACCGGCACGTCGGTGACCACGATCTGCTGCACGACAGAAGAAACCTTCATCTTCACGGGAATGCTGATGGTCTGGCCCACCGTCAAGTTCACGTTCTGCTGCAAAACACTGGCAAACCCTGATTTGCTGATGGTAAGGGTATAGCGGCCCGGCGCCAGGCTCAGGAAGGCAAAATGGCCGTCCGAGCCTGTGGTTTCCGTTTGCGCGAAATTGGTATCCAGATTCTTTGCTTCGACGGACGCACCGGCGACACTTCCGCCTTGCTCATCGAGCACTTCTCCCAGCACTGTTCCGGTGGTAATCTGCGATTGTCCCCACACCGCTGAAGCACAGCCCAGCGCAAACACCAGGGCAAAGCAGGCACACAAAACGTTTTTCATTCTCGCCCTCCTAAGATTCACTACCCCACCTTTGCGATCCCAGGAAGCCCCTAGGGACTGGGGCGGGATGCAGTTTGCTTGGGGGAGTTTAGGCCCGGAAAGGCTGAAAACACAAGAGAGCCGCCTGTGGAAATTAATCGCTGTTTGAGTAACCGTTGGCATGACATAAATTGAAAATCGTAATGTCGGCGTGGCGCATGAAGCGGTAACGCGAAAGTCGGCTCTGCCAACCCACTCTTCGTCACCAATGTGAGCCTGAGGCCTGTGATATAAAGTCAGACGGAACCTCGTTTGGGAGGCCCTGATGCGCATTGCAAAAACTTTCGTAATCGTTCTCGTCCTTGCGTGCTTTCCCCTGGCTGCACAGCAACCAACAGCTCCGTATAAAGACCCGCACCTTGCGATCCCGGATCGCGTCGCCGACCTCGTGTCCCGCATGACACTAGAGGAAAAGGTCGCAGAGATCACCGGTGGACACCGCTCTGACCGTGGCCTGCTTGATCCCACGGGCCAACTCCACTACGCCACTCCCGAAGATCTTTTCAAGGAAATGTATCGCCTCGAAAACAAGATGAGTGCGGGTGAGCGAGCTCTGGCTCATAACGCCCTTCAGCGCTTCCAACTCGAAAGAACCAGGCTCGGCATACCTTTGATTTTTCAGGGTGAAGCTCTCCACGGCTTCATGGCTTACGGCAGCACCAGTTTTCCCCAGGCTTTGGCACTTGCGAGCACTTGGGATCCAGTATTGATCAAGCAGGTTTTCACCACTGTGGCGGATGAGATGGCCTCCTCCGGAACCAATCAAGCCTTCAGCCCAGTTCTAGATCTGGCGCGCGATCCCCGATGGGGCCGCACGGAAGAAACCTACGGCGAAGATCCCTTTTTAGGCGCGAGGATCGGGGTGGCCGCGATCGAGGGCTTACAAGGGGACTCCTACCTAATCGATCGTCACCATATTCTGGCGACCGCAAAACATTTCACCGCTCACGGCCAGCCGGAAAGCGGCACAAATACCGCGCCCGCCAATTTTTCTGAACGTGAGCTGCGCGAGTTTTACCTGTTTGCCTTTGAAGCCGCCGTTCGTGAGGCGCGAGTGGGCAGTGTGATGGCTTCTTATAACGAAATTGATGGCATCCCCTCGCACGTCAACCCCTGGCTCCTGGACCGCGTTTTGCGCCAGGAATGGGGGTTCGACGGATATGTCACTTCTGACGGAGAGGGCCTGCAAATGTTGTATAAGCTTCACGGCGTAGCGGCCGACAGCACTGAAGCTGCCCGGAAGGCGATTGCTGCTGGCGTCGATTACGACTTGTCCGATGGCTCCGTCTACCGCACCTTGCTCGAACAAGTCCGCCAGGGCATCGTTCCCGAGTGGCAACTCAACCGCGCCGTGGGACGTGTTCTGGCAGCGAAATTCCGTCTTGGCCTTTTTGAGAATCCCTATGTGGATCCCGACTACGCCGAAAAAATCACCAACAGCCCCGAACATCAGGCGCTGGCCTTGAAAACCGCGGAAGAGGAGATCGTTCTGATGAGAAATGAAGGCCATTTATTGCCGCTGGATCCCAAGAAACTGAAATCCATCGCGGTAATTGGCCCGAATGCCGCGGACGTGCATCTCGGTGGCTACTCCCGCGATGCTGGGCGCGGCGTGAGCGTGCTCGACGGCATTCGCCAACGGCTTGGTCCCGGAGTGAATGTCTTGTATGCCGAAGGCTGCAAGATCACCATCGGAAAACAAGGTTGGGCGGGATGGTACGAGAACGACACCCAATTGGCGGACCCCAAGGAGCAACAAGCCAGTATTCATGCCGCGGCTGAAACCGCCAAGAAAGCAGGCATCGCGCTCATGGTGGTGGGTGAAACGGAGAGCACCAATCGCGAAGCATGGTCCGAGAATCATCTCGGCGATCGCGACTCACTCGATCTTCTCGGAGCACAAGATCAACTGGTCCAAACGATCGTCGAAACCGGAGTCCCCACCATTGTTTTGTTGATCAATGGCCGCCCTCTCTCCATCAACTACGTGGCCTCTCACGTCCCCGCTATCCTCGAAGGCTGGTACCTGGGTCAGGAAGGCGGCACCGCTGTCGCGCGCGTCCTTTTTGGCGATGTGAACCCCGGAGGCAAACTGCCCATCTCGTTCCCGCGTTCCGTGGGACAGTTGCCGGATTACTACAACCATAAACCGTCCCGGAGCCGGAGTTATATTTTTACTTCGCGCGAACCCCTCTTTCCGTTTGGCCATGGCTTGAGTTACACCACCTTCAAGTTTGAAAATCCGCGCGTCGAACCCGCTGTGATTCCTCCCGGCGGCACCGCCAAGGTCACCGTGGACGTCACCAACACTGGGGATCGCGCTGGTGATGAAGTCGCGCAGCTCTACATTCATCAACGGATCAGTTCGGTAACCCGCCCCGTGCTTGCACTGCGGGGATTCCAGCGCATTCACCTTCCGCCGGGCGAAAAAGCCTCTGTGGTTTTTGCACTCACTCCAAATGATCTTGCCATCTTTGATGATCGAATGCAGCGCATCGTGGAGCCAGGTGTTTTTGACCTCTTTGTCGGGCCCAGCTCGGCAAACACGCAGAGTTTGCAGCTCCAGGTTGTTTCCAAATGAGGGCGCTTGGCTCAGTTTGGAACGGCAAAATAGGTTGACCCGTTGACAACTTACTCGTCATAGACCTACATTGGTCTCGTGAGCGTTTACGAATTAGCTCCTCGCGACCTTTTCAATGCTCTCTCGGCTCCTTCTTTTTTAGCCGCTTCACCCACAGGTGCTGCATCTTGGACAGAAAAGTAGTAACGCTCTTTGACCTCGCAGACGCATTGGGAGTTTCCACTGGCACCGTTCACCGCGCTTTGCACGATCACCCCGGCGTAAGCCCGTTGACAAAAACACGCGTTGTGCAGATGGCCAAGTCCATGGGCTATCGGCCTAATCTTGCGGCCCGCTATCTTTCTCGCCGTAGACAATTGCGAATCTCCGTCAACACTCTAAAAGGCACCACCTCGTTTTGGGATGATGTTCGCGCAGGCATTCAGAAAGAAGCGCAATCCCTCAGCATGGGC
>JBAVHY010000220.1:0-5825 GCA_049686315.1 Candidatus Acidiferrum sp. | reverse complement strand
GCCGCACCCTTTCCCCCGCCCGCCAGTCCGCCAATCAACGCACCGATGGCCGCGCCTCCGCCGGTCACCGCCGCCGTTCTCTTTCCTTTTCCTTTCTCCGTCCCGGCATAAGTACTGGTTGCAACTTCATATTCCTTGCCGTGCACGTGGATACTCTTTAGTCTCACCGCCAGATCTGCTTCTCCCTTGAACGTCCCTTGTTTCTTCGCATTCACGATTATGCCTTTCACCGACGCGCCTTTGGGGATAGCCACCTCTCCGCCGATCACAATCGGTGCGGCCACGCTCGCCTCGAATTCTTCCCCTGGTTGATTCACCCGCGAACTGAGCGTGCTGGTGAGAATCACCGGGATCGATGTCCCCGCGGGTACCACGAGGGGCTGTTGTGGTTCCGGGCGTGGCGTCTGCGGCGACTGTGTGTTCGCTGGATTCGCCGTATCCGCTTGGCCTGGCGCTGCCTGATTCGACGCTGTATTTGCGTCACTCCCTGATTTCCCGCACCCTGCCAATGACAGCAGCGCTACCGCGCCGTAAATGATCCATTTCCTATTCATAGTTGCCTCGCTTCTCTCCTGGTCTTCAACTTAGTCTTTTTGCTTTGAACTAGTCGCAACTGGGTTTGCGCAGACTCTTGCTGGGCTGGGAAGGGTTTGTATCGCTAATCCTATCACTTCGAATCAGCGCTGCGTACTTCGGACGCTTCCTCTTGCTCACTGATCCCCATTTGCTCAACCCCTCTCTGCGCCATTACAATTTTCCGCATGATGCCTGAAGCCCGCGTTGCCCCTCCCATCGCTCCTTCCGGCGCTGCTCGCATCGCTCTCGATCTCTATGGCCTGGAAGCTGTTTCTCGGCCCCTTCCCGGTGAGTACGACGACAATTTCCATCTGCTCGCTTCAGACTCCCACGCCTTTGTTTTGAAGATCATGCATCCCGCGCGCGAAGAATCATTCGTCGACATGCAATGCTGCGCTCTTACCCACCTCGCCGGGCGCGCCCCCCATCTCGCTCTTCCTCGCGTGGTGCCCACACTTCAGGGTCAGCTCTTCTCCCGCGTTCTACTCGAAGACGGCACCAACCGCCTGGTTTGGCTCCTCACCTTTATTCCAGGAAGTACCCTCTCCCAAGCGAAGCCCCATTCCACTGAACTCCTCGCTTCTTTTGGCGATCTCCTTGCCGAAATCGATTCCGCATTCCTTAATTTCTCTCACCCTGCCACCAACCGCGAACTCAAATGGGATATCTCTCGTTCGCTCTGGGCGCGCGAATTCCTTTCCCATATTCAGAATTCTCAACGCCGCACTCTCGCCGGACAATTCCTTAACCTCTTTGAGGCCGAAGCCGTTCCAAAATTTCCTCATCTCCGCCGCAGTGTCATTTACGGTGACGCCAACGATCACAACGCCCTGGTTTCTCCCCCGTGGCCGATTCCTCGCCGCGTTTGCAGCGTGATCGATTTTGGAGATATGCACCTGGGCTTCACCGTGAGTGAGCCCGCCGTCGCTGCCGCGTATGCCATTCTCGGCCACGAATCGCCGCTTCCTGCCGCCGCGGCGGTGCTTGCTGCTTATCACAAAACGTTTGCCCTCAACGAAGACGAAATCGCCGCATTCTATCCCCTGATGTGCGCGCGCCTCGCTGTCAGCGTTATCAATTCCGCCCATCGCCAATCGCTCGTCCCAGACGACCCATATGTCACCGTCAGCGAAGCACCTGCCTGGGCCGCCCTCGAGCGTCTTGCCAAAATCCATCCGCGCATGGGCCACTATGCGTTCCGCGCAGCCTGCGGTCTCCCTGCCGTTCCTCACTCTGAAAATATTCTTCGTTGGCTCGCGCGGAATTCCCACTCCGCGGCTCCCGTTATCCCTGCAAATCTCCGAGAAGGGAATTGTCTTGTCCTTGACCTCAGTGTTGGCAGCACGTTTCTTAGTGCCGATCCCGCCAATGCCACTGAGCCGCACATGACTCCGAGAATCCAAGCCGCCGCGCGCGCGGCCAACTCAGCCGTCGCTGTGGGCCGCTACAACGAGCCGCGGGCGGTTTACACCGCGCCCCTCTTTTGCAGCAGCACGAATCCAACCGCCGAACGCCGCACCATCCACCTCGGCATTGATCTCTTCGCCGATCCCGGCACGCCCGTTGCCGCTCCGTTCGACGCCACCGTCCACGCCTTCGCCGATAACACCGCTCCCCTCGATTACGGTCCCGTCGTTATCCTCAAGCACCGTACAGACAATGACCTCGAATTCTTCTCACTCTACGGCCACCTCTCCCGCGAATCCCTCTCCTCATTGCGTGTTGGCGAGCGCATCGTTCGTGGCCAGTCTTTCGCCCGCATCGGCGCTCCCGCCGAAAACGGCGGATGGTCACCTCATCTTCATTTCCAGATCATTCTTGACCTGCTTGATCTCTCCACCGATTGTCCCGGCGTCGCTTATCCCTCTCAGCGCGAAATTTTCACCAGCCTATCTCCTGATCCCAATCTCATTCTCGGCATTCCTGAAAAGTGTTTCCCCAAACTTGAACCTTCTTCGGACGTCACTCTCTCTGCCCGAAAAAAACTCCTTGGCAGCAATCTCAGTGTTTCCTATAGGCACCCCCTTAAGATCGTTCGTGGCTGGCGCCAATATCTCTACGACGACACCGGCCGCGCCTTCCTCGATGTTTACAACAACGTTCCCCTCGTCGGGCACTCTCATCCTCGCGTCGTTGCCGCAGTCCAGGACCAACTCTCCCTCCTCAACACCAACACGCGCTACCTGCACGACAATATTCTCCGCTACGCCGGCAGGCTCACCGCGCTCCTCCCTGCTCCGCTCCGGGTCTGCTACTTCGTCAATTCCGGCAGCGAAGCCAACGAACTCGCTCTTCGCATGGCGCGCGCGCACACCCGCCGCGAGGACGTCATCGTCCTCGATCACGCCTATCACGGCCACACCTCCACGCTCATCGATATCAGCCCGTACAAGTTCAATGGCCCCGGCGGCTGCGGCCAAAAACCCTGGGTGCACGTTGCTCCAATTCCCGATGACTATCGCGGCCCGCATCGGCGCGGCGAGCCTGGCCTCGGCAAGAAATATGCCGCCTACGTCGCGGAAATTTTGGAAGCCCTGAAATGGGAAGGACGCTCACCCGCCGCGTTCATCGCCGAAACGCTGCCCAGCGTCGCGGGCCAGATCGTGTTTCCGCCAGATTTTTTGGCCGAAGTTTACAAGCACGTTCGCTCTTCCGGTAGCGTTTGTATCGCCGACGAAGTCCAGGTTGGCTTCGGGCGGCTCGGCACGCACTTCTGGGGATTTGAAACCCAAGGCGTCGTTCCGGACATCGTTGTATTCGGCAAGCCCATTGGCAACGCTTTTCCTCTAGCCGCTGTTATCACCACTCCCCAAATCGCCGCTTCCTTCGACAATGGCATGGAGTTCTTCAGCACCTTTGGCGGCAATCCGGTTGCCTGCGCCGCTGGACTCGCTGTCCTCGATGTCCTCCGTGACGAGAATCTGCAGCACAACGCACTCTCTGTAGGCTCCCTCTGGCTTCATGAACTGCAATCCCTCCAATCCGCCTACACCCTGATAGGCGACGTTCGCGGCTCCGGCCTGTTCCTTGGCATCGATTTCGTCAACGACCGCTCCTCCTGTGCGCCCGCCGCGGATCAAGCCTCCTACGTTGTCAACCGCCTTCGTGACTGCGGCATCCTCGCCGGAACCGACGGCCCCCACCACAACGTCATCAAACTCCGCCCACCTCTCATCTTCTCCTCCTCCGACGCGGAACTCTTCTCCTCCACCCTCGCGGACATCCTCCAGGAAGATTCCGCCCAGCCCCGGGCAACCTAGCCGACCCTGCCTGTCTGCCGCCGCACGGGCCACCCCCTCCCCGCCCGACATGCTCTATACAACGGCACGCCTCTCGTTGTAGGATGCGCACGGTTCAATTCCATTCGCTCCAAAGTCTAAAATCTATTCAAGTCACGACTCTGCAAACAGGGGGTGCGCATGCAAGACGCAACAAAGCCTGACCAATTCGCCCAATCCGTGTGGGACCGTGTCGCGGCCAGCGAGCAATTTCGGCACCTCATGGACACAAAAAAGATCTTTATCGTTCCCGCCTTCATTTTTTTCATCATCTACTACTTCTTGCTCCCCATTTTGGTGGGTTACGCTCCGCAATTCATGTCCACCAAAGTTTGTGGCAATGTCAATCTCGCCTATCTGTTCGCTCTGTCGCAGTTCTTCATGGCTTGGATCATTGCCGGCCTCTACGTCCGCGCCGGCGACGAATTCGATAAAATCTCCAAGGACATCATCGAAAAAGAGCTCTCGCCGAAAATCTCCAAAGGAGACCAATAGACCATGTCTATGCCTCTCTTGATGTTTTTGGTGTTCATCGCCATCACCCTGGGCATTACCTACTGGGCTTCCAAGCGCTCCACCGGCTCCAGCGCTTATTTCGCTGCTGGCCGCCAGGTGAAAAGTTGGCAGAATGGCGTCGCCGTCGCCGGGGACTACATGAGCGCCGCGTCTTTCCTTGGCATTGCTGGCATCATCGCCTTCCAGGGTTACGACGGCTTCATGTTCTCGGTGGGCTGGCTGGTCGCTTATCTCACCGTGCTTCTCGTCATCGCGGAGCCTCTTCGCAACGCCGGCAAGTACACAATGGCCGATGTGCTCGCTTATCGACCATCACCGTAAGCACCTTCTACATGATTGCCCAGATGGTCGGTGCCGGCGCTCTCGTCGCGCTCCTTCTCAAGGGCTCGGGCATCACTTACCACACCGCCGTCATCGGTGTTGGCATCTTGATGATCGTCTACGTCGTCTTCGGCGGCATGCTTGCCACCACCTGGGTGCAAATCATCAAAGCCATCCTTCTCATGGCCGGAACGCTCCTCCTCAGCATCCTGGTTATGGCCCACTTCCACTTCAGTTTCGCCGCCTTCTTCGACGCCATTGGCCACGTCACCTATCACGACAAGGGTCAGGAAGTGGTCAAAGACTTCCTGCAACCTGGCTTGCGCTACAAGCCTCCTTATGGCCCGCTCGAGCTTATCTCCCTCGGCCTCGCGCTCATCTTTGGCACTGCCGGCCTGCCGCACATCCTCGTTCGCTTTTACACCGTGCCTGACGCAAAGACCGCTCGTCACAGCGTCGTCTGGGCCATGGCGCTCATCGGCAGCTTCTACATCATGACCACCTTCCTCGGCTTCGGCGCCGCCACCATCGTTGGCCGCGATTTCATCGCCACTCACGGCGGCACGAACATGAGCGCGCCGAATCTTGCGCAGGCGCTGGCCGGTGACATTTTCTTCGCCTTCATCTGCGCCATCGCCTTTGCCACCATTCTTGCCGTGGTCGCTGGTCTCACCATCAGCGCATCCACTTCCTTCGCGCATGATTTCTGGACCAACGTCATTCATAAGGGCACGGAACGGAAGCCCGGCGAGGAAGTTCGCGTCGCCCGCATCTCCGCTTTCGTCGTTGGAGCTGTGGCCATCACCATCGCCATTCTGCTCGGTCCTACCGCCAATGTAGCCTTCCTTGTGGCCCTGGCGTTTGCCGTCGCCGCTTCCGCCAACTTGCCCGTCATCGTCTGCTCCATCTTCTGGCGCCGCTTCAACACCACCGGCGCGGTCGCCGGGCTCGCGGTTGGCCTGGTTGCTTCCATCGGACTCATCCTTATCGGCCCCAGCCTGATGGGCATCGATCCGCCTACCGTCACGGGCACCGCGCGCCACTTGTTCCAAGCCAAGCCCTTGTTCCCGCTGGAAAATCCCGGCATCCTTAGCATTCCGCTGGGTTTCCTCGGCGCCATTCTTGGCACATTGC
>JBAVHY010000219.1:0-4178 GCA_049686315.1 Candidatus Acidiferrum sp. | reverse complement strand
TCGAATCACCTTCGCCAAGTCTACTCGGTCGAGGGGAGCCGACGAAGTTATCCAATCAATTACAACGTTCGCAGAGATTTGAACTCACCCTCACAAACACTGGCGGGTCATTTGGACGAGAACCCCCCTTGTCAGTGCTGCATCCCACAAAGATTGACAGGAGTATACTCTCACTACGCTCTCTGGTCGTTTCCTTCAGGAGGAGTCTACATGCGCCCTGCCGTGGCCGCTCTTGCTTGCTTTCTGGCAGCGCCACTTTTCGCTGATGATGGAAACAGGGTACTGTTGGCCGATCTTGGCGATCACGCCATGCAACAAGGTGCGAGTCCCGCGGGCGCTTGTGCTGAACGACCAGCTATTTAGTGCAGCAATTCCACGCCGGCTTTACTCGCGGCCTTGCGAAGAGCCACATCCAGGGTTGCCAGAGGCAGTTTGGCTCGAAGCGCCAAGTCTAAATAAACCGAATCGTAAGCCGATAGCTGATACGCGCGCGCCGTCGTTAACGCCTGCCGCATGGGAACAATGTCCGCCTCGATTTCGAGGGCTTGCGCACACAATTGTTCGAGTTGCAGGAGGGCCAACATGGCGTCGGAGGAGGTAAGGATTCCTCGTCTCTCGGCTACGGCCAGGCCGTTGGCAATTTCTAGATGCCACAATGCCGGAGCCAATGCCCTGGTCCCGGATAACAGAGCCTGCTTCGCTCGAGTCGCAGATGCGGGAACCGGATTGTCCAGAGTCCAGCCAAGCGCAACAGAGGCATCCAGAACAAAGGGCTTCATGAGCGGCCTTCTTCAATGAGGTCTTTTACGCTCACGCCTTTGACTCGGTGCGCTCTTCTCCGAATTCCTTCCAAGTTCTCGAAGATCCCGCACAGGTCGTACTGGCCCTTGACGGAAACGATAACCGCGGCCAGCTTGCCGCGGCGCGTGATGCCAATGCGCTCGCCTGCCGCTGCCCGTTCTACCAACTCCGAGAGCTTCTGCTTGGCTTCAAACAACCCGACTTTGCGCATGGATCTCCTCCTCATCTAGGTTGATATTCTAGATGAAACGATACTTAACTGCAATGCTGGCCGAGACGTCTATTCCCTCCGGAAAGCACTGCGGCTTCTGGGCTTTGAGCCTGCGATATTGACGTCTGATGCAAATCGTGGTATTACATTCTTGCAATTGTAATGGAGACACTATGGAATCTGCAATCACCGTCAAAGGCCAGGCGACTATCCCGAAAGCGATTCGCGAGCACCTCAAATTGAAACCGGGCGATCACGTCAAGTTTTTCGTTCATCCCGACGGCAGCGTTGTCCTTCTGCCCAGACTTCCTGCGCGCGCCTTGCGAGGCATCGTCAAGTCACGGCGACGGGGGCCGGTAAGCATCGCGGAGATGACCAAGGCTGTTGCTGAAGGCGCCGCCGGTGTCGCGAGACGCGCTACGCATCGATGATCGGGCTCGACAGCAACATCCTGGTCCGTTACCTGACCCAGGACGATCCGATTCAGTCGCCGAAGGCAACCGCGATCATCGAAAGACGGCTGACTGAAGAAAACCCCGGTTTCGTCTGCATTGTCGCTATGGCCGAGACTGTTTGGGTGCTCGACCGTGCCTATGGGCTGGCAATGCATGAAATCGCCGCGGCAATCGAGCGCATGCTTCAGGCCGACGTGCTAGTTGTAGAAAACGAGCAGGAGGTTTTCACTGCCATGATCGCACTCAAGGAAGGACACGGCTCGTTTGCCGACGCTCTCATCGTGGCACTAGGCGCGCGGATGGGCTGTTCGCGCACGCTGACATTCGACCAGAAAGCACTGCGGCTTCCGGGCTTTGAGCCCGTTTGACCCTTGTTCCCTTCAGTTGGTCGGCGGTGCGACCCGGTAATGGCAGTCGCGGCGAGGATGGTTGACTATTCGCCACTCGCGTTTGATCCTGGGCTCCCCCGTCGTACAATTCTGAACCCGCGACGCAAATGGGCCAAAATTACGGGGGACTTGTCCAAACTTGTCTAACTGAGAGCGGTCCGAAAAACTACAAGTGGCGCCAGGACAGCGACTTAGATTGATTTAGCCACTGGTTCGGGACCAGGAGGTCGGTGGTTCAAATCCACTCGCCCCGACCACTTATAACTTACTGGAACACGAATAGTCGTGGAGCGCCTGGCCCAGGGCCAGGAAGTCAGTGGTTCCAATCCGGCCATTTATCACTCTTGAATAAAACACTCACGGCCATCTCCAAACTGGCTCGGATTTGAGTGTCGGTCCATTCGGTCCAAAAACAAGCTCGAAGCCCAAGGCAATTCTTTCAGCAACTTATTTGCAGAACGCCACGTCTGATTTATCATCGGGGTCTGACATAGCTTGGCTTCCTTTCATTCCAGCTCTTTCAGAATGGAGATGCCGAGAAGGACGCGGAACCCTCTGGAATCATGGGCGAAATAGCAATTCGCCAACTACGCGTGTGATAAAGCGATCGAAAGGAGACGGACTCAGTATGATCCTCCCATGCCGCCGCCGTAGCCTCCCCCAGCCGTAGCCGTTTTCTCTTCTCCCTTAAAGTCGGCGATCAGGACTTCGGTCGTAAGCATCAATGAGACTATCGACGCAGCGTTCTGGAGTGCCAGGCGGGTGACCTTTGCTGGGTCAATCACACCGGCCTTGACCAAGTCGCCGAACTCACCGGTCTCTGCGTTGAAGCCAAAGTTTTCCTCCTTCGATTCGCGCACGCGTCCTACAACCAGCGCGCCTTCATGCCCGGCGTTTTGGGCGATCTGGCGCATGGGTTCCTCGAGTGCTCGCTTTACGATATTTACTCCGATGGCTTCATCGTCGTGGAGCTTGAGCTTTTCCAGGGCCGGCACGCAGCGTAGAAGGACCGTACCGCCGCCGGGGACGATGCCTTCCTCAACCGCGGCACGGGTGGCGTGCATGGCGTCCTCGACTCGTGCCTTTTTCTCTTTCAACTCGGTCTCGGTTGCTGCACCCACCTTGATTATTGCGACACCACCGACGAGCTTGGCCAAACGTTCCTGAAGCTTTTCTCTATCGTAGTCCGACGTAGTCTCTTCGATCTGCATACGGAGTTGCTTGATTCGTCCTTCGATCTCGCTGGCTTTGCCGGCGCCCGCGACGATTGTGGTGTTGTCTTTATCTATGGTCACCTTCTTGGCGCTGCCCAGTTCTTCGATTTTGACGTTCTCGAGTTTTATGCCAAGGTCCTCGGTGATGGCCTTGCCGCCGGTCAGGGTGGCAATGTCTTCGAGCATGGCCTTGCGGCGGTCGCCAAAGCCAGGGGCTTTCACGGCAGCACACTGCAGTGTACCCCGCAGTTTATTCACTACCAGGGTGGCCAAGGCTTCGCCTTCGATGTCCTCTGAAATGATCAGCAGCGGTTTGCTCAGCTTGGCCGTCTGTTCGAGCAAGGGTAGTAGGTCCTTCATCGAGCTGATCTTCTTTTCGTGAATCAAAATGCGGACATCTTCAAGAATGCATTCCATGCGCTCCGGGTCAGTGACGAAATATGGTGAAAGGTAGCCACGGTCGAATTGCATGCCCTCGACGATTTCAAGGGTGGTGTCCATCGTTTTGGATTCCTCGACGGTGATGACGCCGTCCTTACCGACCTTTTTCATGGCTTCGGCGATGATGCTGCCAACTTGCTTGTCGGTGTTGGCACTGATGGACCCCACCTGGGCGATCATGTCGCCCTTTACGTCGCGGGAGAGCCTCTTGATTTCTCCCACAGCAACTTCGACGGCCCTATCAATGCCGCGCTTGAGCGCCATCGGGTTCGCGCCTGCGGCAACCGTTCGCACGCCCTCACGGAAGATTGCTTGGGCCAGCACGGTCGCGGTAGTGGTGCCGTCGCCGGCCACATCGGAAGTCTTGGACGCAACCTCGCGCACCATCTGTGCACCCATGTTTTCTAGTGGGTCCTGCAACTCGATCTCCTTCGCCACCGTCACGCCGTCTTTTGTGATGATGGGCGCCCCGAACTTCTTCTCGATCACCGCGTTGCGTCCCTTCGGCCCGAGCGTGATCTTTACCGCGTCTGCCAGAATGTTGACGCCACGCAAAATCGCCTGACGCGAATTCTCACCAGTTACAATTTGTTTTGCCATGAGACTTCACCCTCCCGGGTGATTGACCACTTCTACCCTTTCCGAAATCTTCGGTTCGGGTGAACCC
>JBAVHY010000218.1:0-4797 GCA_049686315.1 Candidatus Acidiferrum sp. | reverse complement strand
AGTTGCTTTCGCAGGAACAGGACTTCTGCGCTCAGGACTGTGCGCGAGCGGAACAGGAGACGGAAGAAAAGAAGTACGTCCCCGGCCAGATCAGTGATCAAGTTAAGCAGAGAATCCAGTGAGCGCTTTGTGTTCTGAGAGAATCGAAACATGGCCTGTCAGGATTGCACAGGGTCGGCCCGGCTGAGAAGCATTTTCTGTTCGCAGGATTGGTTTTTGGGGCTTCCTAGCGCGGGAAAGCCGAACAAATAAGTGCCAGCATCTCTGTCGGATGGGAGCCTGATGGAATTTTTGCGTACCACAACGGGTTGCACAATATGGGTTCAACGCCATGGGCGAACTCGAAGACAAGCTCAGTCAATTTCCCGCCAGCACAAAATTCGTTCTTGTCATCCCTCCGTTCGACTCACAGGCCAATGAGCGAACGCTGACCGAACTGCGATCATTCCTAATCGAACACGGCATGCTTGTGGCTGGAGAAAAGCGAACTGACTAATCGACCCCAAACCTGAACTGTGACTCAATAGGCCGGGCCCCTGTACGTGGATGACAATTGCAACTGCCCATCTGATTAGTCACGCTCTTGCCGGTTGTGCGATTCACAGCCATCAAAATTACGTCTTGCTCTTCGGCGGGATTCGCATACAACGTTTGAAAGTCGTGCTATCGTTGCGCCTGGTCGACACGAAGCAGTCTTTGGGCCGGTGATTTGGTGGCTCACGCCATGAAGAGGTGGAGTATGAAGCGTAAGTCGACCATCTGCGTCATTCGAAGTTTGCCGGATTGCGAGACGACAAGGATCCTCGCAAGGTAATCAAGGAGCACGCCGGCGAAGGCTAATTAATCACGCTCGCGATCGTGTGGCTCTAAAAGGGTATATCGTCTGTGAAGGGGTCGCCGGCAGGTTCGGAATTGTTCGTGGAAGGAACTCAGTCGAATGCCGACCCTACGTCTGATTAATACGTCAGCATCGCGCTCCGAATGCCTCCTCCGAGAAATTCGTCATTCGTAGCGCAGGGCGATCACTGGATCGACGCGGGCGGCGCGGCGCGCCGGAATGTAGCAGGCCGCGAGCGCGACGAGAGCGAGAATCACTGCGACCAAGCCAAGCGTCATCGGATCGCTCGGACTCACGCCAAAGAGCAAGCTGGCCATCAAGCGAGTGAGAACGAGCGCTGCGATGAGGCCGAGCGCCAAGCCTAACGCGGCCAGGCGGCCTCCTTCCAGGAACACTTGTTTCAAGACGTCCGTGGGCGACGCTCCCAGCGCTGTGCGAATACCAAACTCGTGAGTGCGCTGCGTCACGGCGTAGGCCATCACCCCGTAGACGCCGACCGCCGCAAGCACAAGTGCCAGCACCGCAAACGCGACGAGGAGGGAGAGATTCAGCCGCGGCTGAGCAACCGAAGTTGAAACGAGCTGATCCATTGTGGCGATGTTGTAGGGCGGAAGGGCCTTGTCGATCGCGAAGATCCGCTCGCGGATGGCGTTAGTCACACTGCCTGGGTCCTGCGAAGTGCGCACAGCAAGGGTCATATCGCGGGGGACAAAAACCCCGAAAAGCGGCTGCCGATGCGGGAAGTAAATCTGTTCCCGGCCTTCGACGTCCAGCGCATAGTGCTTCACGTGCCCGACCACGCCAACGATGGTCCGCCAGCGTGGCATCTGCGGCTTGGAGTCGGGAATGGTATCGATGGCCACGCGCCGGCCAATGGCATCTCCATGGGGCCAAAAACGATGCGCGAAATTCGTATCTACCACAGCGACCAGCAGGGCACTCGCGTCATCCGCGTCGTTCAGCAGCCGTCCTCGCACGAGCGGAATTTGCATCGCCTGAAAGTATTCGGAGGTGGCCGCCCGCTGGTCGATTTCCATGTACGGAAGATTGCCCAAATTCGGCAGCCTGGGGATATCGGGAATCGAGGTGTCTTCGAAGAAGACCGAGCCGGAAGTATACGAATCACTAAGCGGTAGTTGCGAAACTGCACCCGCGGACTGAATACCGGGGACCGTCTTCACGCTTGCCAGCAGTTCGGTGAAGAACTTCTGTACGGGCACTCCATCCGGGTACGTTTTTTCAGGGAGTGAGAGCTCCATAGTGAGCAAGTGATGCGTTTGAAAGCCGGGAGAAACGTCGAGCAGACGGTTGAAGCTACGGATCAATAGGCCAGCCCCGACGAGCAGCAGAACCGCCAACGCTAGCTCAGAAACTACAAGCCAAGAACGCAAATGCAGCGTTTTTCCAGAGACCGAGGTGCCCCGACCAGCTTCGCTGAGAGCCTCCCGCAGATCGTTTTTCGCGATGTGCCAGGACGGCACAAGACCAAAGAACAGACCGGTGAGTAGTGAAACGCCAAACGTAAAAGCAAGCACCACAGAGTCAAGCTGGACTTCGTCCATGCGCGGGGTGTTGGGCGGGACAAGCGCGCGTAGCGCGCTCACACCCAAGTAGGCAAGCACAAGCCCGAGCAATCCGCCCGCAAGCCCTAGGAGCAAGCTCTCCGTGAGCAATTGTCTTACGAGGCGAGTGCGTCCCGCGCCCATCGCCGCTCGGATGGCCAGCTCCTTCTCCCGTGCGGAAGCGCGCGCCAGCAAAAGATTTGCAACGTTGGCGCACGCAATGAGAAGTACGAACGCAACCGCGCCCAGCAGGACAAGCAGAGCTGGTCGGAGTCTGCCAATTAGCTGCTCCTTCACCGGCACCATGTACATGTCGAAATTTTTCGATTCCGGGCCGTAACTGCCCGGATACCCCCGCCGGAGATCGCCAGCGAGGGTCACGAGCGCGGCCGAGGCTTGCGCGGGATTCACGCCGGGCTTTAGGCGCGCGATGACGTGCAGATAGTGAGATCCGCGATTTTGCGGTTTTGCTCGATCTAACCCAAGGGGAACCCAGAGGTCCTGCTTGCCGCCGAGGGAAAACTGCTTGGGCAGAACACCCACTATATTGTATGCCTCGCCGTCGAGTTGTATGGGCTTCGCTACAATATTCGGATCGCCGCCAAACTGGCTCTCCCAAAGCGCATAGCTCAGCAGAACATAGTGAGAATGGCCCGGCTGATCCTCCTCGACGCCGAAGCTGCGGCCAACGACGGGCAGAACGCCGAGCATCGGAAGGACGCCAGCGGTTGCGCTCGCTTCTGATACTTGCACAGGCGGCGCATCCACGCGAGTCAGGTTCGCTCTGCCACCCAGTGCGTATGCAGCAATCTGCGCGAACGATTCGTTGTGATCCAGCAAGTCCCAGTATTCGGGCTCGGAGATCCAGTTCTGCTGAATGCCGTCCTTCTCGAACTTTCCCCAGATGTTGACGAGCGAAGGAGAATCCCTGTACGCCAGCGGACGCAGAAGGACAGCGTTCACAACACTGAAGATGGCCGTGTTCGCACCAATGCCGAGGGCGAGCGTGAGTACCGCCGCTGCGGCGAAACCAGGGCTCCTGCGGAGCATGCGAACGCCGAAGCGAATGTCCTGCAGTAGGTGCTCAATCCAAAGGAAACTCCACACTTCCCGCGTTTCTTCCTTGACGCGCGTCACGTTGCCGAATTTGCACATAGCCGCATGGCGCGCATCTTCCGGCGACATGCCGCGCTCGATGTTGTCCTGCGTCTCTATCTCAATGTGCTCGCGAATGTCCTGGTCGAGACCGTCAATCATGCGTTTGCGGAGCCTCATGATTCGTCCTCCGGTTCCGCTGGCCGTAAAATCTGAGCGATGGCTCCGGCCAGCTTGTCCCATTTGGTGGTCTCGACCGCAAGTTGTCGCCGGCCTTTGGCCGTCAGCCGGTAGAACTTGGCCCGGCGATTGGTCTCCGAAGTCCCTTCTTCGGCGGAAATCCATCCCCGCTTGATGAGCCGGTGCAATGCCGGGTAGAGCGATCCCTGCTCAACCTGCAACACATCGTCGGAGTTGAATTCGATCGCCTTGGCGATCGCGTGGCCGTGCGCTGGCCCCAGCAGTAACGTGCGGAGAATCAGCAAGTCCAGAGTCCCTTGCAGCAGTTCAATACGCTCACGCTGTTCTTTAGTAGACATTCTAGGTGACGATACGGCTCTTCCAATAGAATGTCAAGGCGAGCTGTCCCGGCTCCCGGCGCAGTCAGCCACTAGGAAAGTTATCCTCAAGATTGCAAGGTGTTGTCCATACCGAAAATCTCATCCGGCGCGAATGCCTTCAAAATCAACGACATTCAAAACGCGGAACTGAGTCCTCGCTCGCCAGCGATTGCAGTGTAACACCCCACGTTTTATTTCGCGCTCACTTGTACTGTTATGATCGCCAACGCGCCATCCGAGCAGAAAACGTTCAGCTCCGCCCAGTGATTCAAGGTGTAGTTCACCGCATCGGCTATGGCATGCTGCGGCAGCAGTTGCTCTTTCGAAAAGCGCTAACGAAAGACTCGGACGCATTCTCTGTCCAGATTCAATGATGTCCCCAATGTCCCCTCGCCCTCGCTTGAAGACGCTTCGCAACCATCACAAAATGCGAATGATCCGGGCGGCTCAACGGTAGTGAGCATTCGGGCTGTTTCCGAAAGGTCATGACGGATTTCGTTTCTTGTAATAGAATGAAAAGAAGCGCGTTGCGCGGATCCCCGGTAGCTCAATGGTAGAGCATTCGGCTGTTAACAGAGGACTTGTTATCCAATAACTCGTTTCTCTGGCGTCAGTTAACAGCTTCCGGACCATCCGCAGACACTTTTTTCTTGTCCCCAAAATGTCCCCAGCGGTTCGCTTTTATGCTGGCCACCACGTGATGCCATATTTCGCGTAGGACCCATCCACGCGGGTAGCCCAG
>JBAVHY010000217.1:0-20200 GCA_049686315.1 Candidatus Acidiferrum sp. | reverse complement strand
CTAAAGGTAGTATAGCTCAGGCTCCTTCCCCCAGACGGTGCGCCAGGTTATGGGGGTATCGTCAGTTCGCCAGAGGAGGTCGCTTGTGCTTGTAGAATGTCTCGAACAGCCCGTAATTGCCCACCGCAATTTCAACCTCTGCCCTCATTGCGTCTTCCACGGTCTACAGGCCATACTCTGCCGTCTTTGCGAGGGCGTGCCTATGATCTCGCGCTCGGACGGAGAGACCTATCATTTACTGCTTGCTGACCGTCCACTTCCCTACCCCAACGAGAGTTCCGAAGGCCCTACGCGCCAGGTTTCCGTCTGCTTCTGGTATTCGCACCTCCGTCAGCCCAAGAAGACGTTTTCTACCGTGGTCATCCTTTCGGATTCCCGCACCAACCATCCCGCCGTCTTTCGCCTGATTGAAATGGTCGCCGATCTTCTTTCGGAAGAGCTCGTCCGCTACGGATGCCTCGCTGACTTCTACGAACTGTTCTGAGAAGCTTCCCCGTCCTGAGTCTCCAGCCGGCTCTCAGTGATAGAACTACGGGCACCTTCAGGGGCAGATCTCTGAGTTTGTTACGCGCTACAACTGCTTGTGGAAAGAGATCACTTTGGCGCTTTCAGAAAGTGGTCCGCCACGACGCCAGGAGTCTCCACGATGCGTTTCTCTTCCGCGCAAACAGCCAGGCGAAGGAATTGCGCCATGCTCCAAGCCAATGGTGTGGCGCTGCCGGTGCCAGAGCCAAATGAAAAATGGGATGCTGTCGGGTCCGCCTGATCCCAGATCTGCTCAGGGATCATGCCGCCGGCGTTGGCGAATTGCTGCATGGACACTAGATACGGCGTGGGGTCATGTCCGAGCGCAATTTCGTACTCCCCTCTTTCACCGGTGAAGATCGGCCACAGACGCCCAATGCCTTCACCGAGCCACGGCCCCCCAAAGTAGGTCTCCCCGTACCCATCGTGATTGTAGCGGCGAAAACCAGGGCCGTTGGGAGTTTCGGTGCGAATTGTGGAGTCAATGACCTGAACCGAGTGCACGATGATTGGATCGCTGGCAGGACGAATTCCCAGCCGCACCAGTTCCAGAAAGCCGGCGTCAACGACGTCGCGCTTGTCCCAGATACCACCGCCATTGTGCACATCCAGCTTGGCGCCGTCGTTGGGGTCGGTGGAGTCGTTGATGCGGATATAGTAGCCTTGCCCCGCTGCGCCTGGGCCGAGGTGCCCGGTCGTGGTAACCATCCATTTTTCGAGGTTGCCGGCCCATTCATCGGCCACGCGGAGGTAGTGCTCCGCCTCGTCCTTGGCGCCGTTCTTCCGGGCAATGTCAGAGGCACAGACTAACCCGGCAATTTCCGCCGCAATCGTCGAGGGCGAATAGCCCTGCACTTCCTCCCAGCGCTCCTGCTGGGTGATCGGCCCGTGCGAAAGGATGAATTCGGCTTCCGGCCGCACATGCTTGGTCCATGTTTCGGCGTCGGTGCGGCCCAATTGCCAGGCAAGAATCAGCGGATAGGAGAGTTCGTCCATTTGCAGCGCGGTCCAATACGGCTTGCCATCCAGCCAACTGTTCTGCGGGTAGCTGCCGTCGGCCTTCTGCTGCACGGTGAAGAGATAGTTCAGAGCGCGCTCCGCGGCGGCACGATCACCCGCGGCGAGCATGCCGGTAGCCACTTCATACAAGTCTCTAGCCCAAACCAAGTGATAGCCGCCCACCGTGGGTTCGCTGGCCTTCACCGCAAAGCCCCAGGGGACGCTCATAGAAGCGATCATGGCGCCGCGATAGGTCTTGTCCTCGTGGGCCTTCAGCACCATCGCGGAAAGCTCAAACATGCGCTCATAGCGGGCATTCACGTGCCGCAAACCGCGCAGGTATTCCTTCCAACCCGCCACATACTCCGCGCTGACCGCGGAGAAATCCCGCTGCAAGCTTTTCTTGGCCGTATCGACGGCAGCGGCGGGATCCGGGCCAAATCCAAGCGCAAGCACGAAGTGGTTCGCCTTGGGCAACTTAGCAACTTGCAGGATATTTCCGTTTTCGGCTCGCGGATATTTTCGGGTGAGTGCATGGTTGCGCAGCAGGTCAGCGTAGCCGTCGCTCGCGCCAGCAAAGCCGGAAGTCAATTCCGCGAAGCTGGGCGCGCTGACCAGGGCCGCCGCCACATCCCCCTTTTGCGTGACAAGCGCATCTCCCTGTGAGAATCCCGTGTCGCCGTAGCCGCTGTTCTTCAGCGCCGGATCGAAGATGACGTAGAGCGAGTACCCCACAGGGGCGCTGAAGGAAACTTCCATCAGGAGCACATCGCGTCGCGGATCCGTGATATAGGTTTTCGTAAGTTTGAATTTCCCCGCGGGATCACTGCTGGTTTGCCGGTAGAGCAGCGCCTCCTCGCTGATGCGCTCCAAGGAATGCACCATGTCCGTGGACTCGACCCAAACCCGTTTGCCATCGCTGACGGCGAACTCCAGGGTTCGCACGTTGGCAGTGTCGAGGCGCGGGTAGTAAACCTCGGTGAGAATCCCGCCCTGTAGAGTGAACCACACTTTGGAGTCGGTAGAAGTGGCCGTGCCGACGGCTTCTTTGCTACCGGGAGTCCATATGGGGAGCTCTCCCGGGCCGTTCGGAGCATCTTGAGCTGCAGCCGCGACTGACAAGGCGAAGCCGAGCGCAAGGATGGCGAATAAGTGTTTTTGGGGAGTCACGGGCTTAGCCTTTCAGGAAGTTGGGGAGGAGGGAGGCGGAATGGAAGATTCCGCCCCCCTCCAGAGATGGGCCGGTTAGAACGTAAGGCGCAAGGCGAGTTCGACCTGTCGCCAGCTATTCGGCAGGACGCCGTTGATCTGGCCGATGTGGCCGTCCCTAATGTTCGTATCCCCCGGATTTCCGAAATGCGGGGTATTGGTGAGGTTGTACGCTTGCACACGGAACTGCGCTTTGACTCGCTCTGTGACCGCAAAGTTCTTGAACAGAGCGAAGTCCATGTTCGAGAATCCGGGACCGCGGACAATATCCCGTCCCGCGGTTCCGGGAGCAATGAAGACACCCGCTCCGTTCACGGCCGGCACGGCAAAGGCAGAGCCATCGACATAGTTGGTGATACTGCCCGGATGGATGACCGGCTTTCCAACGAGGTCCGCGCGGGTATTCTGGGGATTGCCGCTGGCCGTAATGCTGAAGGGAGTACCTCCTTGCAATGTATAGATGGCGTTGAGTTGCCAGCCACCGATGGCGTAATCCACTCCCTTGGAAACATTTCCGCCAAACTGCTTTCCGCGGCCAAAAGGCAGTTCATACAACATGCTGGCGGACAAGACATAGTCCACGTCCTGGTTGGAAAGGCCGCGTTCGATTGCATAGTCCGTGTACAGCTGCGGGTTACAGGCGTCCAGGTCTCCGCAGGAGTCATCGAGGGTCTTAGACCACGTGAACGCACCTGTGAGCTGCAGGCCGCGAGTCAAGCGCCGTTCGTACTGCGCTTGCAAGGCGTGGTAGTCCGATTTGCCACGCGAGTCCTGGACTGTGATGCCGCCCAATTGCGGATAGAGGTTTGTACCCGTGCCAAAGAGCGTCTGGTTAGCATTGTAGTTCCGCATGAGATGTGCCCCGTGCGTGCCCACATAGCTAAGGCTCACCGACTGGTTGGTGCCGACTTGTCTCTGCAATTGCAGGTTCCACTCGGAAACTTGAGGCGTTACATCGGAGGGTAGCATCGCGATAACGCTCACGTTCGTCGGTGCGGACAGGTTCAGGCCTGTGAAACTTCCACTTGGCAACGGGCCGGTGGCGTTCGTGGAAATTAGCTGTGCCGCTGTGCAGGTCGGTTCGCAGGGCAGAGAACCCGAAAGCGTGATCCGGTACCCCGATGCATAAGTAACCGAGTTTTGGCCGCTGAACGGAGGATTCTGGGCGAACTGATTGCTGATACCGCCGCGATCGATGAAGTAAAACAGGCCGTATCCACCGCGCAGAACGGTTTTGCCATCGCTGGTCATCTGATAAGCAAAGCCTAGACGTGGACCGAAGTTATGGTAGTCGTTGGGAATCAACTGGCGCGGGGCGCCATTGCTCCCAGCGACGACGATCGCGCTAGTCACCAGATCAAAGTTGGCCTGGCGGTTTTCTACTTCGACCGGCCACGTCAGAACGTCATAACGCAGTCCAAGGTTCAGGGTCAGTCGACGGGTCACGCGGAAGTCGTCCTGGGCAAAGAACCCGTTCTCCCAACTCCGCGTTCCCACCATGCCGAAAGGGGTCCCGTGGGAGTATGCATCGACGAAGCCGGCGAGCAAGTCGGAAACTTCGTAACCCGTATTCGTATGTCCCTGTCCCGGGCCGCAGCAAGGGCTGTTGCCATTGCCTGCAAGTTGAAAGTAGCCCTTGCCCGCCAGTGGGCGATACAGATTTAGTTCGCGACGAAGGATACTCCCTCCAACCTTCACCGTGTGGCGCCCCTTGGTCCAGGTAAGTGTGTCGTTGTAGTTGAAGGCAGTCTGAGGCACCAGGTAGGGCCCATAATCTCCTGTGTACTCGATCTGCTGCGCGTACGCGCCGATCAGGGCGATGCCGCCCAGCAAGGGGGTGTTGCAGTTGACAATTCCCAACTGCGTGCAGAAGGGAACGTTGTTGAACGGCGGCACGTATCCATAGGTAGTGCGGACAAACCCGCCTCGAAATTCATTGATCATCGTTTGACTGACGGTCGTGATGAATCCGACCGAAGTGCCCCACGGATGATTGAAGTTCGTGCCGGAACCGAAGCCCGAAGGGAGAACACCCAAGGAAGTGGTGTTGGTCTGATCCGCGCGGCCACGACTGAAGCGAACGAATAGGGCGTTCTTGTTATCAAGGAGGTAATCGCCGCGGATGTCGAAATCATTCCAATTCTCGATGACTCCTCTTTCCATCTTGAAGTTGTGCCAAATTGGATCGCAATTGGTATCTTGCGTATGCGTGCAATTCGGCTCCGGGTAGGCTTTCAGGTAAGCCAGACCCACGGGGTTTAGACGGCTGGAGGGGATGACGTTCGGCTGCGCGCCGCTGCCCATGAACTGCGTTCCCGTGGTCGGGTCAAGGATTGTGTAAGTCGACTGGCTGAGTCCGCTAGTCAATGCAGAATTCAGCAGTTCAGAGAAGTCACCCGTCCGCATCGGGTCTGTCGGAACGGTGACATAGGCCGGTCCACTGGGTGCTTTCTGGCGCAATCCTTGATAGTCGCCAAACAGAAAGAGCTTGTTCTTAATCACAGGCCCGCCCACCGTGCCACCAAACATGTTGCGCACGAAACTGGGAGTGGGTGTGTGAGGGCTGGTAAAGAAATTCTCAGCGTTCAGGGCTTTGTTGCGGTTGAACCAGAAAGCGCTGCCGTGGTAGTCGTTGGTCCCCGACTTGATGCTGGTGATCACCAGCGCGCCGCCCGCCCGGCCATACTGCGCAGGCGCTACGTTGGTCTGTACTTTGAATTCGTCGATGGCGTCGGCGGGCGGGAAAAGCACAATCGTGTTCACCAGCGCCTCATTGTTGTCAATTCCGTCCAGAATGAAGTTATCCGCTTGCGACCGGATTCCGTTGACCACAAGAGCCGCGCCGCCCTCCTGGCCGTACCGGAAGGTTTCCGCGTTGCCGTTTGCGCCCGTTGCAGCGCCGCTACCTCTTGTCACCCCGGGTACCAGCAACGCCAGTTGCGTGAAGTTGCGGCCATTCAGCGGCATCTCCACGATCTGGCGGCTCTCTACAACTTCACCGAGGGCGGAGTCCTGCGAGTTAACGACTGGCGATCCTGCTTCGACAGTGATTGTCTGGGTAACCTCGCCCACTTCGAGCTGGAAGTCGGCCGCGCCGAGTTGGGCAACCTGCAGGGCCAGCTCCCGCGCCACCTTCTTGAATCCTTTCAGTGTGACTTCAACGCGGTAATTTCCTGGCGGAAGTGCCGCTATGGAGTAATAACCGAGCTCGCTGGTTGTTACGGTCGATTGCCGGTCTGTGCCCACGTTCGTGACTGTTACCGTCGCGCCGTTGATTGCGCCGCCCTGCGAATCGGTCACTGTGCCTTGCAACCGTGCCGTGTCGCTCTGTGCAAGGCAAATAGTCACGCTCGAAAAGATCAGCAGAACGATCCTGGCCCAAGAAAGGTAATTCTTGCTCTTCATGCTATGCCTCTTTTCTTCAATGAGTTGAACTCAAGGGGTGAACGCCTCGGACAGGCACCGTTTCGGCATTCAAGCGCCGCTCGACTGGGCGCTTACGAAACCTTTTCTCCCGAACTTGAGAATTCAGCTTGTCAAATTCCGGCAAGCACCGGAACTGGCTATCGGGAAGGTCCGCTCTCCGTTTTGGCACCCCGCGCCCGAACGTCTCTGCACGCTCGGTTGGGCATAACGGAAATGGACAGGCTCACTTGGAGAAAGCAAATCGTTCACCCCGAACGATTCAAACTGCCGTGCGTGGGTATCTATTTCTCAAATGCGGGAGCCGGATAGAAGTCTCGCAAGGTTTGACACAGTTACATCCCAAAAGCCTTACCTTGCACTGTCTTATAGGCTTTGTTACGTTGTTACATGACCGTTGCATCTAAGTAACAGGCGAAAGTATGTCCTCCGAGAGTGAGCAATATCTGCGACAGGTGGAGAAGCTAGCGAACAGCAGCGTACTCCACGGATCCGAGTCACTTCGCAAACTCCTGCGGTATCTGGCCCACCACGCCATTGAACATCCCGGAACTCCTTTAAAGGAGTATCAGATTGCGACAGAAGAATTTGGACGTCCACCGGAGTTTGACCCTGCCGTGGATTCCATGGTTCGCGTGCAGGCTGGCCGCTTGCGGTCAAAGTTGGCGGAGTACTACGCCAGTGAAGGAGCGGAAGATCCCATACGGATTGAACTGCACAAGGGTGCGTACACCCTTTCCTTCCATCCCCACAAGCCGGGGGAAACCCATTCTCGCGCGGGAGATCCGGCCGAGTACGTTCTGAACCAGACTTCGCAGGCCCGCGCGTCCCGCAACTGGATCATTGCTGTCGTCACGTTATCGATTCTTCTGGCAGCAGCATTAGCCGCACTTTTTTTCACTCAGCGTGTCACACCGGTTGCCAGCGCACGTTCCGAGGAACCTGCCGCGGCAGCCTTGCAGGTTTTTTGGAAGCCGTTTTTGCGGAGCCCTGAGGAGCCTTGGGTGGTGTTCAGCAATGCCGCATTTGTCGGAAGACCAGAAACCGGGATGCGCTACTACGACGACGCCCACGATGCCAGGGAAGCTGTCTGGGATCACTACACGGGAGTCGGCGAAGTCCTCGCGGTCCATGCTCTTGACGAGGTGTTTGGTGCGCTGCACCGGAGAATTCGCGTCAAGCGTGGCAGTTTGTTTTCATTGGATGACGTCAAGAACAACGACCTGATTTTTGTTGGCTCACCCTCAGAGAATTTGACCCTTCTGGAAATCCCCGGTACCCACGAATTTGAATTCCGGAGGCTGGATTCCGGCCCTCGCAAAGGCGATCTCGCCGTTGCCAACATTCACCCGCAACCCGGGGAATCCAGGTTCTACCTGGCAAGCCCCTCCTCCGCCCCGCTTACAGAAGATTACGCCGTCGTTGGTTTTGTGCCCGGCCTGAATCCTTCGCGTTCCGTCCTGATTATTGCTGGAACCACGACCTTCGGCACGCAGGGGGCTGTCGAATACGTGTGCCGACAAGACTCCCTGGGTGAACTACTGCTCCGCCTCTCGGTCTCGGAGACCGGCGACTTGAAGCCGTTTGAGGCCCTGCTGCGGGTTAAGGTAATCAAGGGCGTGCCAGTGGAAACTGAACTCGTCTCGCTTCGGAAGATAGCTTCTCCTTAACAGGCACAACTCCCCGTCGCAATTGATCTCACCTCACTTGTTTGGGGTCGGAAGGATGACTTTGGTTGGCGGATAGCAGATCGACCAGAAGAGCTTCCCATTTCTATCTTCCGCGCAGTCGACAAAATTGGGTTGCCCTTCTGGTCGCAAAACAACTATAGAAAAGGGCCGGATTTCAGTTGTCACAAGCAGGTCTCCGGCAAGCAAATTTTTTGTCCCGCGCGGTGAAATTAGGCCGCTAGGCACTGATTTTCCGGTAGGATTCTAGTTGGCAATTCCTCGAACGAAGGCGGGAAACGATATGAAAATGTCGGAGCCTGGAATCCTGGTGGATTTGACTTGGAACCTTGAATTGCCTGCTGTTTATGGAGGCGTACCATGATGAAAGAAGTTGGCATCTCTAACTGGGACGGCCCTGGCGTGTCCGCCGGGGAATTTCGCGGAGGGGAAGCAATCGCGATGACGAGAGATACCGTGCTGGTGGTGGAAGACAGCCGCGCGATGCAGCGCACGCTTCAGCGTTTGTTTGAATCGGACTCGCTCCAGGTGCAAATCGCGTCCGACGGACCAAGCGGCCTGGAACTCTTTCGCAGGCAGCTACCGTGCGCGGTCGTGCTCGACCTCAAGCTTCCTGGCTTGTCCGGCAAGGAACTCTGCAGGGAATTCAAGACCCTTGCGGCGTCCGTTCCGATCGTAGTCCTCAGCGCAAATGCCGAGGTTGAGGACAAAGTTCTCCTGCTCGAGCTCGGTGCGGACGATTACGTAACAAAACCTTTCAGTCCCAAGGAGCTTCTCGCCCGCGTCCGGCGCGCGATGCGGCGCATGGCGGCCACGGCAACCGGCGTAACTCAAGTCTCCAGGAAGTCCGTTCAACATGAAGTTCTTAGCTTTGGTGACGTCCGCATCGACTTCACCAGCATGGAAGCGACACGAGCCGGAAGGCTGGTCACGCTAACTTCCCAGGAATTCAAGCTGTTGAAGTATCTTGCCGCTTCCGCGGGACGCGTCGTCTCCCGCGAAGAGCTGCTCAACGAAGTATGGGGTTATCAGAACTACCCATCCACGCGGACCGTCGACAATCACGTTCTCCGCTTGCGCCAGAAGCTCGAGCCGGATCCCGCCGCGCCCCGTTTTCTGATGACCATGCACGGAGCGGGATATAAATTTTCTCCCGGAGGAGCAGCCAGTTCCAATGCTTGAACTCTGTCGCTGACGCTCCATGACCACGCTTCGACTGCGATCACAACTCTTCATCGCCGCCCTGTTGATCATCCTCGGGCTGACTGGCTCGCTTCTCTATTTCATCCGCCACACGGTGAATACGGAGATTCAGAAGCAGGTGAGAGACGGCACGGATGAATCCGTGCGGGCGTTCGAAAGTGTACAGAGGCAGAGAGAGCTGCAGTTGTCCCGCACCGCCGCCATGCTCGCGGATCTGCCCACCTTGGAAGCCTTGATGACCACCGAGGACGCCCTCACCATCCAGGACGGGTCTGAAACCTTCTGGAAGCTCGCTGGAAGTGACTTGTTTGTTTTAGCCAAGCCTGACAGGGAAGTTGTTGCCTTGCACATGACCATGCCTGGATGGTCCTACAGCACGGCGGAGCACGACCTGAGGCGTTCGGCAGATATTGGGGAAGACGCTGCCTGGTGGTACGACGATGGGCGCCTTTATTGGGTCTTTCTGCACCCCATCATCTCCGGCGCGGGCCCTACCAGTAGACAATTAGGTCTACTCGCCGTCGGGATCCAAGTGGATTCCGCGGTGGCACAACAGCTTTCCATCGCGGCCGCCGGGAATCAAATCGCCTTGACCACCAATGACACCGTCATTGCCTCCACGCTGCCGGCACAAGACGCGGCAGAGCTTCAGCGACGCATCCGCTCCGGCGCCCTTTCCGCCAATGATACGTCCGGTGAAATCGCGCTTGAAACCGACCAATACACCTTTTCTTCCGTCTTGTTGCACGGAACTTCACCCTCGCCGGTGCACTGTTACGTCATGATGCCACTCGTGCCTGTAAACACGTTCATCAGGCGCTTGAATTACTCCATTTTCGCGGTGGGAGGCCTGGCTGTTCTCTTTGGAGTCATTCTTTTCGGTTTTGTGGCACGCACAATCACGCACCCGCTCGACAACCTTGTTGCCGGGGTCAAAGCCCTTGCAGCCGGCGATTTCACCTACTCCATCACCCCGCGTGGCAGCAGGGAGTTGGTGGAACTCAGTACCTCGTTTGCCCAGATGCGCAGCCAGTTACTAGCCTTGCAGCAACAGAGGATCGAGACCGAGCGTATCGCTGCCCTGGCTCGCGCCGCGAGTTCGATCTCACATGACCTGCGCCACTACCTGGCTGCGGTCGTAGCCAACGCCGAGTTTCTGTATGAGGCCGACGAACTCAAACTGAAAAAGGATGAGATCTACGAAGAAATCAAGACCGCCGCCAACCAGATGACGGACTTGATCGATTCCTTGCGGGAACTGTCTCACCAGCGCCCTGCCATCACGCCCAGCCACACGCGCGTTGACCAGGTGATCCGGCGGGCCATCGAGGCTATCCACTCCAAACCCGAATTTCGGGATGCGCGGATTGTGCTGACAGCTTCGGACGAATTGGAAGGAATGTTTGACGCGCGCAAGCTGGAGCGCGTGTTCTTTAACCTGATCCTGAACGCTTGTGAAGCGACGGCGGGTATCGACGACTCCATTGTGGTCGACGCGCAAAATAGGGGAACGGGGTTTGAAATTCGCGTAACGGATTGTGGCCCCGGCATCCCCGGGAGCATCCGCAACACGCTTTTTGATCCATTCGTAAGTTTCGGAAAACCCAACGGCACCGGCCTGGGCTTGGCCATCGTCAGCAAGATTGTCCAGGATCACTCCGGCAGCGTATCGATTGAAAGAACTTCGGAATCGGGAACAACGGTTCTGGTGCGCTTACCGGCCGCGCTGGATGCCGTTCCGGAGGACGCAAGATCGGCAATTCTTTGACGCCGCGGCGGAGCCGCAAGTTCCCCAGAGAGGCTTCAAGGATGGGAATAGCTCGGAGTATTCGGAGGCGTGTAGTCTTGGCCGTACTTATTTTTATGCGCAGGAGAGAAGCTCGGGTTCTCGGGAACATCGATCGTCGCCAGGTCGGTTGTAGGAGAGGAAATTGTCACCGTGCGTGTGAGATTCTTCAAATCCTCGGGTGAGCTCCGTTCATACCAGACGTGCAACTCGTACTTCCCTTCCGGCACATTTGGAATGGTAATGCGGCCGGCCCGATCCGAAAGTCCGAAGTAAGGAGTGTCCACTGCAATCACAACCGCGCTCATCTCCGGGTGAATGTTGCAGAAGAGAAAACTCACACCGACACGGTCGAAATGAACGGAATTGCTTGCGCCGGCTTCGTACAAACCCAGATCAAAGCGTTTGCCATCGAAAAGAGAAAATACATTGTGAAAGAAGGGGTCGCGATTGGGGAAAGCCACAACCGAGCCCACCGGAACCACCAACACGTGGGGCTGAAAACTCTTGTTGTGCTGGACCAGCTGTAATTTTCTGTGATTGACGTCCCCAAGCGCGGCTTCTCCACCAGCTCGATCCAGCAGCTTCAGCCACACGACAACATCCAACGCGTCGCTGGTCGCCTTGGCAGGTTTATCCTTCTTTGTCTCGGCTTTACTTTGAATCATGATGCGCATCGATACGGAACTATGCTGGCCGCTCGCCGAAGTCGCCGAGCACGCAAGAACAGCGCAGGCGCCGATGACCTTCCCCAGCCTTCGAGCGATGAGGAGCATTCGCACTAGAATATGTACCCCACACCGAGATTGACCACGTTGGCAGAATTCGCGTTGCTGTCCAGCGTAAATGTCTTCAACCGACGATACTCCAACGAAAACACGATATCGGATCGCGGCTGATAAATGAAGTTCACGAATTCGCTCTGGTTTCTCGACAAAGGTACCGGATAATAAGTCGTATTGCCGCCATTCTCGCGCAAGTCCCCGGCATAGGGATTGTCCAGCCCAAAGGCTCCGTTGAACTGCAGCTTGGAAGTCGCCTTATACTTCAACTGCGCCCAGCCCCCCATGGAATCCAAGCCGTAAACTTGCGTCGCTGGATCGAGGAGCGACCCGCTCCAGATGACACTCTGTCCGATGCCCCCTCCCAATCCGCCGATCCCTCGCCCACGATAAAACTGGCTCGTGAACTCGAACAAGTTTCCGAGCGGAAAGGTCGCGTCAACGGTGCCTGCCCAACTGTCAACCGTGCGGCCAAGACCCCATGCCTGGCGGCCATAGTAGCCGCCAGCACCCAAAGTGAGATTTTGTCCGCGAATATTTTGCGCCCATGCCAATCTCACCGCGTACGCCGGCTGCCCTGACCGCTCACCCCAGGTCGGGTAGCGGTAATATGCCGGGGGCGGAGTCTCTCCGGAGAGTGCATCGAGAATTCCCCCTTGCAGCAAGAGTGAGGAAGACTCCGCAACCGCGAACCTGTGTTCAGCGCGCAACTGCGGGGTCCAACCCCACAAGTTGCCTGAGTACGCGAGCGCGGGCGTCGCCAGTGTTGCCAGGGATGTTGGAGTGAGCGGTGAGAAAAAGAGCGTATCCTGGCCCGCCACCACGGACGTCTTCGGCCAGTCAAACCGGACAGTGCCAGTCCGTAGGCGCACAATTCCGAAAGACACACCGTTGGGAGTCTCCGGGAAACCCCCTGCAAAATCGAACTGGACGTCGGCACTGGTGTGCGCTCCCCCAATCGTCGGACCAAAGGCCTGTATGCCGATCTGCGATTGCCGCAGAGAGCCTCCAAACAAACCGCCTGAAGAGATAGCCGCAGGCGCCAGCGCTAGCTGCGGGAAATCGGTGTTTTGAACGTTGCCGCGATTTTCGAACATATTGAACAGGACAAGGCCCGTCAGCCGTACACGATACTTCGATCCGCTCTCCACTTTTGTCTGGCTCTGCTCAGCGATTTTGGAGTCGGCGAGCTGCTGGTTTTCTTCTAGCCTACTGAGGCGCTCTTCTGTGGTTGCGGCGGCTTTCGCTGGTCCAGGAATGGCTTGCCCCGGAGAGACATCGTTGGCCGGAGTTGCCAGGGCCGCCAACTGCAACTTCGCCGCACCCAGCTCTTTCCGCAATTCCTCAGATTCCGCCTTGGCCGACTGCTGCTGCTCTCTCAGGTCCTTCACCTGCGCGTGCAAATCTTGTATCTGCACTTGCATTTGCTGCAACACCGCGCCGACCGTCTCCAGATCCATTTTCTGACTGGCAGGCGGTTCCGAGCTTTGGCTACAAACCGGTTTGGCCAGGGCCAGCAATGCGCCCATGAACGCGCCTGCCCACACCATGCGCTTCGCCCACACTACGCCTAGCATAAGTGCCTCCTCTCGAAGCGGCGCCCTACCCCGTTGCGCAGAACTAATTTCCAAAGAGCGTTTTCGTCTCCACGATCAGGAAGGCCCGCCCACCTTCGTTCCATCCAGAGGCTTCGAGGGAACCGCACTCCAAGACCTCTCGCACTTTTTCGAGCAGTGTAGCCAGGGAGAAGTGTTTTTGCATAACGCTCGCCTCCGCCGCGCGCACCTCTGCGATTTTTGTCGGTCGTTCACAGGCAATGGACCAACTTTGCGCGGCTCATTTGGGGCATGACCAAGTCCGCGACAGCAGGTGAAGTTCGCCTTTGTGTGCTGCGACCCTCCGCAATGCTTCCACCCCTTCCTTATACTTACAGGATAGTGTAGTCCCCCACCCCTGGAAACTCAGATGCCAATTCCCGCACACCAGTCTCATCCTCGCAACTAGAATTGTTTCGTTTCCGTCTGGAGTTTGCTAGGTCTTGCGGATTCGTCGACAGTGGTGGCAGGGTTTCCCGAACGCGGCAAGTATAGCTCAAATTCGGCGGGCGTTGGGTCGACGCGGGAAAACTGTGCGACGGACTTCCATGCTGCCGACTGAGATACAAAGGACTTCAATCCCCGAGTTGAGGGCCGGGGAAATCCCGCAAAGCGAAAGCGGAAAAACGCACCCTGGCCGCTTGTTATAGCCAGATGTCAGAATGCGAACTTTGCGGAAAGCTGGATGGTGCGCGGGTTACTCCCCGGTGAACAACAAATGTTGAAAACGGTTCCAGCATCCACGAGTCCGAAAAAGCCGCTATTGGTGCGGATGCTGGCGGGTTCATCGTAGTGTTTGGAGTTGAAGGCGTTCTGCATTTCCACACGGAACTCTATCGTTTGCTTCTCGGTAATCTGTGTGACCTTGCCAAGACTCAAGTTCACCACGCTGTAGCCTGCAAGCCGGAAGAAGTTCCGGCCGACATTGCTATTGGCACCGGGCGCGGGGTCGAAAAACTGGCCCATCTGCGCGGTTGTCAAATAGTCAAGGCCGCCGAAGTCTGGATTGTAATGTATATGCAGCATGTCGTGGGTGCACCCGGTGCAGCTGGAGGGTGTGCGTACAACATTACTTGTTGTATAAGCTGGCGAGTAAATAGTCGTGGGCCTACCGGTTTCGAAAACGGCGGCGCCGCTGATCTCCCAACCGCCAACCAGCCGATCCAGCGCGGGCCCCCAATTGCTACCCCACTTGCGAGCCTTCCCGAAGGGAACCTGGTAGGTCCAGACGGCCTGAAAGACGTGCGTGCGATCGGCATCCGAGGGCGCGTAGTTCAGCCGGCGGTCGGCAATATCAAACGGAGTGCTGGAGGAGCCATAAGTCGTGCTTCCGCCAACCACCGTTGAAAACGTCGGGTCAAAGGAGCGCGTGTCCATGGACTTCGACCAGGTGTAGTTGGCCTGGAATTGCAGGCCGTGGAAGCGTCCATGGAAGGACGCCTGCAACGCGTTGTACCAGGACCAATCACCGCTATCGAGGACGATGAAGCCACCAGCAAATTGTGGGTATTTGAAAATGAAAGTGGAGGGAAGTCCCGCGGAGACTGGGAGTGCCACACCGTTTGCATCGGTCGCAACACCGATCTCGGCGGCAACGGCTGCCACACTGCCGAAACTAAAGTCACTGGAATAGGGAGAGCCAGAACAGTCCGCGGAGGGACAGACACCCGTCAGATACTGAGAACCGGTTGTGCCCGCAGGCCGGCCGGGATCGTTGAGGAGCAACTGGTCAATCAGCGGACTGTCGCCACCCGCAGCAACCGTCTTGAAGGCATCCAGGAAACCGTTGTTTTTGATTTGCGCCTGGTTCGAATCATAAGCGCCGAAAAGGTGCACGGCGTGATGACCGATATAAGCAACTTCCGCGACCATATCGCGGCCGACTTGGCGCTGCACGCTCAAACTCCATTCACTCACCTGGGGCGGTGTCCATTTGGGATCGACCGCGGTGATCGAGGTCGTTGAGAAAGCTGCCGGCTGCCGCAGAGATGCAGGGGTAACACCCGCCGGAGGGGCAATCGTCGGTATCCCGTCAGAGACGCGTCCACCCACCTTCCCAAAATCCTGCGATTCGATGGCCAACGTTTCTCCAGGCAGTCCTTGAAAGACCGAGGAAGAAAGCACGAACGTGTTCATGCGGTCATACGCCAAGCGGTAGTTGGCACGAATGGACTGTTTTCCGTTCTTGAAAGGATCCCAGGCGACGCCGATCGACGGACTGAAATTCTTCCACGCGTCCTGATACATGTGGCCGGGTGTCCAGGCGATCGAATCGCTTCCCGGGGCGCTCACGGTGAAACCCTGATCCGGGCGAATCAAGAAATTCGAAGAGACGCGAGGGGAGAGTTTGATTTCCCAGCGTAGCCCGAGGTCGATGGTCAAATTCGGGCGAATTTTCCAGCTGTCCTGGGCATAAAAATCGTACTCCGGCATGCGGAAATCATCGCGAAGATGGGTCCCAGCCGGAGCGTATTGATTGACGTCCTTAGCCACAAACCCTTGCTGAATGTTCCCCACGCGGCCAAGGAGGTCGTTGAGAGCGCCTTTCACGGTGCCGAGGTCTGTGGCGATGTTTACGTCGCCAGGAAGATTGAATTCGGGCCCGACGCGGTTCACGTCCGAATTGAAGAAGACCAAAGGCTGGGCGTCGTACGGTCCAATGGAACCGCGATCATCAATGTGGCGCTGGAGGCGCAGGTTGGTGCCGAACTTCATGGCATGCGCGCCCCGAAGATAGGTGAGGTTATCCACGAACTGAATGGTAGTGAGGGCGCGCTTGTTCCCGACATAATTCTGCAGGGGAATGGTGACGCTGTTATTCAGAACAAAGGGAGGGTTGTCCAGGTAATGGGAATCCGGGTTTGCAAAATTGAAAATGAAGCGGTTCATGCCGGCGATCGCTTCGTTGGTAATCGTAGAGTTCGGCGAGTAGCGCCAACCAATGGCAAGATTGCGGGGCTGGCGATAGGTGTCCACGACATTTGGGGCACCTGGGAACGGTTGAAGTCCGGCGTTCGCCGTGTCGCCCACGGTATTCTGATGGCCCTGGGCCCAGCGGCCAAAAATGGAATTCTTCGAATTCAAGTTATGGTCGATGCGCACGGTTAAATCCACCTGGCGCTCTTGCTCCGGGGCTTGAAACTGGTATCCGGCGGTATTGAGGCCGTCACCGACATTAAAGTTATTCGGCAAGGGAGCCAGAGCAATGAATTTTTGCGTCGAAGGATCGAGGCCGATATGTGCGGGATCGTTGGCAACGACGTTATAGGTGCCAATGGGCAGGCCCGGCAGCGGAACACCACTGCTGTCCACGACCGCGTCACTCGCCGCGGCATTGTCATTGTGAGGGCAAGAAGAATCATTTGATCCAATGCAAGAGCCCTGCTGCTGGAGGTAGCGGATCAAGCCGGAGCGCGCTTCTTTCGTGTAGACAATGTTGTTGACGCTGAAGTCCTGCGAAGCGTGCAGGAACTGCATGTTCATAAAGAAGAAAGTTTTGTTCTTAAAGATCGGGCCGCCAATGCTGAAGCCGGGAATATGCTGCACGAACTGTGGCCGGTCGAGGCCATTTTCCTTGTTGGCGGGGTCGTTGGCGTTCAGGCCAGGCGTCTGGTAGAACCAGAAAACGTTACCGTGGAATTCGTTGGTGCCCTGGCGAGTTCCCATGATTACCTGCGCGCCACTATTGCGGCCAAACTCGGAGGTGGCGTTGCTGGTGATGACGCGGAAGCCTTCGATGGATTCAGGATTCGTGCGAAGGGGAGAAAAATTGGAACCGCCCGCACTGGTTTCGTTGATGTCGATGCCATCGAGCGTATAGTTCCAGGCGCGGTCCCGCGCGCCATTCACGAGAACTCCACCACCGCTGATGTTTGCTCCCCCAGTGTTGAGTGGACCGCCATCCACCACACCGGGGATAAGTTCGAGCAGATCCAGAGGGCTGCGGCCGCGCGAGCCAACGATCGGCAAGGTTTCCAATGCCCGTTGGTCGATCAACGCGCCAAGATCGCCCGAGTTCTCTGTCTGCACGAGTTCCGCACCGGCGATCACTTCCACTTTTTCGTTTGCACCCCCTACTTGCATGGTGGCATTAACCACCATCGGCTGCGCGATGGTCAGAACGTTGCCGGTTGCAATGAAGGTAGTAAAGCCAGTCATCTGCACCTTGACGGTGTAGGTTCCGGGAACAATGCCATCGAAAACGTAGCTCCCGGTGGACGTCGTGACCGTGTTCACGGGAACATTCGTGGCTTCGTTTGTTAGCGTGACAGAGGCCCCCTGAATCACGCCGCCCGATTTGTCCTGCACTGTCCCGGCAACGCGTGAGGTGGCCTGCGGATAGGCAGGCGGTCCTAAGAAGGCAAGCAGGGAAAGAAGAAGTCCGGCCAGAAATGTGTTTTTCATTGTTATCCCCCACGAATAACGGCCTGGGCGGTTGCGGCCATAAGCTGTTATGCTGTTATATAGGAACGTAACACCTCTCTGTCAAGCATTATGTTCTTATTCGTGCGACCTTCCGATTGGGCCCGCGTGCGAAAGTTGGGGCGTGTGTGTGCGGCTCCCTCCAATTCGCCTGCGGCTTCACCGCTGGGCTGATTCGCGGTCAGGTTTAGGAGAGGGCGTATCGATGGCGAGAACAAAACATCGCCGAACGCTGCCAGAGCCGTACCCTCCTCGCGAGCGTGCCCGCGAACAAATCCTAGGCCATTTCATCGTGGACCGGCAGAGTGGTTTACCCTTGTACCTTCAAATCGCTCATGAGGTTATGTATCTCATCGAGACGGGGGTATTGCGGGACGGCGATGCTCCCCCTTCCCTCCGCCGGTTGGCCAAACAGCTTCGTATTTCTTTTCTCACCGTGGACAAGGCTTACAAGTGGCTGCAATCTCGCGGTGTTCTTGCCACCCGGCGCGGAATCGGATGGCGAGTCGCACTCATTCGCGAGCAATTTGATCATGATGCGCGGGAGCGGTTGCGCTTGAGGAAGTTCGTGGATGAAACGTTCACCCTGGCACTTCAACAAGGCTTCGATCCCATGATCTTTGCCCGGAACCTCGTTCACCGCGCAACCGCCATCGAACAGAAAGTCCCGACGCGCAAAATGGCGTTTGTGGAGTGCCACTCCTCATATGTGGACGATTACGTTTCCGAGCTTGGCAAGGAGCTCTCCGAATTCCACGTGGAGATAAGGGGGATGCTGACAGGTTCTCTCGAGGAGTCCCGGAACGGAAAGTCAACGGATCGCGAGTTTTTGGAACATGCGGACTATGTACTAACAACCTTCTACCACGCGGATTTCGTGAAGAGATTTGTCTCGGGACTGAATAAGCGAGTAATTGCGCTTTCCCTTTCCCTGAACAAGGAAGCTCTCTATGAAATCGTCTCTTTGAAACCAAATTTGCGCGTGGGCGCAATCCTTAGCCCCACGGATCCTGCTCCCACGATTGTGAAGAGCCTGGAATATTACCGGGATCTGCCAGCTGGTTCGATACCGTATGCTATCGTCACAGATTCCGCTGCCGTGAAGAGGTTACGAGCAAAGACCGATTCTATCGCGTATACGATCGCATGCCGCGATCACGTGAGTTCCTTTTTCAAGAAGGACGAAGAGGGCATCTTGTTGCGCTTTGGTCCCTCCGAAGAGGACATAAGAAAGGTACAGGCTCTCCTCGGGTCCTCGACGAGGAAATCGGGCTTGCGTTAAGCCAAGCGGAAATAGGAGCTGGGAAGTGGCCAACAAGTTTTGCAGAACGGTGAGAAACGAGGTCTAGTCAAAGGTGGCAAGACCATTTTTCCGTAGATTTTGGGAGCTGACCATGAGACGGTGCACTGTTAGATTGTTGTTCTTGCTTTCCGCCGTACTGCTGCTCACCGCAACGCCCGCGCTTGAACATCCGGCGACGTTCCGCACAACAGCGAATAGCACAGCCCTTGAGTCTTCGCTGGTCGCAAGAGCCGATTATGTGGTCATCAAACCCGTCGTTAACATGTACCGCAAACCAGACCTTGAGTCGGATGTCGTGTCTCAGGCCATCTATGGGACAAACATAACGCGGGTGAAAGCAAAGCGGGGCTGGGCCGACATTAGGACTGCCGACGATTATACCGGCTGGATTCGGCTCTCCAGCCTCCGAAAACTTAAGGGCCAGCCTTACGCGGCTACTGGCCGCGTGGTTCGCGTGTCCCAACTGAGTGCCAACATCTACCGCGAGCCGGATGTTACCAAGCATGCGCCTCTGGTTACGATCCCTTGGGAAAGCCGGTTGGAAGTTATGCCTGGCAAGGTCGAAGATGATGATCGCTGGCTCAAGGTTCGCCTCCCAGATGGCGCGCTCGGATTCGTGCAAACGGGCGACGTCAGCGCGGATTCCACTCTACTAACAGTGGACCAGATGATCGCGGCGGCCAGGAAATTTCTCGGTGTAACTTACACTTGGGGAGGGTCTTCGGCGTTCGGTTTTGATTGTTCCGGCTTCACGCAAATGTTGATGCGCCAACGTGGGATCATCATGCCCCGGGACGCAGACCTGCAGGCGGCGTGGAGCGGCGTGACACCGGTCGAGCGCAGGGACCTGCAACCCGGGGACCTGCTTTTCTTCGGCGCCGGGCCCGACCACATTACACATACTGGAATGTATATCGGGAATGGCGAGTTCATTCACGACACCACGAACAATCATCCCGGCGTGCAAACCAGCTTCCTGAAGGACAAGCCGTGGACCACTTTACTTGTGGCCGCGAGGAGAGCGAAACTATGAACCGCCGCGAATGGCTGAAAGTTACCGGTGTTACCGGGATCGCAACTACCTTGCCGTTGTCAACGCTCCCAGAATCGGCGAACGGCACCCAAGAGACTCCCCAGGTCAACGTCGATTTGAAACGTCTGAACTTGCGGCACACGTGGACCACCACGATGTCTTCCAGCGCTTATCGGGAGACCGTCAACGTGCGCTACACGCGCGCGGGCGTTACCGGATACGGCGAAGGCGC
>JBAVHY010000216.1:0-11053 GCA_049686315.1 Candidatus Acidiferrum sp. | reverse complement strand
CGGCAGTCTTCCGAGGGTGGCACGAGCCGGATAAGCTGAGAGGTTTAAGTCCGGTTCAGTGAGAGGCTCGGGGTGCAATTCCCCGGGCCTACTCGGCGGTTGGGGGAGCTGAGAGCGTCAGGAAAGTAGATTTATCCGAAACGCGGGCGAGAGCATCGAAAAGGAGTTTGGGTGTAGCGAAAAATTCCGATTACCGAGGAAAGCGCAACTCGTGGGACAGGAGAATGGAGCATGGCGAAGAATCTGGCGGTTCAAGTGGGGAAGGCGGGTGGGGAATTTGAGCTGGTGGAGAGGGAGATGCCCCAGCCGGGAGTGGGCGAGGTGCGGATCAAAGTGGCGGCGTGCGGGATCTGTCACAGCGACCAGTTGGTGAAGAACGGAGGATTTCCCGGGCTGATGTATCCGCGCGTGCCGGGGCACGAGGTCGCCGGGGTGGTGGATGAAGTGGGCGCGGGAGTGACGGAATGGAAAAAGGGGGATCGCGTGGGAGTGGGCTGGCACGGCGGGCATTGCTTTGTGTGCGAATCGTGCCGGCGCGGGGATTTTGTGACTTGCGCGCAGGAGGCGATCACGGGAGTAACGCGCGACGGTGGATATCAGCAGTACATGCTGGCGCGACACGAAGCGGTGGCTCTGCTGCCGAAAGAACTTGACTGGGCGGACGCTGGTCCGCTGATGTGCGCGGGGATTACGACGTTTAATTCGCTGCGGCATAGCGGGGCGGTGGTGGGGGATTTGGTGGGAGTGCTGGGAATCGGCGGGCTGGGACATTTGGGGATTCAGTATGCGGCGAAGTCTGGGTACCGCGTGGCGGCGATTGGGCGCGGGCCGGAGAATGCGGCACTGGCGAAGAAACTGGGAGCGTTCGCGTACATTGACAGCAAAGCGACAAAGGCGGCGGAGGAGTTGAAGAAGCTGGGCGGAGCAAAAGTGATCCTGGCGACAGCGCCGAATGCGAAGGCGATGTCCGAGTTGATCGATGGGCTGGGCGTGGGTGGGAAGCTGCTGGTTGTGGGAGCGCCGTTTGAGCCGATGGAGGTTTCCGTATTCCAACTGCTGCTGGCGCGGCGCGGGATCCAGGGTTGGCCCTCGGGGACGGCGATGGACTCGCAGGATACGCTGGAGTTTTCGGCGTTTGCGGGCGTGCGGCCGATGATTGAGAAGTATCCGCTGGAGAAGGCGAAGGAAGCGTACGAGAGGATGGAGAGCGGGAAGGCGGAGTTTCGTGTGGTTCTGACGATGTGAGGTGATAGCAAAGAAGCTTACAGTCTACAGTCCACAGCAAAGGCAAAGAAAGCAGATCCCTCGCTGCCCTCGGGATGACAACTACTGTTTTGCGGGGAAAAGATTGGAATAGAAGTTTTTGGTTGACGGCGGGAGCGAGGTGGGGCAATATGGCGTGGTACGACATGTCGTATGGGGGCATATGGAAGCGTTGCCACTTAGCGAGCCGGTATTGCTGATCCTGTTGAGCCTGGCGGAGCGGCCGCGGCACGGCTATTCGATATTGAGGAATGTGGAGGAGATGAGCGACGGGCGGGTGACCCTGAGCACCGGAACGTTGTATGGGGCGCTGCGGCGGCTGCTGGAAGAGCGGTGGATTGAGCGATTCAAGGAAGATGAGAGTTCGCGCGGGCGGCAAGCGTACCGGCTAACTTCGCGGGGACGGCAGATGCTGCGGGTGGAAGTCGCGCGGTTGAAGCAACTGACGCGAGTGGCGAGCTTGCGCATGGCGCCGAAGGAGATCTGAGGATGCTCCCCCTGTGCCGCTACCTTCTGTACTTATATCCCCAAGCGCACCGATTGGAATTTGGGGAAGAGATGATGGCGGTGGTGTGCGAGAGGGAAGAGGAGTCGCGGAGCGCAGGGGCGGTAGCGCGGTGGAGGTTCAGCGCGAGAGAAATCGTAGGGTTGTTGCACGGTGCTCTGCAAGAACAGTTGCGAGGGATGACAGGTTGCCATGTATGGGAGGTGATTCCGATGAGGAGGTTTAGTATGGGCAATTAATTTCGATTTCCGAAAGTGACACCATGGCTGATGACGGTGATCCTGGCGGCGGTGATCATGGCGATTGAGAAGGCCAAAGCAATCTCGGGTTCGGTGCTGACGACGGTGGCGGAGTTGTTTTTGATCGGGTACATGGTGGGCGCGGTGGGATGGGCAATCCTTTTTGCGCTGCGGGGGTCGGGGGTGCAGCGATTGTCGGAGTTGCGGCCGTCGGGGGGGCAGAGGCCGGGTGCGGGATTGTCGGTTTGAGATGGGGTTGGGGTAAGCGGTGAGAGAGGAAGTGAACGAAGAGGATTCCTCACTTCGCGGACTGCGTTCCCTTTGACGGGCTCAGGGCAGGCGGAATGACTGTGTGCGGAAGTAAGTAAATGGGTGGTTAGGCGGCGTGGGGTAGTTCGCACATTAGGGCTAGAAGATTGCCTTCGGAGTCGCGGAAGAAGGTCATCCAGAGATCGTGGTTGGACATGCGGGCGATAAGGTGGGGCTCGTCCTCGAATTTTGTGCCGACGGACTTGAGGCGCTGGTGGGCGGCTTGGATGTCCGCGACCTGAAAATACAAGATGGAACTGGGGTGATCGAACTCGGGTTTTTCGGCCTTATCGAGCATCAGGCGTACGCCGCCACAATCAAAGAAGCTGAGCTGGCCCGCGCGGAAGAGGTGGGGCAAACCGAGGATGTCGCGATAGAATGCGGTGGCGCGATCTACGTCGTGGGCGTTGATGGCGATTTGGCCGATGCGGGAGAGGGTGGAATTAGCCGGGATAGTCAAGGTGAGCGCTCCGTGGTTCGAGAGTTGAGACGTTCAAGAGTTCAAGAAGAGAAGAGTTTTACCACAAAGGACACGGAGAGCACAGAGAAGAGAACCCAAGACCCACTCGCAAAACCGGCGGGTGGGGCACCCGAAGAAAACCCAAGAGGGATTCCTCAGTTCGCGGACTGCGTTCCCTTCGACGGCGCCCCCACGAAGCTCGGGGCAAGCAGGGCAGGCGGAATTACGTGTTTGGGGTGTGTGTGAAGGGAGAAGTTTGAAAGTTCAAGAGTTTAGGAGTTCATGAGTTCAAGAAGAGAAGAGCAAAGCCGAGATGGCGACATACCCTTCGAGGCTCAGGGCAAGAAGCCGCCCCTACAAGCGACGATCGATCAACGTTTCTTGTGAGGGAGTTTGGTTGTGCGGGTGTGCTTTGCGGTGACGCGGGGTTTCTTGTTTGATTTTGTGTTTTTCTCGAGGCGGAGTTTCCAGGCGGTGCGCAGGGCACCGGTTAGTACATCTTCGTTGGCGGCAGCCAGGCGGATGTGGGTCGCGCCATTGCGTCCCCATCCACCATGGATGGGAAGAAAAACTTCGGGGAGTTCCTCCACGAAGGCTTGCTGCTGTTCTGGAGTAAGCAAGAGATTGCCGTAGCCCAGGTGGGCCGCGGCGAGGGTGGCAAAGATTCTGCCGCCAACGCGAAAGTCCGGCTGGCCCATGTGCGAACCCTCTTCGGCGCCTTCGAGGCTAAGGGCAATCCTGCGGAAGTCGACTGTGTTCATGGCGCGATGGTCCGGGCGGAAAACGGCGAACATTCTACACCGCAATCGGGAGGAAGCGCGGGTTACCCAAAGAGAAAAAGGGAGCCAAGAAGGCGTCGTATGCCGCCCCTGCATGAATACCCAAGAGGTTAGAAGGGGATGTCTTCGTCGCCGATTTCTGGGGCGGAGCCCATGGCATCATCGGCAGGAACGGCGTGGTCGACGTCGTCGGAGCGGTGGGCAGTGGGAGCGGCAGAGACACCAGCTCCAGCGGCTGCGCCGTCGCCTCGGCCGCCGAGCATGCGGAAATTAGTGGCGACGATTTCGAAGCTGGTGCGCTTCTGGCCTTCTTTGTCCTGCCACTCGCGAGATTGAATGCGGCCCTCGATGAAGACGAGTGAACCCTTCTTCAGATACTGTTGCGCGATTTCGGCTTGCTTACCCCAGACGACAATTTTGTGCCACTCGGTGCGTTTCTGGCGCTCGCCGCTGCGATCTTTGTAGGTTTCGTCGGTGGCGACGGAGAAATTGGCGACGGCCTGGCCACCGGAGGTGAAGCGGGTTTCTGGATCGCGGCCAAGACGGCCGACGAGGATGACTTTGTTTACTGACATTGAGGGAACTCCTTTTCAATGCAACATAACATGCTGGGGAAGAAAAATGAAATTATGGGTGCACGACGCGGTATTGTGGCGTGGGCGGCCGTTTTTACCACAGAGGACACAGAGATGGGAACACAGAGGGCACGGAGGGGCACGGAGGAGGGGGAGAAAATAACGCAGAGGTGCAGGGAACCGGGAGCGAGGGCTCTGGGACTTAAGCCTGGTTTAACGAACCAGCAGGTGAGAGTGAGGGTCACAACGAGTACTCAACAGGCGGCAAGGTGCCGGCTCTTGCGGACATGGGGCGCAGCAGTTCCCTCGGCTTCGCTCGGGACATGGCTGCGCCCCCATCGAGAGGAATCCAGGACCCCACTCGCAAAACCCTTCGAGGCTCAGGACAAGCCGGCGGGGGCACCCGAAGAGAGAAAAGGAGGTCCTCGCAAAGGATGGGGCACCCTCAAGACGCATTGGCGGAGGCGGAGGCGTCACCAAAAGTGTGGGTCTAAAGATCGGCCGCTACAAAGCGGAACCCCAAGAACCGGCCTGAAGACCGGCCACTACAAAAGCAAACCTAAGAGGGATTCCTCACTGCGCAGGCTCCAGATTGACAAGGTTGAGAAGGGCGGCCTAAGGTGGCGATGGGGAATTGGAATCGAGAGGTGGAGAGTGGAAAAGAAAATGATCGTGCGGGCGGCATTGTTGGTGGTGGGAGTGGTGGCGCTGTGGGGGATGAGAAGTAGCGCGCAGGAGCAGGCATCGGAGCTGACGGCAAATCCGGTGGGGATGTTTGAGGGGCACCGGGACGTGGGGGATGTGGGGAATGAGCACAGAGGAGGTGTGGAGTACGACGAGGGAAAGGGGACGTACGCAATTACCGGCGGCGGGGAGAATATGTGGTTTGGGAAGGACGCGTTTCACTTTGCGTGGAAACAGTTGAGCGGGGACGTGACGCTGACGGCGGACATTGGGTTTGTGGGGGCGGGGAAAAATCCGCACAGAAAAGCGGTGCTGATGGTGCGAGAGAGTTTGGATGCGGATGCGGCGTACGCGGACGTGGCGGTGCATGGAGAGGGATTGACGTCGCTGCAATACCGGGATGAGAAGGGTACGACGACGCATGAAGTGCAGGCGAATGTTTCAGCGCCGAGGCGCGTCAGGATTGTGAAGCGGGGTTCGTACTTCACGATGTGGTTGGCCGGGGAGGACGGGAAATTTCAGTTGGCGGGAGCGACCGGGAAGATTGCGTGGAAGGGGCCGTCTTACGTGGGGATTGGGGTGTGCAGCCATGAAAAAGAAGTGGTGGAAAAGGCGGTGTTTTCGAATGTGGAGTTGAAGAGAAAATCCGAGCATGGAGCTGAGTCCTCGGTGAAGTTGTACAGCATGATGGAAATCATCTCCGCGGAATCGACGGACCGGCGCGCAATTTACGTGGCGGAGGGAAGATTTGAGGCTCCGAACTGGATGCCGGAGGGGAAGAGATTGCTGTTCAACCGGAATGGGAAGATCGAGACGATTGCGGTTACCGGAGGGACAACGCAGACGATTGACACGGGATTTGCGGTGCGGTGCAACAACGATCACGGGATTTCGCCGGACGGGAAAGAGCTGGTGATTAGCGACCAGTCGCAGGAGGAGCACAATTCGCTGGTGTACCTTTTGCCGATTACGGGAGGAGCGCCGCGGCGGATTACGAAGAATGCGCCATCGTACTGGCACGGATGGTCGCCGGACGGGAAGACGCTGGCGTTTGTGGGTCAGCGTGACGGGGAGTTTGATATTTATGCGATTTCGACGGCGGGCGGAGAAGAGAAGCGCTTGACGACGGCGAAGGGATTGGACGACGGGCCGGAATACACGCCGGATGGGAAATACATTTATTTCAATTCCGTGCGGACGGGGCACATGCAGATCTGGAGGATGAAGGCGGACGGAAGCGAGCAAGAGCAGGTGACCTTTGGAGAGGGGAATGACTGGTTTCCCCATTTTTCGCCGGATGGGAAGTGGATGGTGTTTCTGACATTCGATGCGAGCGTGGAAGGACACCCTGAGAATAAGGATGTGATGCTGCGGATGATGTCGATGGCGGACGGGAAGACTACCGTGGTAGCGAAGTTTTTTGGGGGGCAGGGGACGATCAATGTGCCGTCGTGGTCACCGGACGGGAAGAGGTTTGCGTTTGTGAGTTATGCGTTGGTGGGAGAAGAGTGAGGATTGGCCACGGAGGCGCTGAGGGCACGGAGGAGCGCAGAGAAGAAGAAAAGTGAAAGAGTAGAAGAGTGAAAGAGTGCCAGAAGCGAGGTGTAACCGCGGGAGTTTTGCTAACGTCGTATGGTTAGCAAGGGGTTAATGGCTGGTTCTGGAGGCTGCAACATGAGCGCCACCCCGAAGTTGATGTCCTGCCTGATGATTTGCTTTACGAGCGTTCTGATAATTCCCCAAACAAAAGCGAAGGAAGCGAGCGAGCCGGAAATGGTGTGGGTGAGCTACGCCGCGGGAGAGGTGAAGTTTTCCCCCGATCATAAAGGAAAACCTTTGCTGGGAAACGACTGGGTACGAGTGAGTACGGGCCAGGCGATGGAGGACGGATACACGCTGGCGACGGAGAAAGGGCGGGCGGAGATCGAGTTTGAGAATGGCACCATGGTGTACCTGGCGGAAGGAACGGTGCTGCAATTCAAGAAGCTGCGGGTGACAGGGGAAGCGACGGAGGCGCAGTTGAACTTGGTATCGGGGACGGCAACGATTGCGCACGTGTCGCGAGGACAGGATGTGATCGAGCTTGACACGCTGACAACGAAAATGAAAGTTCCAGAGACGCGAACGATGCGGGTGGAAGGCACGCTGAACGGAACGGTAATCCAGGCGGTGGAGGGAGAAGTGCCTCTGTCCGCCGGATTATTTGGACCGAGAGTAATTCTGAAGGCGGGGGAATCCGCCGCGTATGTTGACGGAACGTTGATTTCGCTGAAGGAATTGAAGCAATTTCCGGAGGGCGATGAATGGGATCAGTGGGTGAAGACGCGGAGGGCGGAGAGACAGGCGTTGATCGCCGAAGGATTAAGAGAGACAGGAATGAAGGAGCCCATTCCGGGATTGGCCGGCATGGTAAAGAACGGAAAGTTTTTTGATTGCGAACCTTACGGGAGATGCTGGGAACCAGTTGAGAAAGCGGAACAGGTAGAAGCAGGGTACGTTCCCGTCAGCACAGGGGTAGGACGCAGAGATTTCGTGATCAATAAGGCGCTTGTGAATCGATGCCCGATGGAAGCGTGGATGTATTCGGTGGGACGGCCGAGTGCGCCGGGGTTAGTGGCAGCGAATGAACCTGAGCAGACATTCACGCTATCGAGAGCGGGCTATGGTTCCTGCTTTGCGGGGAGTTGGGTGAATGCGTGCGGGTACCCTGATCAAATGGGCTGGTTCGCGGGAAATTGCGGAATGGACTGGATGTGGGTTGCGGGTGGGCGTGAAAGACACCACCACCACTGCCATTATGTGAAAGTTCCGCATGGGGTTGGAGTGATTCCTCCACACCCGCTGGATCAGAAAGGGAAACCGCCGATCAATGCGAAGTCGGGGGTGTTGATGCTTACGCAAGGGAAGGGCGGAGTAAAGGCGGGGGTAGAGCCCGCTCCCAAGGGGATGCAACTGCTGACGAGTCCTCCGTCAAGGATAGAAAAAGGATTTCTTCAGGGGGCGCCGCGAGTGACAGCACCGGTGATCCAAGCGAAGCTGGTGGGAGATGCAACGCGGGCGGCAAGTCCAAGTGGAAAGCCCAGCGGCGAGCAGAAGAATGCGGCACCGATACAGTACGACTATAAGACGAAGAATTTTGTGGCAAAGGGAAATGCGGAAGGGAATGCGCGTGTGGGAGTGATCGCGCATTTGGGAGGGCATAACACCAGCGTCAACCACGTGCAGATGAATGGGAATGGGAGAGGCGCGGGAAGCAATGGAGGCGGCGGGTCGTCGCGCGGATCGAGTGGAGGAGGCGGAGGAGGATCGCAGAGTGCGTCGCACCAGTCGAATTCGGGAGGCGGCGGGGGTTCGCACGCGTCCTCGAGTGGTGGTGGTGGCAGTAGCGGAGGCGGTGGACATTCGGGAGGGTCGTCAGGATCGTCGTCGGCGAGTAGTGCGGCGTCTGCGTCGTCGGCCGGTGGTGGACATCATTGAGCCGGGGGGATGAGGGTTTTGATTTTGTACACGAAAGAGTAGGGAGAAGAAAGTTGCGGCGTTAGAGCGAAAGAGCCCACCCTTTGCAAAAAGTGCAAAGGGTGGGGCACCCAAGGAGTGATGGTTAGTGGGCGGCGGCGGCGACTACGGGGACGCCCAATTCCTTTAGCTTGGCGCGGGCGATGCGCTCTTCCGGGCTGCCGGGAAAGCGCTTGACGACATCGCGGAGTTCTTTAACGCCAGAGGCCTTCTGGCCGAGTTCAATCAGGCACTGGCCCTTTCTCAGCCGCGCAGGAGCCAGCTTGAAACTCTTGGGATAGTTGCTGAGCACCTTGTCGAATTCCTGAACCGCCTGATCATAATTTTTCTGGGTGTAGGAAATTTCGCCGAGATAGAACTGGGCGTTTGAGGCGAGGTCGGTGTCGCCGTAGTACTTCAAATAATCCTGAAATTCGGAACGCGCAAGATCGTATTTGCCGCTGGTGATGTCGCGGAGACCATTTGAATAGAGTGTGTCCGCGGAGGGAGGAGGAGCAGTGGGGGCAGCGGCGGAACCGCCTGGGGAAGTGGTAGAAGGAGCGCCGCCAGAACCAGCGGGAGTGGAAGAGGGAGCAGCGCCGGCGAGACGAGCATCAATGCTCTGTACGGAGTTCTGGAGATCGGCGAGCTGCTGATTGACCTTGCCGAGGCGGGATTTGATTTCCTCAAGATTATCGGAGAGGCCCTGGACTTGAGTGGACATGGTGTCGAGACGCGTGCCGGAGTTGGCCTGAACGTCCTGGACGGATTTCTGGAGGCTGCTCATGGTGGTGTTGAGCTTGTTGACGGTGTCCGAGGACTGCTCGATGAGCGTCTTTTGGACAGTGTGGTCCTGAGTCATTTGGGTGGTGAGATCTTTTTGACCTTGGAGGAGAGAGGTGACATCGCGCTGGAGCTCGATCAGCTCGCGAGCGACGGCGAGAACGGGCTTGGGACCGACCAGGCTGCCGGCGATGGCGCTAAGAAGCAGGGAGCCAGCAAAGATAAGAATGTTGCGCGTCCGCATGAGAAAGCCTCCAAAAACAAGTGACAGTGGGATGAGGTGCCGGATGAATCCCAACAATCCAATTTACTGGGAGAGAGGGAATGGAGCAAGTGGTTGTGTGGGAGGGGATGAGAGGAGTAGATGGAAAGGTAATGGAATGGGAGATATCAGATCAGTGCTGTCCCATTAAAAGTCGAATAGATTCAATTGCATACAGGACTCGCCGTCCGAGAACTCGTCACTGAAGTTAGAAAACCCTTCTAAAATGGGGGTTTTTTCGAAAACGGTCACGCTGAGAATCTGCAAGATTTTGTAGAGGCTCAACTCCAGTCCCAGTTGCTTTTTGACAATCGCCACCAGCACGTAGACGGAGACGGCCACCCAAACTTGGGTCTTCACCGCGTTCTCGCTGGTGCCATAGAACGCCTTGGATGCGCAGGTGCTGTTTGATCCAGCGGAAGAACAATTCCACCTGCCAGCGTTCCCGGTATAGTTGGGCGATGGTCAAAGCCGAGAGAAGAAAATTGTTGGTCAGGAAGGTGAGCCGTAAGTCCTTCTCGACATCGAGATAGTGGATGCGTCGCAAGGGATCGGGATAGCGCTTGGCGGTGCGGACTCCGGTCAGCAGAATGGTCTGGTCGCAGCGCAGTCCTGAGGATCGTTCGACAGGGCGCGAATAGCGACGGTAGAACTGTAGATCTTTTCTGGCGCGTGTGATGAAGAAGGCGCAAGCTTGGGTAAAGATGTATAGGCGAGCAAAGTCTATATAACCGCGATCGAGCAAGTAAAACGACCCGGCTTCGAGAAGCAACTGGTCCAGAAGATTGACGTCGTTGACTTGGCCCCCAGTCACATAAACATTGGTCGGAATGCTTCCTCGTAGATCCAGCAGAGTGTGCACTTTCACGGCGCTCTTGTGGCGGCGAAATTTTCCCCACGGAAAAAGTGCCAAGCACAAATCGATGGTTGTGGAGTCGAAGGCATACACGGTCTCGGACAACTCCACTCCAAAAGGTTCGTCGCGATAGAGATCGCGGGCGGTGGCAATCAGGCTCTGAGCGAAATCGGCATAGATGCGCCAGTCGCGATGCTCGTTGGCGTGTGCCAGGGTATTGCGAGAAACTTGCCCCCGGAAGCCCATGTGATAAAGCTTGGGTTGCTGGGCACGCAGACAGGCTTCGATATCGCGGAGACTTTCGCGGTAGGTGAGCTGAGCGAAGGCCAAACAAAGGAACTGATCCCAGCAGGAGAATTCTTTGACGTAGCGATTGCCCTGGTAGCGATCGACGCAAATCTGAAACTTGTAGGTCGGGAAAAAGTTCACGAGCTGAGAAAAGACGGTTCGGCCAAGATTCATCCACTGCCTCCAGAACTAGCGAGGAAGCAGTAACATGGGGCCAAACGGGAAGCAAAAAATTGAAATCGAAAACTTCACAGGCGCCCTTTACCTCCACTCAATCAAGCAGTTGCAGTGGAGCACTCAGACTTTCTTGGGACAGCACTGATATCAGATAACAGAGTGGAGGAGGCGGCGAGATCGCGGCGAGTGCCGCGCCTACGGCGCTGGAGCGGGAGTGCGATAAGCACTCGCGTGTGGAGTACCACTGTGGCGCGCCCAAGAGCCCACGTGCAACACCGTAGGGGCGCAACACTGCGGCGCCCCATGTTCGCAAAGTCATCCGCGTCGAGCGTTCTGCTTTTCCTGGGTTTGTAGTGGCCGGTCTTCAGACCGGTTCTT
>JBAVHY010000215.1:0-2476 GCA_049686315.1 Candidatus Acidiferrum sp. | reverse complement strand
GATTTCCAGTGCTGGGCGTCGCAAAACGGAGGGGGAGCCGGGCGGAGCTTACAATCTCTTTAGCTTGTTGAGCGCCGGAGAATTGTGTTTCTGCATATACGCGCTTGTCTCCATTGTCATCGAGGTCCTTTCTCACTAGCAGACGGGTTCCGGTACCCAAGTTTCCGGGAACGCTACATTACCGGCCAATCTCTGCCCGTTCTTATGGCGTCGCGAGCTTGCGCGCTTCGATAAGGATTTTGGTGAGACGGTTGGAGAGCCGGTCGAGGCGACGGCGAGTAGTGTTTTTTGGCAGCGTGCGACGGAACATCTCGAGTACGTGTTGAGCAGCGAGCAAAGAATCGATTACTCCATCGAGGCCCGCTCGACCCAGCAGCGGTAATCGTACATGTGGCACTAGCCGCCACTCACGGTTATCGTGAGTACATTCGATTTGACCGTACCTCCCCCTAGCGCTTGTGGTATCAAACGTGAAACCTGAAGTGTGTATTTTCCCGGTTTTTTAAATTCAAAAAGACGGGCGAGATTCACATCCCGCGTGATGCTCTCTCCGGCAGCGAGCGTCCCGAACTCAGCATGCCCTGAGGTTTGTGGGAACTTATATACCTTCCTCGGTACGGGACGACCATCCCCGTCGAACGACACGAAGAGGAAGTTTGGGTCTACGTTTGTTGCGTCTAGGATGTTCGCACTGGCGTCCAACGCTTGGTCGGAAGTATTCGTCCAGCGGACCTTCACCCAAACGTCCGAGCCCAAAGTTGCTGTCGGCTTTTCGGCGCCTAGGACGAGCGTGAAAGGTGGCTTGGTAGGTTGTTTCTGGGCAGACGCCAGCCCTGCGAGGAGAGCGGACAAAAACAATGCAAGACAAAGCTTCACGTTCGGTTCTCCTTCGCGTCAATCACAGTTCTGATTGCCAAAACGGTTCGGAGAATACGACATTGATAATACGCGCTTCCGTTCGCGGCTGGTCAAGGTCCTGGGAAACAGCGTAATCGCAGACTTGAAATCCGCTGCGGATCCGGGCCAGCCAAATTGACGAGTACCCCACTAACAGGACTTGTCCCCAGTTGCGAGCACCAACTGCTGCCGAAGTTAATGCTCATTTCCGACCCCACGATACAACTTTATTCGTACTGCTAGCATCGACGTCCTTATTATAGGGTGCGCTTGATCGCCTAATGATGACACGATTTATCCTCGTTGCCTTGCTAGCCCTCCCTGCTTCGCTCAGCGAATCGCCGTGGGACAAAGTGCCGGCAAAATGGAATCTGACTGATGTTTCTCGGATTCTGCAAGATTCTCCGTGGAGTCCCGCGAGAGTCAAGCTGGAACGGGAGTTTACCTCACGCCACACAGATCCTCTGACCGGCATGGTGACCGACGCCCCTGTAAATGCCAATAACACGAATGCGGTTCCCGGCATTCAGATCAGCCGCAGCAAGCCGCAACCTAGCGTTCCCGTAATTTGGTGGTCCTCGAAGACGATCCGCCTGGCACAACAGCGTCTCATCCAGTTGAGAAATCCTGCGTTGACCGGAGAGCCGCTTCGGGCCGATGAACTGACGGATTATGTTCTTGTGATTGAAGGAAGTGAACCGCTCCGCATTCTGCGGGACGCAAAGGAAGATTTGCACGACTCAGTGTTCCTGGAGCTAACGAGCGGCATGGCACTCGACCTGGAAAGGCTGCGCTTTTTCGACGGAACCGAGCAGGAAGAACCTCGCGTCGAGTTCCATTTCCCCAAACAAATCGAGGGCCGAGCCACCCTCGATCCTGACTCGAAAAGCATCGTATTCCACTGCAAAGCCTCGGCCAAAACGCCTCTTCTGGGCCACGATAATACGCTCGCTCTCCGCGCTGAATTCCATCCGCGAGCCATGCGTGTTCACGGTGTGCCCGACCTTTGAAACTGAAAAGCTGGCTCGCTGCTGGGGGACATTTACGAACTGCAATCGGTAAACAGCGTTCGCGGAGAAGTGCATTCCAGCAGAAATCAAGTTTCCGGTTTCGCCACATATCGGGCGTGTGGAATTGACGGTGCAATTTTTCAAATCGTAGAATGTCCTGAGTGACGCGCAATCGGCCCAATGCTGCGACTCCCACATGAATCAGAAACTCATACTTAAGTCGATGGTAATTTTGGGATTCGCCGGGTTTTTTTCAGCGCTGTTGGCAATTTGTGCGCTACCGAAGTCAAAAGGCATCCTCGGCGAGCTATTGCCCGGCGTTCTATTCGGTACGGCGCTATCCGTCTGTCTTTGGTTACGCAAAATCTTGGACGCATCATGGAAGATGCTGGCCATGACGGCTGCGTCGTCAGCTACTCTGCCCATCGCCGCACTCGTATGTGTCGGCCTCGAATACTCTTCCCCGTTCACACCTGTTCATGACTCAGCGAAAGGCTTCTCCGAAGTATCCAGTGTGGCGTTGTTCGCAGGCGGCACGGTGGGAGCTTTCTTGGTCCTCACTACAGTTT
>JBAVHY010000214.1:0-1702 GCA_049686315.1 Candidatus Acidiferrum sp. | reverse complement strand
CTCAAGCGGCCTGAAGCGTTGCCACCCGCGGGAGACAACAGCGCCGAACGAAGAAGGAATCATGGCTGCAATACGGTACCCAAGTTTCTTGAGGCGCTCCTGAACGAAGTTGACCAGCTCCATGGGGTCAGCACTCGTCTTGAGGCATTGGCGAAACAACATCCGCCCCTGTCGTTCGCACTTTTATCGATCGCGGGAACGGTGCGCAACGCTGCCGTCATATTGAAGTTGCTGGTCGCGACCAGAGGTCCCAACGCGATCTGAGCCGGAGCAGAAAATGTGCCATGCTCTGAACTCGTCTGCCGCTTTCGTTCGTCGCCGCATCTGCCCGCTTAGGCCGCACTACGGTGGCGCTTTGCGCTCGGTTGGGAAACGGGGCATGCTCGGCCCGATCTATGCATTCCTGTAGGGATATGGGAATGATTCGCATGACAGATCTCTCCTGACGCCGCTGCCAGTTTAGGCTACGGTGTGTTTTTCGCCAGCTGCTATCAGCGGACTCACGGTGGAGTTGGCGGTATCTCAAGAGGACACGGTGGCAGCGTTTACCTCGCTCTTCCTCGTAAAGAAGGGGCTCGAAGATGTGGGAAGAGTTTTCAACAGTGTCTGTGAAAAAGGTCTTGGCAAGCTTCTTGAAACCCAGGACTGCTACGCTCTCGACCTGTTTGCACCGAAAACGATTCATGAACGCCGGAACTGTTCAAATACGTACAGTTGCGACGAATTCTTCAGCCGTGAATATCGCCGGATTCAGGTGCTAGAAGGTGTTCAAATGGGTACACTTTATGACGGAATCTTTGAGTAGCGACCATTCAGTCGTGGAGCACGATGTCGAGCAACGAACTGTGAACTTCCAACCCACCGTTGTTATAGTCAATAAGCCCCAGTTGTCTGAACCGATTCATAAAGAAGTTAACCCGCGCCCGGGTCGTGCCGACCATTTCCGCCAAAGTCTCCTGGCTCATTTTCGGAATTACACTCTCCGATCTCCCTTCCTTTCCAAAATGAGCCAACAACAAAAGAATTCGTGCCAACCGCTTTTCAGCAGAGTTGAACAGCTGATCAACCAGGTCCTCTTGAATATGATTGTTGCGTGAGACCAGATACGCGACAAAAAGGTCCGAAAATGCGTGCTCCCGGTGGAGCACCTTTAGCATCGCCGTCTTTTCGATTCTAAGGATGCGGCAATCTGTGAGTGGCAAAGCAGACGACATGCGCAAAGGCTGGTCGGAGGTAATACACGACTCGCCCATAAACTCTCCTGGTCCTAGCAGGGCGATGGTAGCCTCTTTGCCCCGCGTGGATAGGACTGTGAGCTTTACCCTGCCGTCTTGAATGTAGAAAACGGCGTCACAGGGTTCCCCTTGCGCGAAAATCACTTTGTTCTTTGGATATTGCAGAATTGTTCTTCCCAGGCCGGCCTGAGACAGGAAGGTCTTGGGATCAAATGTGCGTTCTTTGCGGGGCGACATTACAGCCCTCCTCTGGGAGATCACCCAAAGCGGAGAATGAGCCACCGGCAAGGTCAAAAATACCACGTAACTGTTTGACAGGGGTAGCGTGGCCGAAGTTCTCGTCGTTACAGCTCCTTCCAATCAGTAAAGGACATCAGTTCGGCGATAATGGCTTTCAACCGTTCAAGCCTACGTTCGTGATCGACTCTTCGAAGTGCAGGTTGCCCAACCATTTTATACATCTGGTC
>JBAVHY010000213.1:0-1579 GCA_049686315.1 Candidatus Acidiferrum sp. | reverse complement strand
ACAAATTGAAATCAACCCCAAGGATCTGTGGGCGCACGCCAACCTTGGCCGCGTCTACATCCTGGACAAGCGATACGAGAAAGCGATTGCGGAGTTGGACATTGCCGCGGCGATTTCCCCCGATGATCCGAGCATTCCCTTCAACTTGGGCCGCGCATACGCGAAGACAAATGAACTGGAAAAGGCGGCCAAGGCGCTGGAGAAATCCGCGCAACTGCAGCCCATTCCCACACGCTGGAACGCAGTAGCGTACGAGATGGCGGTGGACAGGGTGGATCTGCAGCAAGCGGAAAGATATGCACAATCGGCGATTGCCGCCACTGTGCTGCAGATGCGGAACACTTCGCTGGAGCATGTGGCCAGAGAAGACACCAACCTAGCTTCGCGAATCGCATCGTACTGGGATACTTGGGGGTGGATTCGATTTCAAGAGAATGACCTTCCGGAGGCAGAAAAATACGTAAGATGCGCCTGGATGGTCCACTCGCTCAGCATTAATAGCGATCATTTAGGGCAGATTTACGAAAAACTGGGAAGGAAATCGGACGCCGTTCGAATGTACCAGATGGCCTTGGCTTCCGATCCATCGGCAACCGAGACGCGGGAACGGCTGGCTGCGCTCGCTGGGCCCGACACGAAAACCGATGAAATGATCGAAGAGGGCCACAGGCTGCTGAAGGAATCGAGGACAGTAGCTGTCAGGAATTCTCACCAGATGGAGGGATTCGCTGAGTTTTGGATTCTGCTTTCGCCGGGGCCCAAAGTGCTGGGTGTGAAATTTATCAACGGGGACGAGGAGCTTGCACCGTTCGCAAAAGACCTCGAAAGCGCTTCGTATCCCAACACCTTCCCAGAGGCAACAGAATTGAGGCTTTTGCGTCGTGGGAGGCTTGCGTGTTTGCGAACTTCGACGGATTGCCATCTTCAGATGATCTCATCGCTGAATGTATCAACGGATGAAGTGGCGGTGACGGCTCCATCCGTGGCTGGCGACTTGGGACGCGTCCGGATAGGAGGAAACGTCGCGGCGGCAAAGCTTGTGAAGAGAGTGCAGCCAATCTATCCCTTACTCGCCCGGCAGGGACAAATTCAGGGAGTGGTGAAACTGCATGCGATCATTGGCAGGGACGGAACTGTAATGCAATTGCAAGTGATATCGGGGCACCCGTTGCTGGTGGACGCTGCCCTTGACGCCGTTCGACAATGGATCTACCAGCCAACTCTTCTCGAAGGAAAACCGGTGGAAGTGGACACGGAGATCGACGTGCTATTCCAGCTAGGCGAACAAAAACCACAGTAGCCGTCGTTGAACCAGTTGGGTTTGGATTTGATTCTGTGTTTGTGCCCGATGACTTCAAATGGACAGAAACGCTGTTACTCGGGACTTGCGCGTCACCTCATGATATTTTCTGTGCTGTTATGCAGGATGAGCGCGTAGAGACTTTGGTAAAAGCGTTCAGCAAATCACGCCGGTCAGAAATCGACACGGCTTGGGTAGTCACAGATTCAATGGGCGACGACCTACTGTCACTTCTGGCAGAAGCCTTTCCTCGAATCCGTCAATCAAAAAGTCGTGCTT
>JBAVHY010000212.1:0-1501 GCA_049686315.1 Candidatus Acidiferrum sp. | reverse complement strand
ATCGCGGCCTCCAGCCCTGCCACCACAGCCAACCGGCGGGTCGCATAAACCAGCCGGTACTGCGCAGTGAAACTCACCACCGCCGCAGAGGCAGCCAGCAGGCACAAACCGGCGGCGGCATTTCGCAGCCAGATGCCCGAATGGTCCCGGCCGGACGCACCCCATCGGGGCCGATCGCCGGTGAGCTTTCCCGCCTCAGGCAAGCCTGCCATGAGCGATAGGGCTGGATCCGGTGGCGCGAAGAGAATGCACGGCATCAGCGCAGGGCCTGCCAGATTATCGCCTCCCAGGCGGCGAAGGTAATTTCCCGCGATTACCGGCATCGTGCGATCACTGCGTTAGGTGATGTGCGCGATCGCCTCGGCGGACATGCCGCGTGCGCGGTCAGACCGTGTCCGGGTTCGCGAAGCGGCTTGCCCTTGACTCGGAGCGCTCGATCGAGATCATTTAGGAGTAAGGAAGGTGAGTGATGCAAGTACGCCTTGCCGTGACGATCGATGCAGTAGCGAGGGTGGGCAGGACCCCAAAGGCGGCGACGCTCAGCCTCTGGATCGACGCTACCCGCAGTTCCGATCGGCAGACCCGAACCCATTCCTTTCTGATTGGTTAGGTAGATGGCCAACTCCAGCTTCGAGAGCCAAAACGTTCCCTTTGCTTATGTCGACAAGCGTGTGGGTGGCGGGCACGGTCTGTTCGGAGGCAAAGAGACGGCAGTATTGACCCGCGCTCTGACAGCACCGGAGCTTGCAGCTAAAGGTCTTTATGAGCAGGCAGTCGCGGCTGCTGCCGATAATGATCTCGACCGGTCCCGTACGTTGATTGAGATTGCTTCATCGCTTAACGGGCAGGCAAATCTTCCAGGAGGTTGGCACGGTTCCCGGCCGGAGGATCTCCGTGAACCGCGGGAGTTCGGGCATTACGGCCGAATGGACGCCTGGCGTTTGATCGTCTCGATGATAATTGTATTCGCCCTCGCGGCTGTTGTCATTCTCGCCGTTGCGTCCGGGAAAGAGAGTAACATTACACAGTACTCTGCTCCAATAAGTGGATTGGCGGGCATCGCCCTTGGGTGGCTATTCACCAGCAACGCCGCTCGCCCCTTTCCTTCTCGGTCCGTAACATCAGCAGGCGTTGGGAGCAGCCCGACGGAGCAGCAGCCACGAAGCGACTCGCAGTCCCGGGAGGAACCACATGAGTAACCTGCGCGGGTGCCAGGTAAGGACTTACCCTGGTCTGCTCTGCGACCTTCAGCCAAACACTCAAACCGTCCGACACCGCAAATCCGTTAGCAGTCGACACGGAGAAGACCCCTTCCATGATCGGAAAGAGGTGCTGACCTGTTGCTTGATAGCGGGTGCACACCGTCTCTTCCACTTGGAAGCTCGCCCTGCAAGTGATCTATACGCTTTTGCAATTTCCAGAATTTCTTGCCCAGGTTCTCCAAATCCTTGGTTCTTTCATCACCAAGCGCTTTTTCGAAGAGATAATGTTTCTCTTGAAT
>JBAVHY010000211.1:0-2120 GCA_049686315.1 Candidatus Acidiferrum sp. | reverse complement strand
GCTAGATGATGGGCGCATGAGAGCGAAGCGGCAATTCTCTGATGATATCTTGGCTGCAATACGGGAAAATAAAAATCTACGCATTCGGGCTGGTACCGGCGTATTTGTTTACCGCTCTGAACCTTTCTGATTTTGGTTGTTCCTTCGTTATCTCTGATGAATGTTAATCAACTAAGTCCATCATCCATGCAAAGGGCACAAAGGGGCTGGACAAACTATGCACGTTTCGGTACGGTAGGCTTGGAGTACAAGACATTCCATGGCCTTTCATCCGATCGCGACGCTGCGCGAGAAGATCGCTTCCCTGCAAGAGCGATGGCGTGACGCTCGGCGGGAGATTGAGCGCTTACGCAGGGAGAACGAGGATCTGCGGCAGGATCGAGAGCGGCTGAAAGAGGAGAAGGAACGGCTGCGAGAAGACCAGGATCGATTACGACAAGAGAATGAGCGGCTGAAGCGGCAACTGGAAGAAGCACAGCGGGCCAACAAGCGCCAAGCGGCTCCCTTTTCTCGCCGCCAGCCAAAAGAAAATCCGCGAACACCGGGGCGGAAGCGCGGTTCGGCCTACGGCCAACGATCCAGCAAGTCCATTCCCGACAGAGTTGACGAAGTGATCGCTGTACCGGCTCCCGCGCAGTGTCAATGTGGCGGCGAGCTCCAAGTAGAGAGGATCGAGTGCCAGTATCAACAGGAGATTGTGCGGAAGACGATCTGGCGGCGCTTCGATATTTCCATTTGCCGTTGTCAAAAGTGCAATGCACGCGTCCAGGGGCGTGATGCACGGCAGACCTCCGATGCTCTGGGGGCGGCGGCGGTGCAACTAGGGTCGGAGGCTTTGGCCCTGGCGGTCAAGATGAATAAAGGGTTGGGCATGCCGCATGCTGATGTGGCTGCTGTGTTACGGGATGCTTTTCACCTCAAGGTTAACCGCAGCACCGTTTGCCGAGCGGTGGATCGGGTGGCACGACGCGGAGAAGCCACCTGGCACGCTCTTCGTGCTGCCGCCCAAAGCAGCATGGTTAATGGCATCGATGAAACCGGCTGGAATGTGGCGGCGCAATTGCGCTGGCTATGGGTGGTGGTGAGCGAGCAGGTGACCGTCTGTGACATTCTGCCAGGACGAGGCTTCGAACAAGCCGCCTCGCTGTTGGGTGCGGACTACGAAGGTTGGCTCAATCACGACGGATGGGCCGTTTATTACAAGTTCCTCCGGGCCGGGCATCAGAGCTGCATCTCGCATCTGATTCGCCGCTGCCGTGACATGCTGGAAGTGTGCTCTCCAATCGCGGCGCATTTTCCCTTAGCGGTGAAAGCCACATTGGAGAAGGGCTTGGCTTTGCGAGATCGCTATGGCCAGCGCGAGCTCTCGACCCATGGCCTGTGGACGGCCACCGGGCGATTGGAAGCCGAGATGGATCGGCTATTGGCGCGATCCTACCGCGATCCTGCTAACCGGCGATTGGCCAATCATCTCCGCCGGGAGAGGCCGTACCTGTTCACCTTTCTTTATTGTCCGGGACTGGATGCTACCAATAATGCGGCGGAGCGCGCTCTGCGACCGTTGGTGGTGGCCCGCAAGAACTGGGGCGGAAACCGCACCGATAAGGGAGCGCATGCCCAGGCGGTGCTCAGCAGCATTCTGGCGACCGCACGGCAGCAAGGAAAAAACCCGCTTAATGTTCTGATCGGCTTACTGGTGAGCCCAAACATGAGCAGGGTACTGGATGTGGCACCGCCCTGCCGACAACGGGCTCGTTCCCCGGGTCAACGGAAGCAAACTGCAGCCTCCTATCCTGATCAAACAGCCATGCATTCCGAGGGTACGCTCGCAGGCGAATCGGTTGTTTTTGCTGCGCTGCCGGGCAAGAGTACCACTTTGCCGATGCACCCATGAACTTGAGTCAAGCTTTTTTCCCCGAAAAAAGCGCGGCTCGGGAATGCGCAACTTCGTCCTTCCGTGGCCGGATCTTCACGCGGCAGGAACTAGAGTTGATTCGCGAGATCACGAAGAACTATGCCGGATTGGCAGTTACCGAAATGGCGCGCACAGTGTGCGAGTTATTGGATTGGAAACGACCGACTGGGCGCTTGAAGGACTTGGAATGCCGTCAGCTGTTAGA
>JBAVHY010000210.1:0-1630 GCA_049686315.1 Candidatus Acidiferrum sp. | reverse complement strand
GAGATACTCCATGGCTTCACGGTCGCCGCCTACCGCAGAAAGCGCGTCGGCTGCAACCGGGCTGCCCACGCGGACCTCCACGGTCTTGCCTTCCTGCTTCAGAAATTCCTGCAAAAGGAATGCCGTGCGCAGCCTGGGATGAATTATGCCCAGTAACTGGAATCCGACGCCATTGTGTCCGCACAAATACACCGGCAGCGCCGTGGCGCCGGTCCGGCGGATGAGGCGCACCGCCGTATCGCTCCACTCTGGATCGGCCAGGAGTGCGGCTGGCATGTGCCACTGCGATGCCTCCCCTGCGGGAAAAATGGCTAGCATGCCTCCCTGCTCCAACCATGCCAGGGCCTCACGGATCGCTTTGCGGTTGGATTCGAGGGAGCGGTCGGTCTGGAAAGAATCGACGAAAATGCAGTTGCGCTGCAGCTCGGGAATGTCTCCGAGCATGGAACTGGTGAGAATCTTCACGTCGGGTCGAACACCCGTGAGAAGGACAGTCAGTAGCGCCCCGTCGAGCACACCATAAGGATGATTGGCCACGACAACTACTGGCCCGGTCAGGGGAATGCGGGTGCGATCCGCAGAGTGTATCTGCAATTCGATCCGCATTTCGGCGAGCAGATTCTCCAGACGAAAACCCTGTGGCGAATGCTGTACGCGGCGGTATAAATCTCTGACTTTGCCGACCGGAGTCCACTTTCCGGCTAGGCCGGGCAATTGTGCGACGCGGGAGAGGACTCTGGCTTGCGTCTCACCTTTCTGCAGGTGGTTTGATGGCATGGTATATCCATATCGAAAGAGCGTTTCGACGGTATGAAGAGCACGTTAAATTCTGATGAAATAAGAACGGGAACCACGAACGACACGACGTGCCACGAAGGAAAACTGACTTTGAGTGATGACTGCGATAACCAGAGATGATTCGAAAACGAAAATAATCCTGTCAGGTTTCGAGGCGGTAACGCGTCTCGGCTAGCGCGTAAAGCCTGCGCCATACGAGGCGATTGACGGTCACTACCGTGGCGGCCATGAGGATGGTGGCAGCGAGGAGCAGATCGAAGTTGCCGCTGTCGGTAGCCTGACTGATCGTGGCTCCCAGGCCGGTGGTGGTGTAGATGTGGCCCTTGAAGTGGAAGTACTCGGCTACGATGCTCGCATTCCATGCGCCGCCCGATGCCGTCACCAAGCCGGTAACCAGGTAGGGGAAGATGCCTGGCAAGATCAGCTTTTTCCAGCGCTCGATCCCTTCGAGCCGGAAAACCGAGCAGCACTCCTTCAGGTCCGTCGGGATCGCGATAGCACCAGCGATGACGTTAAAAAGGATGTACCACTGCGTCCCTAATAATAGAAGAGCGATGGAGCCTAAGCCAAGCCCTCCGCCTACACGGATCAGCAGGAGGAGCACCACGGGGAAGAGCGCAGTTGCCGGCACGGAAGCGGCGATCTGGGCAAGCGGCTGGGCGATGCGCGCCAGGCGTGGATTGAAGCCGATCGCAACACCAACCGGGATCGTCCACAGCGCGCCCAGCAGAAGAGCGAGGTTCACGCGGAAGAAGGTTGCGAGCAGGCCGAGACCGGCTTCCTGCAAATCGGCCTTATGCAAGCCGCTGAGCAGCATGGCCACGCGGACAAC
>JBAVHY010000209.1:0-9675 GCA_049686315.1 Candidatus Acidiferrum sp. | reverse complement strand
CCTGAGGACTCCGCACTTTTTCTTTGAATTTCCGGGACACAACACTAGCACGCTTCACCTGTACTTTTTCTACCATGAATCATGGCTACGGCAGTAGCACGAGAGCTACCTGTCCTCTGGTACTCGGGACCTATAGACCCTGGCACTCGCAAGTCCAACAATTGCAATCATAGCGTGCTGGATTCCTGAAAATTAGAAAGTACTGAGGAGGGAAGATTTATGCTCGCGTCCCCGAAATGTCTCATGGTCGCTTCCGCACTATTGTTGGCTGGTTTGCCAGCGCTCAGCGCGGAAGAAACCCCCAACGTTGCTCCTGTGAGGCTACCCACGGCGGTGGTCAAATGCCCGGGCTTGACAGCTATTCCGTTCACCTCGGATGAGCAGCAGGCTCTCCCACTGCACATCGTTGGCTCGCTTACCTGTGGCGATACGATCGCGGTTCTCTCCGATCAGGAAGGCTATACCGCCCTGATCCGCACTCGGGACGGCCAGGAAGGCTACGTCGCACGCATGTATCTGGCGACAGACGCTGGAGAAACATCGGTGGTGGCAAAACCGCAGCCATCGGTGGCGACTCCAGTGAATGGCGTGGTCCGCTGGGAAGCGGGCGCGCCGGGCTGCGATGCATTCGTGAGCCGCGGGCGCAGTGTGGAGTCCATTACTGCCAACGGCATCACCGTGCAGGTCTCGTTGCAGGACAGCGGATGGAAGTACCGGACAAACGTGGCGATTTCGAATCAAAGTGGGGGTAGCGTGGATGTGCTCCCTGGAATCGTGACGCTCGATGAATTAGAGCCGAATCTCAGACCGCTACGCGCCACGGACGCGCTGAAACTGGCGCATACGCCGACCCATCAGGTTCTTTGGACATCTGCGGACGCGATGCCATCGCCGAGCGCTGTTGTGCTCCACTCCAGGAATGCGCCGGTTGAGGTTGCGCGGCGTACATCGCCTGCGCCGGATTATCTCAACCCCCACATGACACTTGCTTTGGCAAGGCCTGCCACATTTGCCCGCAGCGAATCCGTGGATCTGAAGGCCATCGCTCTCAGGAACATGTCGCTGCCCACCGGGCAGAAGACCTCGGGCGTGATGTGGTTTGACCGTGACGGTAGCGCCCGCGAACTTTCCCTGCGTGTACCCGTGGGAGATATGGTTTTCGACTTTGCGTTTTCCATCGAGCAGAAGAAATAGCACCCCTCAGACAAAGGACGGCCCGGCGCATCCTCCCGCTTGGCCGTTTTTTTTTGCATCCAGCCGGCCCAAAATCGAAACCAACGCCGTACTTGTGCGACAGAGAAATTGTGTCGACACGGGGAGCAGCAGTTCTGCGCCCCTACCGGAGCAACAGAAACGCGCCGGAGCACTCGTTTTCGGGAGATTGGGGCTCAGAGGCGCATGCAGGGTCGGTTTATGTCGTTTGACAAGGCGCACTCACTGGCTTCAAACTAACAGTTTGAGCAAAGCGCAAAAGGAGCGATAGATGGCCCAAGGTCAGGCTACCAAAGTTAAGAAAAAGAAGAAGTCTGTTTTAAAGCGCGCGGCGCAATCTCTCCAACGCGCGGAAGTGAACCGCGCCAACCGCACGCGCGTTCGCACCACCATGAAGCGCCTGCGCACCGCCATCACCGCGGGTGACGCCACGGCCGCCACAAATCTTTTGCAGCCGACGATGTCCGCGATTGATGGAGCCATCGCCAAGGGCGTTTTGCATGAGAACACAGGAAACCGCTACAAGTCCCGGCTCGCCCTGGCGCTCAACGAGATGAAGGCAAAGGCCGCCAAGTAAGATACGACTTGAAACGTATTTCAGGCGGGCAGCGGAACACGTTGCTCGCCATTTTTATTGCCAGATCTTACTTTGCTGCAGCGGCGCGGTCTCCGCTCAATCGCCAGACGAGAAATTCCATAATCGCGCGAACGTCCTTGGCGCCGCCCTTCAAGCGGTTATCCGCCTCCTGCAACGCTTGCAAACCATCCAGGAGGCGTTCCTTGGGGATCTTTCGGGCGCACTGAATTGCCAGGTCCGCCTGTTCGGGGCGCATGGCAAGCGCCTTGGCTGCTTGCCAGCCATTGGTCACACCACGCACTTCGCTGGCTTCGACCAGTTTCCGGTACATCCAGGCCATGCCCCCGACCATCAAGACCGGCTCCTCGCCTTCGCGCAACAAGCGGTCAATGAACTCCAGAGCTTTGCGCGGCTGGTGGGAGGCCAGGAGGTCCGCCACTTCCCAAATCGTGGTGGTCTTCTCTGAAATCACGAGCGCGCTGACGTCTTCGCGCCGGATAGTCTTGCGCTCGGCAGCGTAGGTGGCGAGTTTCTCCACCTCGGTTTTCAAGCGCATCAGGTCGCCGTTCACAAACTCCGCCAAATCCTCCGCAGCACCTTTTTCAAAGGTCAGCCGTTGCTCCTTGGCGAGAGCCTTGGCCAAACCTTCCGCCGCGCCGAGGCGGTCGTCCGGCCTATCGCCCAGGCCAACCTCAACGACCAATGCAAGATCGGCGAGTTTTTTGCCGAGGAGCATGCGCATGTCCAGCTTTTCTGCCTCAATCACCAAGATGGTGAACGGCGCAGGATCTTGCAGGTATCCCACGATGCTCTGCACCGTTTCTTCGCGGGCTTTCTCACCGAGTTTCTCGATGGCTTCCGCTTCTTCAAGAAAAACGACCTGTTGCGAGGAGAGCATGGGTAAACTCTGCGATTGGTCCAATGCAGCTTGAGTATCCCCACGGTCCGCCGAAAAGCGGGAAACCGCCCAGGCACGAGCGCCCTCCGGAACAAACTTGTCGATAAGCGCGGCGCGGCAGGCGTCGCGCAAATAGGGCTCGTCTCCCAGGAGTAGCACTGCGGGAATCACCTTGCCCTTTTCCAGGCGCTCTTTGAACTGCTCCAAGTTCAAGCGTGCCATCAGTAGTTCTCCGTGACCGCAGCCACCAGGCGAGTGGCAAAATCCTGCGCCATGCGATCGAGGGCCGGTTCACCTTCCTGGAAAAAACTCTCGACACTGGCGCGGGACGCGCCCGAGGACGAACCCGCGGTTGCGAGTTGATACTCATTGCGGAAGACGAAGTTGTCCGTGTGAAACAGGATTTTGTCGTTGTCGCGCTCGGTGAGCGTGAGTTCGCACTTCATGGTGACCATCATGGCGGTGGCCTGTTCCGTGGCCGTGGTCGAAGTGGGGGTTTGAAACAAAAGTGGCAAAATCTCGAGGCTCAGTACTTTTCCAGTCAACACCGCGTCGCCGCCATTCGGATCGGAAACAATTTTGAATTTTGTTTTCGCCAGGAATTCGTGCACCGTCGCGGCCGTCAGTTTCTGCTCGATTTTGAAGGTCGTGGTCTTGTTTTCCAATGACGGTATTGCAATGACATGTATGGTCTTGGGCAAAGCATCGCTGCGGCCGGCGAGATGATAGCCACAACCAGCAACGAAGGCGCCAAACGCCATGCCTGAAACAACTGTCCAGGAACGCCGGCGATTCATCCTTCCAACCATTCCGCGAGTTTGCACCCGCTCCACGCAGGCAAACGCAAATTATCCGCCGCGCCCCAGAACCACCAAGTCCCTTCGCGGCAAGCATCCGGCTCAGGCGCTCGCAGGAAAACGCAGTTCTCTCCCGCGACGCTGACGTTACTGGGGGCGGCTTCATCTACAAGCACCATCGAAAACCCGGCCTCTTTGCAAGCTTCCGTGAGAGCCGGCGGATCCGTATTTGAATCCAGGTCGGCGCACGCACTGAAGGTCATCCCGTAAAACACCGGCGCGTGAATAAGATTGAGTGCAATTTTCGCGTCCTCGGCTGGCTCGCCCAGCGCCGCGCTCACTTCAGAGCGAATCTGCAGCAGGGTTTGGTGCAAATCCAGGCGGCTTTCCACGCCGTAGCGTGGCAGGAGGTTGAATGCCGCCTGGGTGCCGAACACCGGGTAGCCGATAGTTTGAAAGGAAAGCAGTTGCGAAGTCTGAGTCTCCAATTCTTCGATGCCTTCCCTGCCCGACTCCGAGACTGGTTGGAACACAACCGCCACCAGCCGCTGAAGACCGGCGCGGCGGAGGGCCAGGGCTAGAGTGGCAACAGCTCCACCAGCAGCGGAAAAAACGCAAAAGGTTTTCGAGTTCCTGGCAGCGCTTTTGCCGGTAAGGGATTCGATTTTGGGAAACCATGGTATGGCATCGGGGTCGGACAGGCTGGCACGCGAAAAATCAAGAATAGTCGCGCCCGCTTCCTTAGCAGGACCGAGACACTGCTTCGCAAACGCGGTCGAGCCCGTTAGAAACACATAGCGCGCACCGTGGAATGTATCCTCCTCCACGCGCTGGATCACCGTGGCCTCACCGGCCGCTTCCGTGAGCGTGCCAGCGGCAAGATCTTCGTCCACAAGGCGAAAGTCCCAGCCGGCGAAACGGCTTTCTTCCAGCACCGACTTCAGCTCGCTTCCCAGGAGAGAGGAAGCCCCAGCAATGACAATCCGTTGCGCGCGTCTGTCTAGAGACATGGATCAAGCAGTCCTGGCAACCAGCCGATGGCGCAGCACGCGTACCACATGCAGAGTGATTCCCAGCAGCGCATAGACGCAGGCGATGATCACGAGCACGTACTCGGAATACCTCCAGATAACAGCAACGAGGATGACGAGCAGAATCACGGTGATGGAGGGCTGTTTGCGGGTCCAGGGAATGTCCTTGAAGCTGTAGTAGCGAACCGTGCTGGTCATGAGCGCGCCGAGAGCCAGCATGAGCGCGAACCAGGCGATGGCCCAGCCTCTAGTGGTAAGCGGGCCGATCCAGTGGCATGAGTGCACAATGGCCGCAACGACCCCTGCAGCCGCGGGCGTTGGCATGCCGACGAAATTCTTGGAACCGCCCGGGGCCATGCCCTGCACATTGAAGCGCGCAAGACGCCAGGCGCAACAAATCAAAAAGGCGAGGCAGGTGATCCAGGCGAAGTGGCCCAACTGGTCGAAGCCTTCGAAGGTCAAACCCGTAACGCTGCGATAGCCCCACGCATAGGCCAAGATAGCCGGAGCGATGCCGAAACTGACAACGTCAGCGATGGAATCGAACTGCACACCGAATTCGGTATTGGTGCCGGTCAGTCGGGCGATCCGGCCATCCAGCGCGTCGAAGACAATGGCAATCCCGATGGCTTTGGCTGCGTGATCAAGGTTTTCCGTGCCGCCCGTCAACGAGGCAATCGAGGCGTAGTAACCGCAGAGAAGATTAGCCCCAGTCATGAGGCTGGGCAGCAGATATATGCCCCGGCGAAAACGGCGTGACCGCCTCTTACCTTCGGGAAACGGCATAACTTCTTGTTCGATGGCGTCCATCGTGATTCACTTTGTCCTTCCACAGAGTACTACGCCGGATGGCCATCCTCGTTGATTTTCTGGCGGGCCTTGGCGGAAGCATCGGATTCCGGCTTCCGCACAGCGACGGTTTGCGGGAAACGAGCCAACAGGCTTGTGCCGCCCTTAACTGACTCTCCAACGCGCACCATAACTTCCGCCTCGGACGGCAGCCAGACGTCCATACGGGAACCAAAGCGCATCAAGCCGATTCGCTCGCCGCGCGCCACGGTGTCGCCGGCTTTCTTCCAAGCCACGACGCGCCTCGCCACCCAACCGGCAATTTGCCTGTAAACGATTCCACCGTACTCAGTGGTTTGAGTGAAGACATTCTGCTCGTTTTGAAAAGAGGCTTTTTCGTCCCACGCGGCGAAGAATTTCCCCGGCTTGTATTCGATACTCTTAATCGTGCCGGTTGCGGGCGCGCGATTCACGTGCACATTCCAAATGGCCAGGAAAATACTTATGCGCTTGCCCGCGCGGCCGTTGTTCTCTTCCTCTTTGACCACCATAACGCGGCCATCGGCCGGCGAAACGATAATCCCCGCTTCGCCCGGAATCAACCGCTCTGGATTTCGAAAGAAACTGAAGACGAACAAGCCTAGGAAGACGAAAGCGACGCCCGCGGCAAACATCCAGCTTCTGCCGAAAATCAGCAATAACAAGCCAAGCAGCAATGGGGGCAAGCCAAACGAATACCCTTCCCGGACCATAACCTCCCCTGCTCCGTCGCGGCGCCATGCCGCGGGAGGGCTGTGGTCATTCTACGATACTTCGTTCTGCCGGGTGGGCAATTAAAGGCGGGCTACTGCGTATGTCTAGCGCCGGCACTGTGGAAGTGCGCGGCAATGCGCTCCATTTCATCCTTTACGTGAAGCTTCAATTTTTTCAGCCGGATTTCTTCGATGAGGTCTTCAGAACTGAGGTAGGGGGATTGCGAGAGTTTCTGGAGTTCCGCTTCGTACTGCTGGTGCTTTTCGGCCAGACGCTGATACTCGGCGTCTGTTTCGAAAATTACGTCCCGAGGACTCCGCTGCGCTGTAGCCATGCGTGTCTCCTCACGACTGAATTGTGAACACTACATGAACGCAGACTATCACCGGGAAAATCCCCGTCAAGAGCTAATCCGTACCTTCCCTGTTAAATTTTCCAGTACTGTAGGGTAGGTCACCCGGTACCAGGGTGGAGCCTGTCGTGCAGAGCGAGTATAAGAGCAGCCTCTTCCGGCTCTCTGTAATAGCCACGGCGTTTGCCCACCTCACGGAATCCCAGGGCTTGATAGAACCTGGTGGCACCTGCGTTTGACTCGCGCACTTCCAAAAAGACTTGCAGCACGGATTCACGCGCAAGAACCTCAAGCAGTGCTTTGACCAGGGCACACCCTACGCCCCGGCGCCGGTACTCTGGTTTCACCGCCAGATTCAAGATTTCGGCTTCGTCAACAACCCGGCGGGCGGCAATAAAGCCTGCGATTCCTTCGCCTTGCCAGCCAATAAGGAAATACGACGGATAACTCTGGAGGGTGCCCCACAGCGAGCCGGCAGACCACGCGGCGGCCTCCGGGGAGGCGTCAAGTATGCCTTGAATTTGTGGTAGGTCTTCTTTCCGGCAAGGTGTCACGACCGTCAGTCTCCCCGGGCGCTGAGATTCAGCGCACACTCGCTGACGGTCCCTTCCAGAAGATTTCCGCGTCGGAGCGCCGGACGTAATTTGCGTCTAAGGATAGCGGATCGCTCCATTCTCCTTTGGCCGCGCGCAGTTCCGCCAAGGCACCAATACTCGTTGCCAGTTCTGGCTCACACAGCTGCACGGTGTCTCCTTGGGCGACACGCCGCTGCATCGTTTGCAGGTCCGTAATCAATTCGGGATCCAGGCAAATCCATGTGACCAACTCCTCGCCTGCCTGCTTTTCGACAAGTTCCACAAAATCACCTGGAGCGATCACGAGTTCGTCACCTATTCCCTCCCATCGGCCATCCCAGCTCCGATAGAGCCCGCCGAACATCTGGCCCCTCTGAGCGTTGTAGCAAGCGGCTACAAGCCCTGAGGGGGTCCGCATCAATCGTGCCATGGCCTCTAGTCTCGAGACGCCCACGATTGGGTGCCCATAGACCTCTGCCCAAGCTTTAACGGTGGTTAAGCCCACGCGAAGCCCGGTGAAGGAGCCTGGACCCGTCGCGACGGCAACCAAGGAGAGCTGTTCCATTTTGACACCGGCTTCAGCCAGGGCACGCTCAACGGCTGGCAGTAGCCACGCGGAATAGTCGGTGGCATCCAAATGTTTTATAACGGCGATGGAGAGCCCGCTTCGGCGGACGGCCACACTGCCCCGAGCTTCACAAGTGTCTATGGCTAACGTAGTCACGGCAAAAGAAAACTTTCTCCATACCAGCTTACTCCTTCAAAGCAAAGACGTTGCCACAAATGTTCCCTGTTCGGCTGCGGCCGGTCCTGCTAGCGAGTAGCGAGGGAAAACGAGCATTTCAGGGTGCCAGTACGAGCGGCTTGAGCAATTTCGCTGCCAAATCGCCACCAGCCTCGCGCTATCCTCCTGATTCCACAGGATATACCTTGACTCCTTCGGCACACTCGACTACACTGCATTTATGGCCTCTGGGGGGGCTCACCGAAGCTATGGAATACAAGATCGGCGACAAAGTCGTTTATCCGAACCACGGCGTAGGGGTTGTAGAGCAAATCAGTTACGGAGTACTCAACGGCAGAACCGAACGTTACTTCATGATTCGAATAATCTCCAGCGGCTTGCGCGTGATGGTTCCTTCATCGAACGCGCCGGCAGTTGGCTTGCGATCTGTTATCCGTTCCATTGACGCCAGTAAGGTGCTGGGCTTCCTGGAAAAGGGCAAGCTCAATTCACACCATGACTGGAAACACCGTTTCAAAGAGAACTCCGAGCGCATGCGCACCGGTTCCCTCCTGGAGGTGGCTGTCGTTCTGAAGAGCCTCGTATCCCTCAGCCGTAGCAAACCCCTCTCCTTCCGCGAAAAGAAAATGCTGGAGCGCGCCAAGTATTTGCTGGTAAGCGAGATGGCCACAGCACGCAACCTGAGCGCGGAAAACGCCGAAGGACTGGTGGTCAAGTCGCTGGCCAAGGCCAAGCTGCAGTTCCCGACCATGCAGGAGAAGGTGGACTAAGCTTCTCTAAACTGGAAATGCTTTCGCGGGCAGCCTTCGGGTTGCCCGTTTTTTTTTTGCGCCAAACAATCTCATGTTGAGAACAATTGCTGTAAAGAATCTCTTTCGGGATTCCCTGCGATCAGGCTAACGGCATGCTCGCAGTTGCGTTAAGACTGGCGTCTGCGAATTGTCGATATTGAAACTTCGCATAAGCCGCTGCGGCGATCATCGCCGCGTTGTCCGTCGAGAGTGCACGGCTGGGAAAATAAACGGCTAGGCCGCGAGATTTAGCCCGTTCCTCAAATGTAGCGCGCAGTTGGCTGTTCGCTGCCACACCGCCCGACACCAGAATCGTCTGCACATCACATTCTTCCGAGGCCGCCATCGTCCGCTCCACCAGATCTCGTACCACGGCGTTCTGAAATTCGCGGATCAAGCCGAGCGTCTGCGCGCTGCAGAGCGGGAGCAGTTCCTCGAATTTCCGGCGCCCCGAGACAACCGCAGCTTCCCGGTTCCGGATTTCCTCGTTGTATTCAGGGTGCTCACGCAAGTGATAGAGGACTGCGGTTTTCAGTCCGCTGAAGCTGAAGTCCAGCGGATTGCCACGGGTCTTCGTTGGGCCGAACTTCGTGGGAGCGGGCGAGTGGGTCGCCGCAACTGCCAAGCGGTCGAGAATCGGCCCACCGGGATATCCGAGGCCAAGTAGCTTTGCAACCTTGTCATATGCTTCGCCAGCCGCATCATCGCGGGTCTGTCCGAGTTTGCGGTACACAAAAGCCTGCTTCTGCAAGGGCGCGGCGGTGTTCACCTCGTACAAGACAGTGTGGCCTCCAGAGACGATCAAGCAGACGGCCGGTAGCTTTGGCACTTCGCCAATCCGGTGCGCTTCCAAAAATGCTGCGTGAATGTGCCCCTCCAGGTGGTTCACGCCAATCAGCGGCTTTCCCAGAGCGGCAGCTAGAGTCTTTCCATAAGTGATTCCGACGAGGAGCGAACCCACCAGTCCCGGGCCTTGGGTCACGCCTATAGCGTCCAATTGGTCAAGCCGCAAACCGGACTGCTCCATGGCCTCGCGCACCACCGGCACGATCTGGCGCAAATGCTCGCGCGAAGCAAGTTCGGGCACCACGCCCCCATACTTGCGATGGATATCGATCTGCGAGGCGACCACGTTCGAGAGGATGGTGCGGCCAT
>JBAVHY010000208.1:0-1905 GCA_049686315.1 Candidatus Acidiferrum sp. | reverse complement strand
GTTCGAGGTTCTTCTCTTCGGAGAGAAAGATAACGTTGCCGCTCTGAACGTAGGTTTGCGGAGATTTAAGTTTGAGAGACTCATAGAGGGCGCGCAGAGCGTCCATTTTGATTTTGTTGTGGCCGCCGACGTTGACAGCACGGAGCATGGAAATGATCGCGGGCATGGCGAGAGGCAGTATAGCGCGGGGGTGGAAACAGCGAAAATCGAAAAGCGAAAATGGGAAATCGAAATTCGGAAAGCGAAAAACGAGAAACCAAAATAGGGCCGCGAATGGTCGGCGGCTGGATTGAACTTGGAGACTATGTCGAAACCATAAAAGCGATTATTTTTTTACGGCGCGGTCTTTGAGGAGGTTTTTCAGTTCGGACATGAATTCCTGGACGTCCTTGAAGTCCATATAGACGCTGGCGAAACGGACGTAGGCAACTTTATCGAGCTTCTTGAGGCGATGCATGATCATCTCGCCGATTTCGGTGGTGGTCAGTTCCCTTTCGGTGGATTCGTGAACCACGCCTTCGATTTCGTCGACAATGCCTTCCAGTTTAGGAGTGGGAACAGGCCGTTTTTCGCAGGCTTTCAGGAGTCCCTGGAGAATTTTCTGGCGCTCGAAGCGCTCGCGGCGGCCATCTTTCTTGATAACCATGTAGGGAATTTCGTCGATGCGCTCGTAGGTAGTGAAGCGGCGAGAGCACTTCAGGCACTCGCGGCGGCGGCGGATAGTGTCACCAGTGCGGCCTTCGCGGGAGTCGATAACCTTATCATCTACATGGGCACAGAAAGGGCACTTCACTCGGTGGGTTCTCCTGATGCTTAAGCATGAGGATATCAGATAACAGACCGCGGGCATCAGGAATCGGATGGCAGCGGAAATCGTGGCTGCACTTCCCCAAAAAAGCCGCGGGGCTCGCGGACTCGTGCTGCGCTACAGGGGAGAAGAAGAGTGCTCGACGATTTCGGCGTCGATTTCTTCAGCTTCGTGTTCGCGCATGCGGCGAAGCTCACCGAATGACAACCCTTCCTTGAAAAGCAGGGGCACTCCCGCGAGCGTGCAGGAGGCGAAGGTTATGAGCCAGAGCACCATCGCGGCGGCCACGGCGGCTTCCTGTTCTACTCCGTACAAACGGGTGAAGGCTACGATGGAAAGCGCCTGCGCGCCACCGCCGACCCCGGGCAATTGCACGACCGAACCAACCATGGTGAAGACGAGGACGAGCATGGCGTCGGTAAAGGTGAGCGTGCCGAGTTGTCCGCCAAAACTTTTGGTGACCAGGAAATAGCAGATGACAACCAGGAACCAATGGACAAGCGAAAGGAACACGGCAGCAAAGAGATCGCTCCAGGTGCGAACGGTCTGCACGCCGCGGGCAAAACCGAGAACAATGCGGGCAACCGCGGCTCGCCAGCCGTGCGCGGCCAGCCAGCCTTGCATGCGGCGCTCGAGGACAGCCGAGCCATGGAGACGGAGATAGACGAGGGCGGCAATAGCGAGAATGGCGCCGACGGAAAAGACCGTGCCAGCTGTGCGGGCCGCTTTTTCGAAGCCAGAACCGGTGCCCTCGGCTGAGAGGTGCCCGGAGGATTCGAAAACGAGGAGACCGATGGAAGCAAGGGCGGCGGTGCAGGCAGTGTCGAGAATGCGCTCAAGAGCGTAAATGCCGAAGGTGTCGGCGATGGGGATTTTCTCTTTGCGGGAGATGAGCAGAGGTCGAATGGGCTCAGCGGCGCGGCCCAGGAGAAAGAGAGCGCTGAAGCCGGCAAGGTTCATGGCGTAGATGTTTCGGAACAAGGCTTGACCGACGTGCGCCTGGAACCTTTGCCACCGGAGGGCGCGTACGGCGTAACAGGCGTAGATGGTGACGACGGCGAGCAGTAGGTACAGATAATTCGCGCCTCGGACAGCGT
>JBAVHY010000207.1:0-21449 GCA_049686315.1 Candidatus Acidiferrum sp. | reverse complement strand
GCCCCAGCCCGGAACGGCGGTGAACTCCGCGGCGGATTCCATGGTCTCGCGAATATAGCGGAGATGGTCGGCGGCGCGAGCGTCGATGGGGATAGGTTCGCGAGGAAGGGCGCGATTCGGACCGGAGAAAGCCATAGTGGAAAGATAAAGGCCGGGGAAAGTAATGTCAAGTACTTTATATAACAAAGCAAAGCTTCGGTCTACCGGGCCAGGCGATAGCGCCCACGCAACCCGTTCCACCGGATGATCAGCACATCCAGAAACATCTGTACGCTGTCTCGCCACATGCTTATCTTGCTTGCCGGCGAATGCGACCAGCGCACCGGTACTTCCTGGACTGAAAGCCCGTGATGCCGCGCCAGGTACAGGAGTTCCGGATCGAAGCCAAACCGTTCAATGGTCTGCTGCTCGAAGATGATTCGGCAGCGTTCCCGACGGAAGGCTTTGAAGCCGCACTGCGTGTCCACAAACGGCAGCCGTAGAACCAGGCGCACAATTCTATTGAACACGATCCCGGCAAATTCCCGGAACAGGGACTCGCGTACTTCAATCAGGCTGCGGTCCACGGCGCGGCTGCCGATCGCTACATCATGGGATTCGAGCGCGGCAAAGAGTTTTTCTCCTTCCTCGATAGGAGAAGAGAGGTCCGCATCCGTGAACAAGATGACGTCGCCACGGGCCTCCAAGGAACCGTGGCGCACGCTGAAGCCTTTCCCACGATTCACTCCATTCGAAAGCACGCGCAGTTGCGGAATCCTGTCCCGCCAGGTTTCCGCAATCGCCGAGGTACGATCCGTTGAGCCGTCGTCCACCACGATGACTTCCGCGTTCGGCCGTTTTTCACGGATGTACACGGCAACTTTGTTGAGCGACGCGGAGAGCCGCAGCTCTTCGTTGTAAGAAGGAATGATGATGGAGAGTTCGGGGGCGGTGGTCACAGTAGTTCCCAGTCCTTCCAACCGTGGCGGCCGAGAAGCGGCACGAAGCGGCACCCCGCGCGGCGTTCCGAAGCATAGTCGTTTCCGTGGCGGGTCAGCAGCAACAACTGCTGATGCTCTTCCGCGCCGATGGGGGCGATCATGCGCCCGCCCTCGTTCAGCTGTTCCAACAAAGGCGCAGGCATCGAAGGAGCGGCCGCGGCCACGAGGATAGCATCGTACGGCGCAAATTCCTTCAGGCCCAGCGATCCATCGCCGCAGTGCACATGCACATTCTGGTATCCCAACCGTTGCAAGCGTTCGGCCGCGGACTGCGCCAGTTCCGGCCGGTATTCGATGCTATAGACTTCTTGCGACAGCAGTGAGAGCACGGCAGTTTGATACCCGCAACCGGTCCCAATTTCAAGTACTCTCTCTCTGCCACGCAATCGCAAGGCTTCCGTCATCGCCGCGACGATATAGGGTTGCGAGATGGTCTGGCCGCTGCCAATCGCCAGCGGTTCGTCGGCGTAGGCAGCCCCGGTTGATTGCGGCGGAACAAACTCGTGTCGCGGGACAGCCGTCATGGCGAGCAGGACACGCTCGTCCTTGACACCGCGTTTTCGGAGCTGCGTTTGCACCATCGCCTCACGCAGTTCCTGATAAGGATCGTTCGACACTGATTTTAACCATCTCTGAGTGATGATTTCCGCCAGACGGCGATGTCGCGACCGCTGCGGGATGGAGCCGGGTCATTGCGCTTAGTGTAGCCGATAGATGAAGCGAAAGCTGCACGGGAATCTTCGATTCAATAGGCTCGTCCCCAAAGGAAGGTCCCGGAGCTCAGAACTCTCGATCAAACAATTCCACTCATTTCCTGCACTTCGGAACAGTGACCGACGCGGCAAGACTGTACCCCAGAGCAGGCGCGCCGCGAATAGCGTGCTGCGTACAATCATGGATGAAGGAGCGTTCTCGGGGGCTCCTTCGTATTCCCTCTTCCGGCGTGGAGGTTGTCATGAAGGCAGTGCTGGCACTCGTTGCGATTTACGTGGGGATGTTTTTTGTAGCCATTCAAGGTGGTTCGCCCGGCTCCCTACAGGCTGCAGCACAAACCGCCGCCAACAAGCAGAGCATCGCTACAACCGCGACGCCCGTGGACCCTGCGAAGGACGCCGATATCCACTCCCTCCTCGACCTGGTAGGCGCGCGCGACCAAGTACAAGATTCCGTGCGGCTGACCACTGAACAATATCGCGAAAGACTGCTGGCCTCCGTGCCGAAAAGCGCGAAGAGCCAGGCCTTTGTGAACACGACGCTCAATGAATATGTGAAAAGATATGACGTAGATCGCGTGAACGAGCAACTGGTGGGGCTCTATGACAAGCATTACACCGATGAAGAGGTTAAGGGTCTGTTGCAGTTCTATGGTTCGCCGCTCGGCCAGAAGGTAGCCGCGGAGAGCCCCAAGATCTTCCGCGAAATGCAGGAGGCTACACACGCCGAAGCCGCCAGGGCCGTGAAAGATGCGCTGCAGGAAGCGAAACAGGAACATCCGGGCGTCGGACAAAATGCACATCTCGGGACCGTGGGGCCGCGCCGCCTTCCACAACAACGCCGGTCGCAGGCTCAGGACGCTGGCCAACAATCCGCGCAACGACAGGACCAGCCGTAGTATTTCACTATTTCAGTTTTGCAAAAGTTACGGCAGGCGTTTCTTGAATTTGACGTCGATGCCGAACGTGCCGTTCTGATCACGCAAAGCCACCACCGAAACATTGCGCGTCACGTTGTACTCCACCTGAATCACTTGTTGTTGCGTGGAACTCACGTTGGACACGTAGGTTACCGTGAGATTGTGCGCCACCTGCTGCTCTACCGTGATTCGCGCGGCGGCGTTCTGACCGGAACTGCTCGTGCCAACACCCGCCAGCCCCGGGTCCACGCGAAACCGCGTAATCCCGAAAAGCCGCTCGACGCGGCCGCCCAACTGGCTGGAAATCGCTTCCGAGAGTAATGCCGATGCTCCCGACGTGCCGCTCTGGGTTGCACCCCCTGTGCTGCGCAACGCTGATTCTGAGCCGGTTTGCCCCATGGCCAACAAGGTGATGATGTCATTTCCGGGCAGCGGCGGATCGGAACGGTAAGAGAGGCTCATCTTGCTGGCTTGGCCGTTGAAGTTCAGCGTGATCTCATATTGCTGAATTGTGGTAGTTGCCTCAACGTTGATCATTGGATCTAGCCGAAAGGGGTTTGCGAAATTCAAGTCGCCGCGAGCCACGCGGTAACGCCCGCCGTGAAAAGACAATTCTCCCGAAAGCACGTGAATGTGCCCGAGCAGAATGGGGTGTTCGGCTGTGCCCCGGACCCGCAGATTGGCGTCAGCCTCCAGGTGCGCTCCTGGCCATTCCATGCGCGAGTCCGGGGTGGACGTGGCCTCCACATCGAACTGCAGGTTTCGAAGAAAAGTGGAGTTGCTCGATCCGCCGGGACTGGAGCTCGAGACCAGGATCCCCGCGGATTCCAATCCTTCGCTCAAAGTAACCCGCTGAACCAGCACTTTCCCAGTGAGCAACCCGCCATCCATCGTGCCACTCAGACGCAGCGAGCCGCCCGCGAGCCAGCTGATTCCTTCGGGATAGCGTATGCGCAGCCGGTCGGTCTTCGCGGAGATGTCGTAGCGCAGTGGTTTGTCCGAATAATTCACGCTGCCGGTAAGCGAAATGATTCCCCCGCCTGCTTCACCGTTCAGGTTCTCAAAAAACAGCCGGTTGGCATCGAACACCAGGTCGCCTTTCAGATTGCTTAGACCCGTGGGGAAATCCGCCGAACGCGCCGAAACATTGTTGAGCTTGACGCGGCCGATGATGCGCGGGCGATCCAGCGTGCCTTCAAACGAAGCATTGATGTCGGCGTGGCCGGCGGTGTCGACATCCGGGATATATCCGCTGAGGAGTCTCAGGTCAACGGAACCGTTCAGCATCAAGGAAAGTGTGCGTCTTCCGGTGAACTGGACCGATCCACTGAGCTCCGCGTTGGTGTCCGCGCCCTTGAGGGCGGCACTGACAATTTTCAGGCTTTCCCGGGAGGAAGTGAGATGGATAGGCCCAGTATTTTCGAGTTGCACCCCGCCATAAGTCAGAAACACGCGCGCGAAATTAGCGTCGACGACCAAAGTTTCGGGATGCTGCAGTTCGCCTTTCATGCCGATGTCGCCGTCGGCCGTACCGTGCCCGCTGAATTTTCCCAGGTGCAACGTGGACACCAGATACGGGTCGAGATTGATGTTCTTTACAGAAATCTTGCCATCCAGCGGCATGGGGTCAGCGAGCCCCAGGGTAATTCCACCGACAATCGCGCCTTCGCTCATGGCCGAAGTCAATTTCAGTTGTGCGGTTTGCCCGTCGGAATTCAGGTCGCCCCCAAAACTGCCAATCACTTCACTTCCCATGTGCAGATCCACAACGCGGAAGCCGCCTTCCGCTCTTGGCCGCCGAAGCGGTCCGCTGGATTTCAAGCGAAAGGAGATTTGCCCTCCAAAGGGCAACTTCGAGTCCCTAATCTGGCCAAAATTGGCCAGAGGGAGCGCAGCGCCTACCAGGTCGGTGGACAACGAGCCGTCCGTAAATCGATAAGCCACTGTGCCTGTCACGATGCCCGCCCCGCCCGTCTTTTCAGTCCCAGGTGCGAAGAAGCGCAATTCCGCGTTGCTCAAACGCACTTCGTCCGGCATCATCGTGAGCTGGCCGCGGAGGCGGTTGAACGGCACGGTAAAGGCCTCTGCTCCGGCAACATCAAGCAGCCCGGTCAACATCGGTTCTGCCCGCGTTCCCCGCCCATGAAATTGTCCGGTGATCGCTCCCCTAAGCGGATAATCTACTCCGGCGAGCTGCATCAGGGCCTCTACCGGAACTTTTTCAAGATTGAGTTCGCTGGACCACTGGTTCTCCGGCCGGAACTCCCAGTCAGTTAATTGCAGTTGCCCGTCGATGTCCGCTTGCATCTGACCGCGAACGGCGTGGCCGCGCGCGATGACAAGTTGGCTGGGAGAATAAGTTAGGTCCCCATCGATGGTATCCATCCGCAGTTCCGCGTAACGGGTCCTCTCTCCCCGAAAATGCCCCTGGAATTCAGGGCCGTCAGAGGGGCCGCTGATTTTTCCGCTCCACTGCAGCGACCCATCGATGCGCACGGCCGCTTCCGGAGTGCCGGGCTTGTCGCCGGCAATCGCGTGGATGAAGTCGTCCCAGGCGAGAAGCGAACCAATTTCCAGGCGCGCCTCGAGCGCCGTGTTTTTAGGCGCAAGCAGGCCGGTGAACGAGCCGCGCGAACTCGGCGTTTCAAATTCACCCTGAGTTATTTCCAGCGTGTTGGGTTCATAGCGGTATCGGAGTTTCCAGTCTCCCGTCACGGCCATATGCCCCGAGGCAACTTCGTCGGGCGCTTCCCAGTGCATGCGCGCGGAGAGGTCGAAATCCCGGAAATTCTCTCGCCAGGTTTCAACCGTGTCGGCGGAAATCACCGAATCCCAGTGCAGTTGGTCCACGGGAAATCCTTCATGGTCAATAGCTGGAAAAACGGAGGCAAGACGAATGCCTTGTACCTTGGTTTCAGCTCGGAACAGTAGCCCCTCATAGCGCATGGTAATGCGGCCCTTCACGCTTCCACCCAAGGCATAAGCCGCAAAATCCGGTAGGAGCACGCCTTTGGGCTCGAGAACGTAGTTTGAACGGCTGCTCAAGTTCGCCGAATGAAAATCGAGAAAGCCCAGTGTGATGTTATCGGCAGCGAAGCTCCCTTTTCCCAGAATATTTCCACGTTCCATGGTGCCGTCGCCGCGCAAATCGATCCTTCCAAGAGGCACTTCGGGGGTGCGGAAAGTTTCTCGGATATCCAGCAGGTCAAGCCACGCGCGGTACTTATAGGTCCATTGCGGAGCGGCCAAATCTTGCGTCTCCGCCTGCAAGTCCACGTGCGACCTCCCCGCATCGATAACCGCCTGATCCACCGAAAAGCCATGTCGCCGTAGCGAAAACTTTGCGTAGACGTTAGCTGGCACGGGGATATCCCTTCGTCTCACCAACTCGATGGACTGCCAGTTCAGCGCTCCCAAATACACCGGCTGCTCCGCGGGCCCGCCCAAGTCCACGGTGAGTTGCAGTTCGCCCCCTTCCACCCCGACAAGCGACTTCACACTGTTGTAGAGAATCCAGCCGTCCTTAATCTCTACGTGATTAACATGTAGATCGAGGAGTCTCTGCAGTTCCGGTGTCTTTGAATTGCTGGTGGGCAGCGCGGGCAAGTTGTTTCTTCCCTCTTTTTCGACGCGCATATGCAGATGCGGTTGCTGCAGGATTAAATCGTTTAGTCCTACGCGCCGGCCCCAGAACGAATCGATCCGTAAGCCCACGCGCGCTTGTTCAACGGTGAGTAGAGGTTCGGTGTCGGAAGGCTCCTTGCCGTGAACCACTAGCCCATTGATTGTCGCATTCAGCGAAAACCAGCCGACGGAGATCGTCCGGATTTCCACGCGCGCGCCGGTAAGCGTTTCCATCCGGCTGATCAGAATTCTGCGCAGAAGGGGATTTGCCAATCCGCTTCCCAAGGCGATAACGGCAAGAGCGATCAGGAGCAACGTCCAGGTGCCCAGCACCCAGAGCAGGTGCTCCAGCCAGAGGATCTTCCGCCAGCGCGATTCCTTGGTCATTTTGAGTTCTCGTCCAGCCGCTTTTCCACGCGTAGCCGTGACCGGCTCTCCTTGAGCCAGCGTTCCGCCTGTACGTTAATGGCCCGTTGCACCAGCGCTTCCTGAATGAAGCCGCGCGCCGCATCCAACGTGGGTGGAGCTTGGCCGCGGGATTCCGCCCTGGGAACGACGCGTGCTTTATAAAATTCTTCGATATCTTTTTCTTCAATCTGGATGGAGGCCCGGAATCGTGAATCCAGATAATTGCTTAGGTACAGCTGCGATCTCAGCATGCGTTCCACATCTTCGTCTGTCAGCTCACTTTGTTTCTTGCGCGCCTCGAACTCTTCCGGCGAGGAAAAGGAGCGCTTCAGCCGTTCGAGACTGCGTTTGACCTCTTCATCGGAGGGTTGCGAAAACAAGGCCGCCTTGGCCTCATTCCGGACCATCCATTGATCGATCAGGCGATCGAGAATGTCCGCATCGCTCTCGGACTTTCCATCGATGAAAAGTTGGTAGCGCGCGAGTGCGCGCACGTCGCTCAACAGGATGATGTCCGTCTCCACGCGGGCGGCAATCCGGTCGATGACTTCTTGCGCGGGTGCGACGGCCCCTAACGCCAGCAGCATGGCCGTGATCCCATTTTTTTGAATCAGCCGCATCAGAAACTCGATCCTAGATTGAAGAAGAATTGCAGCTTTGGCAGTTGCGTCCCCTGCTGACACAATGGCGCCGAACTTTTGCAGGGGATCACAAACTCCGGCCGGTTCAACTCGTAGCCAAAGTCAATTCGAATCGGACCCACCGGCGTTGCGTAGCGCAACCCAAAGCCGATCGTGTGCGAAAAGAAGTTTAGTTCGTTCGCGCAGTTGTACACACACTGCGTCGGATTAAAACGCCCGGGACTCTGTCCAGGATAGGCGGCTTTGAACACCGGCTGGGGTGGCGACCAACGCAGGGTTACCCGGTCCAAGCGGCTGTATACGTTCCCCCCATCATAGAACAAGGCCCCTCCGAGCCTGGTTCCAATGAACGGAAGCTTTAAAGGGAAGCGCAATTCCTGGTTCAGGATGAGCACCGCCTGGCCGCCAACCGGAAAGCCCGTAAGAGAGTCGCGCGGCCCCGCTTGATTCAGGGCGAAGCCGCGCAATGAGGTTCCGCCACCGCCAAAGAGCCGCTCCGGAAGCGGAATAAGTTGCGGCAGAGGCTTCTGGTTCGGTGCGGGGAAAGTCAGCGAAACCGTCGAAGCATAGGGTTGAAGAATTCCAAGGCGGATGGAGCGCGCGAAGCTCCAATTGCGGGTAATTGGACGGTAGGTTGAGTTCTGCAGGAACAAGCGGATGAAACTCGCGCTCGAGCCAATCGCCGTGCCTGCAACGCTGAAATCAGCTGTATTGAAGGACCCTTTGAGGGCGTCAGCGGGATTGTCGCGCGTGTCGCGGAACCACGTGGCACTGAATTCGGAGACGAGCGTTGGTTGATTCCACAAAGGTACTTCCTCCGTGGGAATATTCAGATTGCTCAGCGTGACTTTGCGAAAAGCGTAGCGAACCAGGAAAGAAGCACGCGCCGAGAGCTGATCGGTGAGCTGCAGGTTTCCTTCGTAACGCGTCTGGGTAAAGGTGTTGATATCCTGCGTCTTCTCAACGTAGGCGGTCGCTTGAAGGCTCAGGTTAGGCAAACTCAGTGTGTGTGGCGCCGTGTAGGCCAACAAGGCGCGCCCCTGAATGGTGCTTCCGCGGAGCTTCAAAGCGAGCGAATCAGCCCGGCCAGTCAAATTCTGCTTGGAAAGCTCGAGGATTCCGCGCGGCGAAGCTTGTACCTGCCCGCCGGTAGGATCCGTGGTACTGGCCAGCCGTTGGACTTCGAAACCGCCTCCGTAGGCGATGGTATAGCGCTTGGCTTCTTCCACGAGCACGACCACAGCTTTTTCCGGGTCGGTGCCGTTCGCGTTCTGGGCATCAATGGTGACGCGGTTAAAAATTCCCAGGTTGTACAGCTTCTGCTGCGATTCCACCACGTCCCCTTCCCGGAGGGGCCCGTTCGGTTGCAGTTTCACTACGCGGTGGATCACGTGAGGCCGTGTATGGTTGTAGCCGGTCAGCAAGACGCTACGGACGATCACCTGCGAACCTTCATGAATTTTGTAAATCAGCCTCATGGGTTGGGCGCGCTCAATGGAATGAACTTTCGCACCCTCGGTTGACCCGTCGTGCGGGCTACCGGGAGCCGGGTCATTGGCGGCCGCATCTTCGCCATCGCTGGGCGTATCCGGCTCACTCGACCAGGAAAAAGTTGCGTTCGGAAACCCCTGATTGAAATACAGGGCTAGAACATTATCGCGGTCCGAGGCCACGCTGATTTCCGAATACGGCTGACCGGGCAGTGAGCCGAGCACCCCGCGAAGTTCCTCTTCGCTGATCGCGCTCATCCCCTCCAACTTCAAGCTGGAGACCAGGGTTTGTTTTCCTTCGTTGATTTCGAAGCGGACCAGCAGCTCTCCGCCTTTTTGCTTGTGTTCGGGCGGCGTGGTTCCCGCAACCGTCGCGGACAAAAAGCCGTTTGCCGCATAAAGATTCTTCATGGAGAGCACATCCGCGTCCAGCAGACGGCGGCTGAAACGGGGTTTGACAAACACGGAGCTCGGAGTGACGGAAAGCCGGCTGAGCAGCAGGTTGGTGTTGAAATAGTGGTTGCCCGACATCTCGATGCGCAGTCCCTTGTAGCGAATCCCGCGCTCCACCTTGTAGGTGATGGTCTCCCCCTGCGTTTTTATGTCAGAGTTTCCGCCCTTCGTCGCATCCGTCGTCACCATGTAGTCCACCGTGGCGTCGAAAAACCCTTCCCGCTCCAACCGCTCACGCAAATTGCGTTTTCCTTCTTCGAGCAAGTCGGTATCTACGGAGGTTTCCTGATAAACGGGGATGAGCTTCTTCAAATCGCGCTTCGAAAACTTCGCGCCCTGGACGCTCACGCGAACGGTGGGTCCTGCGGTCACTTCGAGGGTCAGCGGCAGGGTGTTAGATGCTGCATTATACTCGCCACGCCGAAGCGACACGTGTTCGCTTAAGTGCCCCCTCTTCTCCATGAATTTCCGGATACGGCCCATGGCCGACTGGAGCCGCGCGGTCGTTAGTTCGCTGGCGGGCCTGAGTCTGAACAGTTTGAGCAAATCGCCATCCCCGAATTCGGTGTTGTTCAACAGTTCCACATAGCCGAGATGAACGCGTGGGCCGGGATCCACGTGCACAATCACATCCAGCTGATGAGTCTCCGGATGAGGTTGCCTTTCCAAAGTGACTTTTGCCTGGTAGAGCCCCTCGTCGCGGAGTGTGTCGCTCAACCGGGCCACGGCATCTTCGAGGTCAGCCGCATAGTAGGTTTGGCCCAAGGACAACTGCATTGCACCGGCTGCTGAGGCATCGGAGGGAGGCGGCTTCAGACCCTCGATCACCACTCGATTGATGAAAAGGTTCTCGCGTGCAACGAAGTCCAGCCGGACTCCATCTCCTTCCGCGGTCACCACCGCTCGCAGGTCTGCATAATCGCCGGTCTGGTATAGGGACCGGATGCTAGCCGCAATGTCGTCGCGGTTCAGCGGTTTACCCTTCTTGACTGCGATCGCGGGAGGATTCAAGGCCAGCACACTGCCATCTTCCTTGACCACCCGGACCTCCAGGACGACCTGCGCGGGGGAAGGCGCGGCTTTTTCGACTTTCGTCCCCTGGGCGCAGGCGAGCGTCCCTCCCAACAACGCTATCAGGAGCGGAAAGACTCGCAAACCATTGGCCCAGCGGAAGTTCATTCGTACCATTATTCAGACGAAGCGTAGCACACGGGCGTTGCTTCCTCGGATGCCTTTAGAGCTATTATGAGAGAGATTTGAGTGCCGGGACTCTATTTTACGTGAGTGACCCTCTTGATCAGAAATACTCGCGACAGGTGCTCTTCGAGGCAATTGGCCGCGAAGGCCAGGAGCGCTTAGGGGCCGCCAGCGTCCTCCTTGTGGGGTGCGGGGCCATTGGCGCTGCTGCCGCCAATCTCCTGGTGCGCGCCGGTATCGGGCGGCTCCGCATTTTGGATCGGGATTTTGTAGAAACCTCCAATCTCCAAAGGCAGACTCTGTTCGATGAATCCGACGCTCGAGAGGCGTTGCCGAAGGCCATTGCCGCGGAGAGAAAACTGCGCGCCATCAATTCCGATGTTCAAGTCGATGGAGTCGTCGCGGACTTGTGCCCGCAGAACGCCGTGGAGCTACTCTCGGGCTTTCCGCTGATTCTCGACGGCACCGACAATTTTGAGACCAGATTCCTGGTCAACGATTTCGCGGTCAAGACTGGAACACCCTGGATTTACGCAGCGGCGGTTGCCAGTTATGGCATCACCATGGCTATTCTCCCGGGCAAGACCGCGTGTCTCGCCTGCTTGTTGGAATCGTCGAATAGCGCCGGGCTCGAGGAAACTTGCGATACCGTCGGCGTTCTTGGCCCCGTTGTCAATCTGATCGCTGCGTTGGAAGTCGGCGAAGCGATGAAGTTTCTCGCCGGGCGGATGTCCGCGCTTCATGGACGTCTCCTCTCTTGTGATGTCTGGAGCGGGCGATTCCAGTCCATCCATCCGGAACGCAATCCCCAATGCCGCGTCTGTGTCCATCGGGAATTCTCCCACCTGACGGGTGAAGCGCAACCGCACATCACCATGTGCGGGCGGGATTCCGTCCAGATTCATGAGCGCGGCCGCTCTCTGGACCTCAAAGCACTCCAGGATCGCCTAGCCTCCACGATTTCGGATGTGCGCCAGAATGGATTTCTGTTGCGGTTCCGCATCCCACCTTATGAAATGACCGTGTTCAGCGATGGACGTGCCATCCTCAAGGGCACGAAAGACCCGGCGGTGGCGCGCTCCATGTATGCGAAATATATTGGCGCGTGAGTTCGTGTTCTAGTGGAACATGCCGCTTCGGCCAAAGGGTGAGCGCATGGCTGCGCGGTCAAGGTTTTCCCGAAGGTTCATTAAGGTAAGAAAAGTGCTCAGGATGCGGGCTTTCAGGTCGTCCGTCAGATGCAAGCCGCTCGTTGCGACGCGCGCCAGCCGCTCGCCATTTTCCGTGATGAATTTCATAATCTCCCGCTGCCTTTCGTTTGGCGTGTTCCCCAAGGCAGTCTCCCGGCGCATCTCGGAGCAGCCCGCTTCCAGTGAAAGTGTGAAATGGAGGATGCAAAGCTTCTGATCGCCCAATGCGGCGGGCACATCGTGCTTGCATCCGGAGATGTGGCACTGTTCGGTCATGGGCAAGAACTGGCTATTCTTGATACGTAACATTCCCGGGGCCGAAAAGCCAGCAATGATGTGTATTATGCCGCCTATGATGCAGCGCCCCTCCCTGTTCTTTCAGTCAGACCACCTGCAGGGCGTCTTCCAAGTCGGCAATGATATCGTGCCGATCTTCCAGACCAAGGGAGAGGCGGATACCGCCGGGCTTCAACCCACAGCGAAGCTTCTCCTCTTCGGGAACAACCGCGTGGGTCATGGAGAAGGGATTCTCGATCAGCGTCTTGATCTGCCCCAAGCTGACCGCCAGTGTGATGGTGTAAGACTTTTCCGCGACATAGTCCACCAGCCGCTCCGCGGCTTCCACCGCAGCTTTCGGACTTCCATCCTTGCCCTTCAATTCGAAGTACAGCATGCTGCCGGGCGCAAAGGAACCATCGGCAGTGGTCATCTGGCGGTGGGCCAGTTCCCTCTGTGGGTAGTTCGAAAGGCCCGGATAGACGACGCGCGCCACTTTCGGTTGCCGTAGCAGAAAATCGGCCACCTGCATGGCGCTTTTCTGCTGATTCACCATTCGCGTGGCTAGGGTAGGAAGGCCATACACTAGAATCGGCCAGGCATTTTTCGGTGACAGCACACCGCCAAAATCCTTGCGATACAGCATCAGGTAGTTGAAGTAGGTGCTTCGACCGATCACTGCACCACCCATCTCCGTCCCGAAGCCGCCAATGTCCTTGGTCAAGCTGTGCACCACCACGTCCACACCGTGCTCCAGCGGACGCTGGCAGTAGGGCGTCGCAAAGGTATTATCTACAACAATGTGAATCTTCTCTGCGTCCAGTCTGCCTTCGTTTAGTCGGTCGACCACTTCCCGAACCGCTCGCATGTCGATCAATTCCATTGTGGGATTCACCGGTGTCTCGAAGTAGACCACCCGGCAATCCTTCGTCGCCACTTTCAGCAGTGACTCTGGTTCTGTCAGGTCGCAGAAGTCGGTGTGGATCTTGTACCGCGGCAGCCAACTGGTCATCAGGCTGTGGGTGCAGCCGTACAAGACACGATGGGCCACGATTTGGTCGCCGCTGGCGGTCAGAATTCCGAGCGCCGCGCTGACTGCCGCCATTCCTGTGGCAAACGCAACGGCAATTTCCCCGCCTTCGGCCACCGCCAGATTTTCTTCGAGCATCCCGCGGCTTGGCTCATCCAGGCGGTCGTAAATATAAATGGGCGCGCGCCGCGATTCCGGCGTTGCGAATTCCACGAAGCCCTGTGCGCCACGGTGAACCGATGACAAGCGGTAAGTCGCCGAGCTGGATTGTGGCGGCACAACATGGTGATCGTAATCCCATCGTCCCGTCGCAAAACTTCCGTGAATCAAGCGCGTGCGCAAGCGGTATTCTTCGCGTGGTTTTTTTGGCGTGCGTTCCTTAGCCATAGCTGGCTCCTTCGGATGACTGGGGACCCGCGAGAGGTGGGAGGACCCCGGCAAACGGGTGGGCGAGTCCTTGCGGCATCACCATCATAGCCTAATGCAACGTGCGGCAGTGGTGCGAGCCAGTTGTCTGCCGCGTGCGAATTTCAAAGATTTTCAAAAATTGTTTGACACCCCTGAAGGCATGCCTGTATATTTATACAGTGACATGCATAACCGGCCAGAATGAGCGCTACTAAAACATTTCGACACGGCCAAATCCTCCGCTTGGTCTCCTCGGAGCGGATCTCCAATCAGGAGGACCTTCGCCGCCGCCTTGCCCAGCACCGCATGCGTGTTACCCAAGCCACGCTTTCTCGCGATCTTCAGGAGCTACAATTGGTCAAGACCAGAGAAGGTTATCGAGCGGCTTCCGGGCTGCCTGAAGAGGCTGCCTCCGTGCCTCCCCTTACCCGCGCGTTACGGGAATTCCTGCTCGACATCCGCCCTGCGGAAAATCTCCTCGTCCTCAAGACGCCTCCGAGCGGCGCTCAACCTCTGGCCGCCGCGGTCGACGGGGCAAAGTTCCCGGAAATCGCCGGCACCATTGCCGGTGATGACACCGTGCTCATCATCACGCCCAACCGCAAAAGCCGCGAGTCCCTCCAAAAGGCCATCGAGTCCCACGTGAAATGAGGGATCCTCGACACATCGCTGTGGTTGGCGTTACCGGCTACACGGGTTTCGAGCTGGCATCGCTGCTGCTGCGCCATCCCGCGATCGCGAAGCCTACTTTCTATGTACGCGAGACCAACGGCTTTCACTGCCTTTCGCAACTCTTTCCCCAGCTTCGCGCCCGGGGCGAAGCGCCATTGCGCCCTCTTTCCCTCGATGCCATCGTGTCAAGCGCGGCAGGCACGGCGTTTCTTGCCATACCCCATGAAGTTTCCGCGGAGGTCGCTCCCAAGCTTCTCGATGCCGGTCTGCGCGTGGTCGATCTAAGCGGCGCCTTTCGCTTTTCCTCGGCGGAGACCTTCACCTCCTGGTATAAGCTCCCGGCCCCACACGCCACGCGCCTTGGGGAAGCGGTGTATGGCTTGCCGGAGCTGTATGCGGATGCTGTCCGTACCGCCAAACTAGTTGCTAATCCCGGGTGCTATGCCACCAGCGTCATCCTCGGACTCCGGCCGCTGGTCGAGGCGGGCCTGCTATCGGCCTCGCAAGATGTGATTTGTGATTGCAAATCTGGTGCGAGCGGTGCCGGCAAGGACCCCCGCCGCGACCTGCACTTTGTGGAATTGGACCAAAACTTCCGCGCCTACAGTCTTTTCTCGCATCGCCACACGCCTGAGATCCTCGAACATACAGGCCTCGCGGAATCGCAACTGGTTTTCACCACCCACTTGCTTCCCGTTGCACGCGGCATTCTTTCCACGATTTACGTCAAGCTCTCGGCGAAGCAGACTCCCGAGAGTATCGAGAAGCTTTACCGGGAATACTTTGCAGGGAAGCCCATGGTGCGCATTTGGCCCGCGGGAAGCCTGCCCGAACTGCAACACGTGGCCAACACCAATTTCTGTGACATCGGCTTCGCGCTGGACTCGGCGGGAACACGCCTGATTGTGGTTTCGTGCCTGGACAATTTGGGAAAAGGCGCCGCTGGTCAGGCAGTTCAAAATCTCAACCTGATGCTGGGCATCGAGGAGCAGACGGGATTGCTATGAGGATCGTCATCAAATTCGCCGGAGCACTGCTAGAAGATAAGGAGACGATTCAATCGCTCTCGCGGCACGTCGCCGGACTCGCTCGCCACGGCCACGAAATCCTGGTCATTCACGGTGGCGGCCGCTTATTCACGGCGACCCTGAAACGCCTTGGCATCGAAAGCAAATTTGTTTCCGGCCTGCGCGTCACGGATGAGGAAACGCGTGACGCCGCCATCATGGTCTTTGGCGGCCTCTTGAATAAGCGTCTGGCAGCGGCCATTTCCGCCGCTGGACAGGCTGCCATCGGAATCTCCGCGGCGGATGGCGCCTGCTTTTCTGCCGCGCCGCTGGTGCACAACGATGTGGAAGGCGGCCTCGGCTTTGTCGGCTATCTCACAGGCGTGAAGGTTGCGTTTCTCGAATCGCTCTGGCGGGAAAAACTTTTACCCGTGGCTGCTTGTCTCGGGCAGGGCTCCAACGGCGAACTCTACAACATCAACGCCGATCATATGGCCGCTGCTTGCGCCGAGTTTATTGCTGCTGACCACCTCATCTATCTCACCGATGTTGCCGGTGTCCTGCACGGCGAAAAGGTGATCTCGGCCATTTCCTGCGAGCAGATCGAAAGCCTGGTGCAAGCGCGCGTGGTCTCTGGCGGAATGATTCTGAAGCTGGAAGCCGCCAAGCGCGCGCTGGAGGGCGGGGTGCGCGAAGTGCACATCGTAGGCGGCGATTCCGCCGCGGCCGTTCTGGACCCGCAACTCTTCTCGGCCCCGGCGGATACAAGTTCATTGTCAAGTTTGCCTGGCACGCGCGTTCTCCGGGACTTGTCTTCCCCCGGACCTGCGTCCCTTGCAGCTATGTAGCTTTTTTTAGGGAGAAGAAACTAATGAATGCATCGCTCACCATTCCTGTCTCAATCGCCAAGGACCTCCTCACTGGCGCCGAATGGGGTCCCGCGGAAACGCGCGAACTCCTCGGGCGCACCGCGGAGATCAAAGCGCGACCCTCGCGCTACGCCTCTGTCCTTCGCAACAAGCACATCGCCCTCATCTTCGAGAAACCGTCTCTGCGCACTCGCGTGACGTTCGAGGTCGGCATTCAGAGCATGGGTGGCTTTGTGGTGTTTCTGGACCACACTCAGGCGCGGCTCGGTGAGCGCGAGTCCATTCCGGACGTGGCGCGAAACCTGGAGCGCTGGGTGCAAGGCATCGTCGCGCGCGTTTACGAGCAGCGCGTGCTCGAGGAGATGGCGGCTAACGTCGCGATTCCTGTGGTCAACGCGCTCTCGGACAAGTTTCATCCCTGTCAGGCGTTGGCCGATTTCTTCACCCTCGAGGAAAAGTTTGGCTCGGTAAAAGGCTTCAAGCTGGCCTACGTCGGCGACGGCAACAACGTTTGCCACTCGCTCGTGTATCTTGCCGCGCGCCTCGGCGTGCACATCCGTATCGGTACGCCGGCAAACTATGCGCCGGATGCGGGTGTCATCGCGGAGGCCAAGCGTGTCGCCAAGGATACCCGCGCGCGCATTGAGCTTTTCACCGATCCACAGGAAGCCGTTAGCGGCGTGCAAGCTGTCTACACCGACTCCTGGACCAGCATGGGCTTTGAGGCGGAAGAAAAAGTCCGTCGTCAGGTGTTCAAGGCGTACCAGGTGAATCGCAAACTCATGGAGCACGCCGCTCCGGGTGCCGTCTTCATGCACTGCCTTCCGGCGCATCGTGGCGCGGAGGTGACCGACGAGGTGCTTGACGCCCCTTATTCCGTTGTGCTCCAGCAATCCGAAAATCGCATGTACGTGCAAAAAGCTATTCTGCACGCACTCTACACGTAATACTTTTCTGTCTTACCGAGGAGAAAGAATCTCGTGGTCCAAACCATTCACAAACCGAAGAAAGTTGTGCTTGCCTACTCGGGCGGGCTTGATACCTCTATCATCATTCCCTGGCTGCGCGAAAATTACGGCTGCGAAGTAATTGCCATGATTGGCGACGTTGGCCAACAGGAAGATCTCGAGGCCGCGCGCAAAAAAGCTCTTGCAACTGGCGCCTCCTCTGCTTACGTGGAGGATCTTCGCGAAGAATTTATTCGCGATTATATTTGGCCGACACTGCGGGCGGGCGCGGTCTATGAGCACACCTATCTGCTCGGCACTTCCATGGCGCGGCCGGTAATTGCCAAGCGTCAGGCGGAACTTGCCCTGCAACTCGGCGCCGACGGTCTTTCCCACGGCTGCACCGGCAAGGGCAACGACCAGGTACGCTTTGAATTGGCGTACAAAGCCATCGCTCCCCATGTGCAGATCATCGCGCCCTGGCGCGAGTGGGCCATCGATTCGCGCGAGGATGCCATCGCCTACGCCGAAAAACACAAGGTTCCCGTCGAGCAAAGCAAGAAGAATATCTATAGCCGCGACCGCAACATCTGGCACCTCAGCCACGAAGGCGGTGAACTCGAGGACCTTGCCAATGCTCCGAACGAGGCCATGTGGCAGTGGGTTGCCTCCCCGGATAAGGCATTGGACAAAGCGGAAGAGGTCGAGATTGGTTTCGAACAAGGCAACCCGGTTTCGGTCAACGGCAAGAAGCTCGGCCCCATCGACCTGTTGAACTTGCTCAACGATATTGCCGCCAAACACGGCGTGGGACGCACAGACCTCGTCGAAAATCGCTTGGTGGGCATGAAATCACGCGGCGCCTATGAGACTCCGGGTGGCACACTGCTCGTCACCGCGCATCGTGAACTGGAACGCCTCACCGTCGACCGCGAAAGCGCGCATTTCGCCCAGGCGCTTTCCGTGCGCTACGCAGAGCTTGTCTACAATGGCCTTTGGTTCTCGCCTCTTCGCGAAGCGCTGGACGGCTTCTTCAACGTCGCGCAACAGCGTGTCACCGGTTCCGTCGGACTCAAACTCTGGAAGGGCACGCTCAATGTCACCAAGCGGCTCTCGCCTTTCTCTTTGTATCGTGCCGACCTCGCTAGCTTCACCATGGGCCGTTACAATCCCAAGGACGCCGAAGGTTTCATCAATCTGTTCGCCTTGCCGGTCACCGTGCGGCCGAAGGCCAAAGCCGAAGCCAGCAATTCTTAAGTGCGTTGGTAGGGGCATCGCATGCTGCGCCCCATCTCGGCAAGAATTCTAGAACCAGCAGTTTACTAGCGCCGGCTTCCAGCAGGCATTTGTCTCTAATAGGACTCCGAATGACTGTACGCAAAGACGATCGTCTCTGGGGCGGACGCTTCGATAAGGCGCCCGATGCGCTTTTCGACGCCTTCCAGAACTCCTTTGCGTTCGATTGCCGCCTGCTTCCCTATGAAATCGCGGTTGACCGCGCATGGGCCAAAGCGCTACAACGCGTCAACATCCTGAGTGAGTCCGAAGTCCGGCAGACACTTGCGGCCCTCGACAAGATTGCGGAGCGCTCCCAACAAGACCCTGTTTGGTTGGCTTCTTCATCAGCAGAGGATGTCCATCATTTCGTCGAAAAAGCACTTGTCGAAGAACTCGGCCCATTGGGCTGGAAACTGCACACGGGGCGCAGCCGAAATGAACTCGTGGCCACTGATTTTCGCCTTTTCGTGATCGATGCAGCAGCAGAGACTCGTGCCGCTCTAATCGCCCTCATTAAGGCGTTTGTCGCCCAAGCAAAGGCCAACCTGAAAGTCGCCATGCCCGGCATGACCCACATGCAGCACGCCCAGCCCATCCTGCTCTCCCATTTTCTGATGGCTCATGCGCAAGGCTTCACGCGGGACATTACGCGTTTGCAAAGCGCCATCGCTTCTGCTGATGCCTGTCCCATGGGCTCAGGCGCGCTCGCCGGATGCGCGTTTGCCATCGATCGCACGGCCCTGGCACGCGATCTCGGGTTTTCCCGCATCACCCCCAACAGTCTAGACGCCGTGAGTGATCGTGATTTCGCTCTCGACTATCTTTTCGCCCTCTCCGGCATCGCCATACATCTTTCCCGACTTGCGGAAGATTTTGTCCTTTTCGCTTCCCAGGAGTTTTCCTACATCGTTCTTCCCGATGAATACTCCACGGGCAGCAGCCTCATGCCACAAAAGAAGAATCCAGATTGCTGGGAACTGATTCGCGGTAGAACTGGTCGCGTTACTAGCGCCCTCTTCAGCTTTTTCACCACCTTGAAAGGCTTGCCGAGCAGTTACCAACGCGACCTGCAGGAAGACAAGGAAGCTCTCTTTGCAGCGCACGATCAAGTCAACGACATGCTCAACGTGGCCAGGGGGGCCATTGCGAAAACACAATTCCGCGAAGACCGCTTGCGTGCCGCAGCCTCCAATCCCGCATTGCTTGCGACCGACGCCGCCGACTACCTCGTCCGCCGCAGCGTGCCGTTCCGCCAGGCGCACGATCTGGTCGGCGAAGTTCTGCGCGAGGCGGAAAAGCAGAATAAGCCTTGGATAGAGCTTTCGTTAGATGATCTCCGCAAGGTCTCGCCGCACTTCGCGGATGATTTCTTGAAGAGTCTTTCCGTCGAAAATGCCATCGCCTCCAAATCCGTTCCCGGCGGCACTGCCGAAGAATCCGTTCGCGCCGCGCTGGCGCAACTGGAGCAAAATCTTGAGCAACTGGAGAAACAGCCATGAGCCTCGCTTCCGTCGTCAATATCGTCGAAACCGCCTCCTACAACGCGGACGATCGGAGGTCCCTTCGTTGAGCGCGACCTTCGCCTTGCGGATTCCCCGGCCATGAAACAGGCTCCTACTGAAGCGGCGCTTCCTCGCGGATTCCGTTTCGCTGCGACCGCCTGCGGCCTGAAGAAAACCGGGGCGCTAGATCTGGCCATCCTCTCAAGTGATGTACCGGCGTCCGCTGCCGCCGTTTTCACGCAGAACCTTGTCGTTGCCGCGCCCGTGGTGGTATCGAAAGCCCATCTAAAAGCCTCGAAAGGACGCATGCGGGCGGTTATCGTCAATGCCGGCAATGCGAATTGTGCTACCGGTGAGGCGGGTTACGCGGCCTCCGTAAAAACCGTGACAGAAACCGCGCGCCACCTCCGCTGCCGGCCCGAGGAAATTTCCGTGTGCTCGACCGGAGTGATTGGCGTAGCACTGCCCATTGAGAAAATCCTTCGCGCCCTCCCCAGCATTACGCGGAATCGACGCCCCTCCGCCCGCTCGTTCGCCGAATTCTCGTTGGCCATTTGCACCACGGACACTCGCCCGAAAACCGCGGCGGCCTCATTTAAAATGGCCGGCAGGCGTATTAATCTGGTGGGCTGTTCCAAGGGTGCCGGCATGATCCACCCGAACATGGCAACCACACTCTCCTTTGTCGCCACGGATGCAAATATTTCTCCGTCATTGCTTCAGAAGACGCTACGAGACATAGCCGCGCGCACGTTTAACGCCATCAGCATCGACGGCGACACTTCCACTAACGATACCCTTCTTGTACTTGCCAATGGCGCGGCCGGCGCGCCACCGATCAAGCCCGGTTCTTCCGCGCACCGCGCGTTTTCGAACGCCCTCGAAGAGGTCTGCTCTTCGCTCGCCTTGCAAATCGTGGCTGACGGCGAAGGCGCGCAACGCGTGATCGAAATCGAGGTGCGCGGCGCAAAGACGGAAGGTGCGGCTCGCCGCATCGGGCAGACCATCGCCACTTCTCCCTTGGTCAAAACCGCGTTCGCAGGCGGCGATCCGAACTGGGGGCGCATCTTCGCCGCGGCCGGACGGGCAGGAGTGAAATTCGACCCCGATCGCGTGGACATTCACATGGCGGGCATACCGGTCCTGCGACGTGGCCAGCCGCTCGATTTCAACGAGCGGGCGGCCAGCAACCGCCTACTCGAAAAAAGCGTTCACGTCATCGTAAACTTGCACGCGGGCCGTTCATCCGCGCGCTATTGGACCTGCGATTTCACCGCCGAGTACGTGCGCATAAACGCCAGCTATCGCACCTAGTCACACGGGGCTTCCTTTGCCCACGGAGTGCACGTCCAGGACTGGTACCGGCCGGGCTCCTTTTTCCCAGAAAATTGGTTGCAAAACCAGTCAATTTTCGAGACCATGCACGGGACCACTGGACCACCCCTTGCCCCGCGGCACTCTTTCAGGTTGAAGCCCCGGCGGTCAAGGCGTCCTCCAGTGCGCTCCGCAACTCGTTATTTTAGGTTCCGGGCAGAAGGAGTTCGCAGGTGAAGAAGCTTTACGTGGGTAATCTTCCATTCAGCGCGTCGGAAGAGCAGTTGCAAGAGTGGTTTAGTCAATTGGGAATCAGCCCTTCGGCAATCAGTTTGATTCGCGATCGGTTTACAGGCCAATCGCGTGGCTTCGCCTTCGTTGAGGTCACCAACGACGAAGACGCGGATCGCGCGGTCACCAGCCTCAACGGTCAGAACTTCGGCGGTCGGAACCTTGTTGTCAACGAAGCCCGTCCGCAAACGGAACGTTCCGGCGGTGGCGGGGGTCGTGGTGGAGGCGGCGGTGGGTAC
>JBAVHY010000206.1:0-5121 GCA_049686315.1 Candidatus Acidiferrum sp. | reverse complement strand
GACCTAGATAGAGTACTGTGCAATCGGCTAGAGGAGTCATGCCATGTCAACCCTTCCCGGACCCCAGTATCTCAAGCGCCAGCGGAAAAACGCACTGCGCATGTTCTATGTTTTCACGTTCCTTGCAGCCGCGACTTTCAGCGTGGCAGTCAAGACGAATCTGGCTGCGCAAGAAGCACTGTTCGCCCTCGGCATTGTTCTGGCTGGCGGAGGAGTTTGGAGTTTTTTCCGATTCCTGAAAGTCGCTGACACACATCAGAGATTCATCAACTACGAAGCGACGAGTTTTGCTTTCGTCGCCTCCTTGCTCCTTACTCTCGCTGTTGGCATCCTGCAACGATTCGGATTCCTTCCCGGAGCCCTGCTTCTCGTCCCCGCGTTGATGATTGCCTTCTGGAGCATCGGTTTAATCCTCTTTTCCTGGCGGTATCAGAAATGAAGACTCGCCTTCGCGTCTTGAGAGCAGAAAAGGAATGGTCGCAAGCCGACCTTGCCGATGCTGTCGGTGTGACGCGGCAATGCATCAACGCAGTTGAAACGGGCAAATACGAGCCGGGGCTGGACCTGGCTTTTAAGATCGCTCGCATATTCGGGAAAAATGTCGAAGAAGTCTTCCTGTACGAAGAAAGCGGGACAAGTGCGAGACCTCAGTAGAGGCTCTTCGCAATACCGCCCGCCACGATGCTAACTGACTATTGCTCAGCGCACGCCTTCTTTTTGTTTTCTGCGGTCGATTACCGCTTCAGTGGTTAGGGTGAGGTTCACAGGAGTCCTTCCATGTCACGAGGCTTTGATGGATTCGAAATTGACGATTTTCGCGATTCTCAATGGCAGTCTGAACCCTCCAGCCGTAGTCAGGAATCAAATCGAGGACGAAGCAGTGGCTCGCGAACGGAGGCCAGCGTCAGAATAGAGCTGATAAAGCTCCGTGAAACCGAATCCCAGTCTGACCATCTCGATTCGCAGAGCCGCGAGCGCCCAGCAGCGAAGCCCCCATCCCTCTCCCGCGATACACGGCAAGCCCGCCTTCTCGCGCAGCGTGAGCGCACGCATATCCTTGAGCGCGACAGAAGGTATTCGCTCCGGCAATCGGAAATTCACACACTCGCAGAAATCGGCAAGTTTCGAGTGGTGGCTGTCGAGGATATCGCGAAGCACGCCTATGCCGGTGACCGTTCACGACTGGACAGCGATCTTCGCAATCTCATTCATCAACGGCTTGTGGAACGATTGGAAACGAATGTTCTCAAGAACAAATCGCAGCAGGTTCTTACTCTCACCAAGCAAGGGCAACGCTTGATTCGCCGACACGGGTTCGTACCCAACGATCAAGCCATCTACTCTGGTTTTGTAAAGCCCAAGGAAGCAGATCATGATGCCGCCTTGTACCGCCTGTATCACAAGGCTGCCGACGAGATCGAACGCAATGGTGGCAAGGTCCTCCGGGTTCAACTCGATTACGAACTGAAGGAAAAGCTCTATCGAAAGCTCGGCCAATCACAGGCCAGAAGCGATGGCAAGAGTACAGGGATGAAGGAAGCCTTTGCGCGCCAATTGCATCTCCCCGTGGTTCGCGGAAAGGTCAGTTTCCCTGATTTACGCATAGAGTACACGACCCAGGAATTGGAAATCGACCGCGTGGATCTAGAACTCGCGACTGGTCACTACCATGCCGGTCACCTCGCGGAAAAGGTTCGAGCCGGCTTTCAAATCTACGCGCGATCTAGCGACGCACCAGGCCTTCGCCGCGTGCGAGATGACCGGGAGATCATGGCCGCGATTCTGAGTTTGTGAACATGCAATTCCCTGAAACCAGCATCGAGAACCTCCGCGGCTTCGGCTACACCGAAGACGAAGCTCGGTTCCTGTATCTTGTGGCCACGCACTCCGGCTACTTCTCTGCTCGCCAGTATCTCGCCTTCACGGGGGCCAAGAGCGGCGAGAAAAGCATGGCCCTCACGCAGAAAGTGCTCGGGAAAGGGCACGCCGCAGCCCGGCTACTGCTTCGAAACGGTCGCGTCTACCACCTCTTCTCCCGCTTGTTGTATCGAGCCACCGGCCGCGAAAACCTCCGCAATCGCCGTGAGCATTCCGTTGAACATATCCGCACGAAGCTGGCGGTTCTTGATTTCGTCTTGGCGCACCTCGATTACTGCTATCTCGAAACCGAGACCGAGAAGGTCGACTATTTCTGCCGGAAACTCTCCATCAATCCAGCGCTGCTTCCTGCTAAGCGATACAAGGGAGCAATCCAGGAAAAGACCACGGACACGTATTTCGTCGACAAATTCCCGCTGTTCTTCGCTCCTGAATTTTCATCCTCTCCCCCTGTGGTTACCTTTAGTTTTGTAGATCCGGGGCTCCTGAGCCTCGCCAGTTTCGAGACGTACCTCTTTGCCTACCAGAGCCTATTCTCAGCTGTTCTGCAGGTGGATTTCGTCTACATCGCCACGCGTCCTAAGCACTTCGCAGCGGCTCGGGAACTGTTTCTGGCGATGGCCCCCCGCGCGACGAATCCCGATCCAGGAGTGGAAGGTCTACGCTATTTCCACTACCGACACATGTGGGAGACCAAGCAGTACGCAAGGCTGAACTTGGAACAGATCGAGTTCTTGAATGAAGCCACGAAGCGATTCGATGATGCCTTGACCGACACTCGATATCACCAATGGTTGCGTGGCCAGATCACGGCTGGCGCTGTCACCGAGGAATTTCGCAGGTTCGCGCCGAGGCGCGAGGTATCGTTCCGCACCGAACTCGTGGATGGCCAAACCGCTCTTTTCGAACCCAGAGTCCCAAGGCGAAATCGTGAAACTGCCGAACCAGAGGTGAAGGACAGCTTACAAGCGACTTTCGGCCCAGATTTCAAAGCAGCTTTCGGAGGAGAAACGCAACAATCGGAAGAGAAATAAACAGATGCGTAAAACGACGGCAAAGGATCTGCACGCGGGCAAAACACTCAGATGGGCGGGAGCGACCCCACTTTTGACGGCTTTCAGCCGCCCAAAGTTCTGTGGGGTCGCTCCCGCCCGTCACCGAGAAACGGTGACCGTGTTTGCCCGCGTGCATACACGGATGTAATCAACCCCGAATGCCGAGAAGTAACGATCTCGAATAAAGAAAGGAGAAACTCTCGATGGCAGTATTGAAAGCACCACCCAAACAACTTAAAACTACAGTTGTCCGACTAAGGCTCGACGAGGAAGCAAAGATGAAGCTTACGAAGTATGCTGAGTTCCTCGACTGCTCACCGTCGTATGTCGTGACGGAAGCCCTGAAGCTTGTCTATAACAAGGACAAAGAGTTCCAGTCCTGGCTTTCAGGCCGACGCACCAATAATCCCAACCAAATCTTGAAAGGGGAGTCTCTGCAACTGGAATTGAAATAAGACGCCATGCACCGCCGCCTCCAATCAGACATGCGTGAGAACCCAGCGTCCGACCGACGACATGGCTCACGCCGGGCAGCACACGGTCTTTCGGATGCAAATCTGCTAGAACATGAGGCCGCAACAACGCCGCCGCAACCTGTTGGCCAAAACCATTCGCTTGCTGAGACTGACACCAGGCATAATGCCGCGCCACCCCGCGCGGCCACAGGGGATCAGAAACAAGGCGAAGGCCGCCTTTTGACGGTCCACGAAGTGGCAGCGCTGCTGCAAGTACCACCTTCTTGGGTGTACGCACGCACACGGAAACGATCGGCGGAGCACCTGCCGGGTTACCGCCTTGGCAAATATTGGCGTTTCCGTCGGAAGGAAATCTTCGTCTGGATCAACCATCGACGTGGAGGATTCCGTGGCTCTTGACTCAAGCGCTACACTCTTAGCTGACGCAGAACAAGCCAGGCGGGCCATCTATGGAGGAATAAGGATGGCTCGTAGGCGCTTTCAGCAAGGTTCACTATTCAAGCGAGGAACTCAGCGTAAAGTCTGGGTTGCTCGCTGGTGGGAGGAAGTTATTAATCCGGACGGCTCCATCGGGCGCAGAAGGCGTGCGGAGGTTTTAGGTACCGTTGCCGAGATCGGCTCATGCTCGCGTGCGATGGACGTTCTATCAAGACGACTCAACCCAATTAACAGCGGCTCTCATCGACCTCAGTCCACGCGGTGCTACGCTGATTACATCGCCCAGGATTGGATACCGGTAGTGCTGCCCACTCTGAAGTATGCGACTCAAAAACACTATCGCTGCATTCTCGATGTTCACCTCGTACCCGCCTTCGGCAAAGCTCGCCTCTGCGAGATCAAACGCGAATGGATTCAATCCCTCCTTGCAACAAAGTTCAGCGCAGGACTTGCATGGAAAACAGTCAAACACATTCGCGGTGTTTTGGGACGGACATTGTCGACTGCCGAAGACTGGGGATAAATCACGCATAACCCTGCTCTGAAGACCAAGCTTCCGCGGCGTCCGATTAAACAGGGCCCTCAAATGATCCTCACACCCACTCAAATCGTACAGTTGAGGGATCAAATGAAGGAGCCTGCTCGTTCAATCGCGATGCTATTGGTTCTCACTGGTCTCAGAATTGGGGAGATTCTCGCACTTCGATGGAAGTGCGTCGATTTGGCCGGCTGTACTCTGCGAGTCGCAGAAACGGTGTATGACGGCCATTTTGACACACCTAAATCGCAAAGGAGTGCGAGATTCATTCCTCTTGCAGTGGAAGCATGCGCCACACTGAGTAGATTACAACCAAGAATTGGGCAACCAGATGATCTCGTATTTCGTACGAGAAATGGTGGGCCCTTGAACCGGCATAATCTTCTCAGGCGGCAGCTGAGGCCAGCGTGCGAGAAGTTGAAAATTCCAGGAATTAACTGGCATTCTCTTCGCCATTCGCACGCGACACTCCTGGATACTACAGGGGCCCCTCTCGGAACCGTCCAGGCCCTGCTTGGTCATGCAACATCAGAAATCACACGGGAAATATATCTGCACGCCATACCCGAAGATCAGCGTCGGGCGGTGGCGGGGGTTGAAGCGCTCGTATTTGGACCTAATCGGACTCAAGTTGCCGGCGCTTGGCAAACTAGTACGCAGTAAGTTATTGATTTAACGGGATTGAAGTGGTCGGGGCGAGTGGATTTGAACCACCGACCTCCTGGTCCCGAACCAG
>JBAVHY010000205.1:0-17889 GCA_049686315.1 Candidatus Acidiferrum sp. | reverse complement strand
CGGCTCTGCCCGCCCACTTTGGGGATTACGCGTAAACCGCTGGCTGAAAGTCCTCGAAGGCCGGGAACTGCTGGCCGCATCCTTTGTCGTTGTGCTGGGAATAACCGTCGTTTTGCGCAGCGAACATGCGGTCCGCGAGCTGCGTTTTGATCAGCCGGAGCAATATTCTGCTCTGTTGCGTGCACGCGAATTGATGCTCAATATCCACCCGGGCGGCCGACCGTTTGCATTTCCCGCGGTGATTGCAGTCACGTCTTTGCTTAGCAGTGCGGATCCCATGCAAGTAACGCGTTTCCTTACTCCTGCAATTGGTGTGTTGGTCGTACTGGCCGCCGGCTTGCTCCTTCAGGTATGCGCTCGTAGGAGGGTTGCGTGCCTCGCTGCCATCTACTGCTTGGGAGCAGCCTTGCCCGTTGCGAAACATTCACAAGGCATGGCCATTTCCGCGACAGAAAAACTTGAGAGTGTCTTCCGCAGTTCTCTGGTAGCCACGCAAACCAGCCCTGAATTCGCGTTCGGTTTGCTATTCCTTCTCTTAGCTCTCGCTTTTCTCGCGGACTGGCATTGCAACTCACGGGGTTGGGATTCATTGCTGGATTTCGCCTGCTGCTTGCTGTTGACCGGTATCGTTTCGCGGCTATTACTTTTATTATTGGTGATGACCGCTGGGGTTTTGCTGCTTCGGCCACTGGCCGGCCTTCTCGTTTTCGTGATGCAGTGTTTTGCATTGGTGGCTATCGCCAGTTTGTCCACCCACATCACTATCCCTGACCAAATGCACTCGATGTTGCCGGTCGCCGCCGCCATCCTCGTGGGTTGCTCGCTTGCTCTGATCGAATCGAAATTGGTCTCGCGCGCTGGCACGAGGGCCGAAACGATGCTTCTCGCTGCCTGTCTGTGCGTTGCCAGTATTTGGCTGCGGCCACAAAGGCTGCTTGGCCGATGCCTCGAGTATGAAGCCGCGGCCCGGGCGACTCAGCAAATCGCATACGGATTCCCTCGCCAAACTTGGGTCGTGGCTGCCCCTGTCGAGCAGTTAGACGAAACATTCGGCTTGGGAGGGCACGAAGATCTCGCCGGATTTGTGGACAAATACCGCGGCCAGGTTTCGAGCCCGGAGTTTCGCTTTCCGGATGCAGGAAAAGATTTGTTCATTTTTGTGGAGAAGAGGCCGTTTCAGATTTTCTCCCGCGAACCTGAGACCGTGCCTTTCTCCGCGTTGACCGATCCCACGTACCGCAATTACCGCTCACCGGGAGGGCGAGCCAGCTTGGAGGCGGCGGCGCTACAACTCTGTGAGAGCTACCGCCAATACCACCCCAACACGGATGTATTTTTCGAGGACGATGCTCTCCGCATCTACCACATACACCAGCGGGAAACTGCGAACCTCAGGGCAGGAGAGTGAGGACACCATGAAGAACCTGCTTGCCTCGTCCGTGTCGCTCGCCGAAGTGGTAATCAGTATGTTAATGATTATTGGCTGCGGCGCGTCCACGACACGGACGCCTACTCCGGTGAGCGTTACAATTTCGCCGACGTTGGCGACCGTGGCAACTGGCGCTACGCAACAGTTTACGGCCACGGTGCAGAACACCAGCAACACGGCGGTGACCTGGCAAGTGAATGGAGTGGCCGGGGGCAATGCGACGGTAGGGGCGATTTCGACTTCGGGTCTGTACACCGCGCCCGCGGTAGTCCCAAGTCCAGCTACGGTGACCGTGACGGCCGTTTCTCAGGCCGACCCGACAAAGTCTGCCTCGGCTCAGGTGACAATCACGCCGACCGCCGCCGTGAGCGTTACAATTTCGCCGACGTTGGCGACGGTGGTGGCCGGAGGCACGCAACAGTTTACAGCCACGGTGCAGAACACCAGCAACACGGCGGTGGCCTGGCAAGTGAACGGGGTGGCCGGGGGCAATACGACGATAGGCACGATTTCGAGTTCGGGTCTGTACACCGCGCCCGCGGTAGTCCCAAGTCCAGCTACGGTGACCGTGACGGCCGTTTCTCAGGCCGACCCGACAAAGTCTGCCTCGGCTCAGGTGACAATCACAGCACTCATCGGCAAGGCTTTCTACGTTTCGACCACAGGCAGTGACTCCAATCCGGGTACGATCACCTCTCCGTGGAGAACCGTCCAGCACGCAGCCAATTCCGTACAGGCGGGTGATACCGTTTTCGTGCGCGGTGGCGTGTACAACGAATCGGTGAACATTTCGGCATCAGGGTCAGCGATCGCAGGACCAATTACATTCCAAAGCTACCCTGGCGAGAATGCAATTGTAGATGGCACGGGATTGGTACCTTCCACTTCAGGTACGCAGGGCTTGTTCAACATGGCAAACCAAAGTTACATCTCCATCCAAGGGTTTGAGATCCGCAACTACCAGACTTCGAGCGCGTCCGCGACTCCTGCCGGGATCTGGGTGTCGGGCGCAGGCAGCAACATCCAGATATTGAACAATCTCATTCATAACATCGTGACCACCTCAGAAACCGCGGGCAGCGCTTTCGGCATCGCCGTGTACGGCACGGCAGCTCCCGCTTCCCTCGATAGCGTGACGATTAGCGGCAACCAGGTTTATGCCCTTAAAACCGGCAACAGCGAGTCGGTGAATGTGGACGGGAACGTTACCAATTTCACTATCACGAACAACGTCATCCATGACAACGACAACATCGGTATCGACGTTATTGGATTCGAAGGCGTTTCGCCCGACCCGGCGTACGACTACGCCCGCAACGGCACGGTCGCCGGCAACATCATCTACAACATCTCGGCGATAAACAATCCTGGTGAGAGTAACCAGTACGATGCCAACGGTATCTACGTCGACGGCGGCTCTCAGGTTGTTATCGAGCGCAATCTGATCCACAACGTAGACATCGGCATCGAGATGGCCAGCGAGCACCAGGGTCACGTAACTAGCTTTGTGACCGCGCGGAACAACCTGGTGTGTGCGTCCAATTCAGTCGGCATAACCATTGGCGGATACGCGGCCAACGTGGGCGGTACGGACCACTCCACGATTGTCAATAACACCCTGTTCCAGAACGATTCCAAAAACACCGGGAGCGGTGAATTTCAAATCCAATACTATGCGACCAACAACGTCTTCAAGAACAATATTGTGTATGCCTGGTCGCAAGGCCTATTCATTAACAACTATACGAACAGTGAGCCCGATCCGGCAGACGTGGATTACAACCTTTATTACTCTTCCCTGAATTCCTCAATGGCGAACTTTGTCTGGAATGGTGTGAACCAGACTGGTTTCTCGTCGTATCAATCAGCGACCGGGAAAGATGGCCGCTCTCAATATGCAGATCCAAAGTTCCTGAGTCTGACAACGCCTGACCTGCAAATCCAGCCGACTTCGCCCGCCGTCAACGCAGGAAGGAACCTGGGTCCGATGGTCGTAGGTGCCCTAGACTTCGCTGGCAATCCGCGGGTGCTAGGAAGTGGCATCGACATCGGCGCCTATGAGCAGTAACACAAGCGAACGTTGAATACATCGAAACCGGGGTTTCCACGTATTTCCACAGGCCGCACCAACATCCTTTGTGGGGTCCCCACTGTAGCCCCTGCTACAGGGTCCATTCCATACGATATATACATGACCCTGCTAAACGCTTCAACTAGGTTTGTGGAAAACGTTTAGATCCCTCCTCGTCCAACCGCGGCCTGCAGAACCGATGGCCGTTTTCGGTCACGGCCGTTTGCCGCTGTCGAGGACCTGCTCCAGAGTGGCTTTGTTTCGCGTTGCGACTTCCTGACCGGCCAGGCGGAGGATCTTCGCATATCTCAGCCTTGCTCGCGCGCGAGCCGCGGGCCAGCACATCCTCGGGAGGCTCAGCCACGCAGGTCAGAACGTACTGAAGCAGGCAATTCGTGAGCGCCACCTGCGTATGTACCAGCGTGAAGAGAGACTGTACCTCCCTACCCATATTTAACAGCGTGGCTACGATGCGAGCCTCTAGGTCGTCCATCGCCTCGGTGCCGTCGCCCCGCTCCAACTCATTGCTGCACGCAGCAAGAATAAATGCCTGCTCGGAACGAAAGCCGCGTTCCCGGGCCGCAGATCGCACGCGATCGCGAAATTGCCGGCTCGGGAATAACAGATTCCGCTCGATTCGTTCTTTTTTCATCGCATTTTTCTCCTTTCTGGCAGGTGGCGAGCAACTGGACAGGATTGGTCTGTTGTAGAGAGGTTTGCGAGATTATGCTATCGAACAACAAAGCATTCGAACGGCGTCGTGTGAGAGGCAACTGGAATATCTCTCCGCTCTGGGAAGGAAAGATCCTACTCGGCGTATTGAAGCAGCAGGGACTGGCCGGTAAGGGGCTCATCAAGGCATTCGATAAGTGGGCGCCGAGAATTGTCGGCGTCTCTCGCCTTGACATGGACAGGGCATATGGGCAGCAGACCGGGCGTACACTCTCCGACTACATTCTCGCCCAACAGGCTGACAAGGCTGTTCGCTACAGGCAGCTTCCTCCGGAAGCAGATGGTTATCGGCTGTTGCTCGCGGAATCAACGAGCGGTCAGAAGTCGGAAAGCAATACGCTTGCTTTGGACGTGCGCGCATGGAGTGCGGAAGAAGGCGGCACGATTCTTCCTATAAGATCTGCTGTGATCGAAAAAATTGCCCTATCGGGGGCGTCGAGATCAAACTTACTTGGTCCACGCTTGTCGAATACCCTGCTGAGCACGAATGAGCTGGCCGACCTCACCGGCTTTGCGCCGAAGACCATCCGTCGTTGGGCCTCCCGGCGCTTATTGAACTTCATCAGAGTTGGTAAGCAGTTTCGCTTCCGGGCTGCGGCTGTGGACTTGTTCCTGGCGCAGCGTGAAGTCCGAAAATAAAACCAACTTCCCGCGCGTTTGAGCTACCGATCCACTTGCTGGGGGAAGTGAGAATCTGTCTGCCTGATTGATCCGTTCGCGATGCCCGTCGGACTTTCTGTCCGCCGAGCGCAGGTATATCTGAGTTGTCGAGATGTCAGAGTGCCCGAGCTCTTGCCGCAGCGTCTCGATGTCGACGCCCTTGTGGTGCCGTCGCGTGGCGTAAAGCACCCGGAAGGCGTGGCACGGCTTTCTGGGCTTCTTGACCTGGTAGCCTGCCCGATTCGCCCTGTCGATGAGGGAATGGATGATTCGATCCAAGTGCTTGTCCACCGTACCGGTTATGGACGAGGGGAAGATAAGAGCATCTTCCGGCGCATCACCGCGAAACCTCTTGAGGCAAGCTAAGAGAGTGTCGCTGACTGCGATGACTCGCTCTTCATAGTCCTTTGGCTTGAATCCAAGCTCAGGCTTGAACCGCACCGAAACAGTTTTCTCCTCCCAGTCGACGTCCATCCACTCGGCGACCGCGGTCTCGCCGATGCGGAAACCAGTCCCCAGAAGGAAGCGGATGAGGGCCTCCTCAGTGCCGTTTGCAACCTGGAGCATTGCAGCGATCTCTTCTTCCAGATACGTAGCGTACTTTTTGTTCTTGTTCCGTTTGTCGACATTTATGGGCCAATCCTTCCTCTGTACCCAATCTTCTTTCGCCGCGTATTTCGCGATGCCACGGTCGTTAAGGAAGACCATTGTCTTGAGAAAGTAGTTGAAGACTGTAGACTCCCCGAACCTCCTGCCCGTCTTTTGCGACACGCATTTACGCAAAAGGGACAGATAATCCAAGATGTCGTCGCGGCGAATCTCGTCGAAGTACGTCTTCTTGCAACTTTGGACAAACAGATTGACGGCAGTGCGATAGCCAATAAAAGTCTTGTGCGATTTCTGTCTGCTGCGCTCGATGTACTCCCGAGCGGCCTCAGCGATGGTCTTACGAGGTACCGTGGCAGGAACGTCGGACGCGCGAATAGCGCGCAACACAGCAACATTGTTCAGTGTTTTGCAGTCCTCCAAGTTGAGCAGAGCTGCGATCGCCGCATTGAGATCTTTTCCTATTCTGATTGGAGTACGGCTGCCCCTGTTGCCAGGACGGAGGTAGTAAGTTGCTCCCGCAATGGGAATCGGCCGGTGCGTCTTCGTGAATTGCACGTTGACGAACGGGAATTTCCCGTTGCCGGCGTTGATGCGCGCGATGAGCGTGTAGCGCCATAGGCTGTTTTCCTCGCAAAGCGTGAAAGATTCATGTTGGAATGCAAGAAAAAACAGCAAATGTGGCAACAGTTGGTGGTAACAGTTAGCGGTTTTCTGAGGTAAGTTCTTCGTTTTCTTCAAATGGTGGAGCCGATGGGATTCGAACCCACGACCTCCTCGATGCCATCGAGGCGCGCTCCCAACTGCGCCACGGCCCCACCGTCATTCGATTTTTAGTTTACCATACTCGCCCGGGTTCGCATTTCCGCATGTGCCCTCACTCGCTCACGTATCCCTTTCCGTTTGCGCGCGGACTTCCGGCGTTCTTCGAGGTTAAAAGTGGTTTTCCTTCCACAACCGTCACGCTACTCCCTCTTGGATTTGCCGCCCCAACAGGCCCTAATACAATGATAATGAGTAGCTTAGAAAAGGCAATTCAATGTGACCACCATCACTTTTATTTCCTCAAGCCATTGCTATCTTCCCTGTGGACAACTTCCCTGGTCATTTTGTATATTCCACATTCCTTGGCTCTGTTGAACTTGTCAAAGGAGTAGTACCCATGCATGCAGAAACTTCGTCGCAACATTTTCGCGGTGTTTTGTGCCGTCACTGCGGAAAGCCCGTGCGCATTCCGGGCATCGTTTTGCGCAAAGACAGTGAGATCCATGGCCAGCACGATTCCAACGACGAGTTGTTCCACCTGATCTCGCGTGTCTTCGTTCTTCGTTGCCGTTCCTGTGAGCGCGAATCGATTTATGCCATTGATCAGATCGTGGATTGCACATTCGCCGCGGCTCCGGGCCAGGGCGGTCTGGCGCGGGCGACCGCGTAGTTCGCTTGGCAGCTCTCAAAGGACTGCCAGCAGCTTACGAGTCACTTCCACCGAGCACTTGGCATGCAGCGCCACTGTTTCCGAAACGCTTCCCAAAATCAGCCGGTCGAATCCGCGCCGTCCGTGCGAACCCATCACAATCAGATCGGCGCTCCATTTCTCCGCGGATGACAAGATGGCGTGCGCCGGCGTCTCTTTTGGTTCGGTCACCTCGCTACTCACCTTTAATCCAGCTTTCGCCAGCAGCCCTGCCCCGGCCTTCGCCGATTCGCTCGCATGCTCGCGACTATTCTTCAGGAGATCGGCCAACTGTTCCGGCGCGTAGTAGGGGTATTCGCCAACCAACACGGGATACTCCGGGCTGGCGATAATCTTGAACTCGCTCCCCGTCGGCCACGGCCGGTCCGCTACAGACTGCAGAGCCGCCTCCGCGTACTCCGAACCGTCGGTCGGAATCAGCACACGCATTCCCTCAAGCGCGCTCCCGGTCTCTTCCTTTTGAGCGCGGCGCACAATTTCCACCGAACACGCCGCATGCCGCAGGACCGCTTGGGCCGTGCTGCCGAGCAATAGCCGCCCCACGGCTCCGCGCCCATGAGAACCTAACAGAACCAGTTCGGCTTTCCACTCGCTCGCTGCGCGCGGGAGGGCGTGTCGAGGATTATCCAAAATCACGTTGATACTCACCTGCCATCCTGCGTCCACGAGCGGTTTCGCCTGTTCGGCAAGCGTCAGCTCCGTGTTCTTCTTCGCCTCCTCCAGCAAAAGAGGTGCTTTGGGAAAAAAGAACGGATCGACTACCTGGACCACCGCGAATTCCGATCCCGCCGGCCATGGTCGACTTGCCGCTTCCTCAATCACCGCACCCGACGAGCTTGACCCATCTACGCCTACCAGGATTCTCATCCCCGCCTCCCTCTCTCCCAGGACCATTGACGCAACACAGTTCGAACCTGCTTCCTACTCTACTATTGCGTTTTTGCATGGGAGAGCCGCTGACTTGGAAAATGAAGGCGTGGGGTTGTGTAGGAACGCGAGATGAGACCTGGTTGGACGTGAAGTTAACCCCGCGCCACACTGGTCCACTGTGAGTATCAGCACCAAGGGCACCATTCTCGCTGCTCTTAAATCCACTGTCCTTAACATCCGTTTTCTTCCTGCCTCCGCTCTTGCGTCAATCCTCTCTTTCTGGGTCTCTTTTGTGCGCCATTCCACGCAATTGCGCTATCTCACTCAGTTCTTGTTGTTCCTACGCTTTTCGCCAAGTCGCGCCTCACGCGCCTCAAGTGTCGGCCGCGTGCAGCAAAATGGCCTTTTCGAGGGATTCGTTTTAGACAATTGGAACTGCACCTGTTTGAGTTGCACTTTTCACTCAGGCACAATTCTTTCTGGTTCTCTTTATGCCCGCATTCAAAATTCTTAATATTGAGGCTGGTTTCCCCACGATAGAGGAAGCTCGCCAGCTTCTTCTTGCCGAGCTACGCCAAGCCAGGCAGTCCGGCATTGTCGCCGTCAAGGTCATCCATGGCTACGGCTCCACGGGAAAGGGCGGTGCTCTTCGCGGAGCTTTGCGTACCTCGCTGCTTCGCCGCAAGAAGGAAGGTCTCGTCTCTCGCGTTATTTTTGGTGAAAAATGGAGTGTCTTCGAGGAGGATTCCCGCTATGCCATCGAACGCTGCCCCGAACTACGATCCGACCGCGACCTCAACCGCAGCAACGAAGGCATTACCATCGCCGTTTTGGACTAACATTTCTACGCAAGACTCAACGCGCTCACGGGAATGTCTCTAGCCACATGACCACATCCGCCATTCCGTCAGAGGCTCGGTCATTCTCCCCCCGCCGCGTCCTACTCTTGGTTCTTGCCTGCTTTCTGCTTCTCTATCTCGGAGACTTTGCCTGGTATGAAATTCGCCTCCGGCTCCCCCAATTGGGTCCGGCCAAGGGTTCTGTTCACCGTCTTCGCCTTCTCGCGCTTCCCAAAAAAGGTAACAAAATCGAATATCAGATCGACGCGCTGAGACCCGAAGAGAATGTGCCCTGCAGTCGCTCGCTCTTCCCCCGCGGTGGGAATCGCCCGTGCTGGTACGTTGCACGTCACGCCAACGACCCGATTCCGATGTAGCATGAGCGACAGCAAACGGCCTGTCCTCTCCTCTTCGTGGCACCCGGGCATCCCGAAGCTGTGATGTCACTGCTCGTTCCGGATTCTAAGCGCGACTTGTCCATGTTCGCTCCCCCTGCCAAAATATTTTCATGTCCATTCCCCAGTGGCTCACATGGGCGCGCCGCCTCCAGGCCATCGCCCAATCCGGTCTCACCTATTGCAACGACAAATTTGATCTCGAGCGCTACGAGGAAATCCGTGACATCGCCGCAGAGATGACGACCACGGGCGCCCCTCTACCCAGCGCCACGCCAATCGCCACACTCTTCGCGCAGCAATCCGGTTATGCCACGCCCAAGGTCGATGTTCGCGTTGCCGCTTTCCAAAGTGGCCGCATCCTGCTCGTACGTGAACGTGAGGACGGTCTCTGGACGCTTCCCGGCGGTTGGGCCGATGTCGGCGAGCCTCCTTCCGCCGCCGCCGCGCGCGAAACTTGCGAAGAGTCCGGCTACGACGTGCGCATCACCAAACTAGCTGCCGTCTTCGACCGCAACCTCCACGGCCACCCGCCGTATGTGTTTCATGCCTATAAACTCTTCTTCCTCGCTGAACTCATCGGCGGCGCTCCTGTGGACAGCCACGAAACCGCCGAGGCCCAATTCTTCGCCGAAGATCATCTTCCTGCGCTCTCACTCGTTCGCGTCATTCCCTCGCAAATCGCCCACATGTTCGAACATTTTCGCCATCCTGAACTCCTCACCTTCTTCGACTAAACCATCTTCGTAGTGGCGGCTTTATGCCCCCCTCCTGCGGGCATGGGGGGCAGGGTCCTGCGGCCTAACAGGAGCAGCCCAAGACCCACGTGCAAGACCGGCCCGTGGGGTACCCGAAGAGTAAAACAAAAGCAAAAGAAATCTAACGGTCTTGCGCATCATCTTTTCTTCCCGGCCGACAATTTCTGCCCTACACTGGCCTTCGCACGAATCGCTCTCAAACAATTCTCCGTGAGGCCACCCTGTCCCGCCCCTTCGACGTTTTGATTCTCGGCGCTGGCGCCGCCGGACTCTTCTGCGCCATCGAGGCAGGGAAGCGCGGCCGGCGTGTCGCTGTCCTCGAAAGAGCTGAACGCATCGGCAAAAAGATACTCATCTCCGGCGGTGGCCGCTGCAATTTCACCAATACTCACTGCGCGCCGGAAGATTTCATCTCCGGCAATCCCCACTTCGCCAAATCCGCCCTGGCCCGTTTTACGCCCGTTGATTTCATTGCTCTGGTCGATAAACATCAGATCGCGTGGCACGAAAAGACCCTTGGTCAGCTCTTCTGCGACAATTCCGCCAGCGATATCACCAATATGCTTCAGGTCGAATGTCGTGCCGCCAATGTGCAAATCTTCGCGAATACGCGCGTCACCGAAGTCCAGCGCACCACCGAATTCATCCTGCGCTCCGATTCCACCGAATTTCGCGCTCCCGTCCTTGTCGTCGCCACCGGCGGACTCTCCATCCCGAAGATGGGCGCCACTTCCTTTGGTTACGACCTTGCGCGTCAGTTCGGTGTGAACACCATCCCTACGCGGCCGGGGCTCGTTCCGCTCGTTTTCAATCGCTCCGACCACCATCGCTACGCTGAGCTCGCAGGTATCTCCGCCGACGTGATCACTTCGACCGCCAACCATTCCTTCCGGGAGAAAATGCTCTTCACTCATCGCGGCCTCAGTGGCCCCGCCATTCTCCAAATTTCTTCTTACTGGAAAGAAGGCCAGTCCATTCAGATCGACCTCGCTCCCGACCGCGACGCCACCGCTCCCCTCCGCGAATCCACCCGCCGCGACCTTGTAGCTGTCCGCAAAACACTCCAGGAATTTCTTCCCAATCGTGTCGCCGCGCGCTGGCTTGAATTCCATGCGCCTCGCAGCTATACAAACTCGGCCATTGGCACTCTCGAACGGCAACTCCATTCTTGGACGCTCACCCCTGCCTGCACTGAAGGTTACGAAAAAGCCGAAGTCACTTCCGGCGGCGTGGACACCCGCGAACTCTCCAGCAAATCCATGGAATCCCGCAAAGTGCCGGGTCTGTTCTTTATCGGCGAAGTCGTTGATGTCACCGGTCACCTCGGGGGCTTCAACTTTCAGTGGGCCTGGGCCTCCGCCGCTGCAGCTGGCCGATCTCTGTAACAAGATCCCCGTGCCCATGAACCCTGTCTCCGTTCCCCCCTATTCATCGGAACCGGGACAATCGCCTCAAAACAGCCGACACTCCTCTGTTTTTTTTGTCACTTTATGGCTTCGGGATTCGTCATGTAGGAGACTCACACGAATGGAGCCGCAATGAAAAAACTATACGTGTACGGTACTCTGGTCGTGTTTGCACACGCTGCCGTTGTTTTTTGGCATTTGCTGATTCTGGCGAGACTCAACTCCGCGCTCACCCGCGAGCAAGCCCTGCTGTTCGCCGCGCTGGTGAATCTGCTTCCTGCCATCGCTCTGATCCTGCTTTGTTTTCTTCTTCGTGATTCCGCTTGCCATCGGCGGCTATGAACATTTCCTAAGCCCAGGACCTGACAATGTCTTCCATATGACGCCAGGAGAATGGACGGTGCCATTCCAGGTTAGCGCTGTCCTCCTGGTGCTGCTTGAACTCTTGGGTTGTTGGGCGAGCGTTCGTATTCTCGCAGGGTCGCCACCTTCTCCTTCGACGCGGTAGCCCACGCTTTCTTCTTAGAGTGGTAAAACCCGCCCCGCCCGCAAATCCTGTTCTTACTTCACTGGCCCCACGGGAATCATGGCGTGTTCGTAGGGAGTGCCGGCCCACATCATGTAGGGCCTCGTCGGATCTGGGTCTTTTGCTTCCGTATAGCCCAACGTTTTGCTGGGGGGGCCAAATACCATGATGTGTGGCCCTGTGACGATCCAGTGGTTGTCCGCCGTTTTCCCCGTCGCGCTGGGGTCGGTGTTACTCGCTCCCCTGTCGCCTGCGAGCATGTAGGAAATTCCAACTTTGTCCGGCGGAGGCTCGTGCTTCATCATCGCGTGTATAAATTCCATGCTATTGGCATCGTTGCACATCTTGTCCGTTCCCATCACCAGGCAAGTGAACCCGTTCGTCCCCTTACGCAGCGTGCGCATGCTGGCGTCTTTCTCCATGCGCACCACAGCTGCACCGGCTGCCACTGCCTTGGGTGCGGCGGAAAGCGCCTGCGCTGTGTACTCCGCGTCCGTTGTTTCCTTCTTCTGAGGCTTGGCCAACACTGCCAGTGCCAGTAGCGAACCTGCGATTGCGATACCGCTTTTCAGTGCTCGCATTTCTCCTCCGTAAATTGTGCATTGGATTGGTATTCCCGTCATGCTTTGGGCCCGGCGGGCAAAATACAGCACTCTGTAGCAAAACACAATGCTCCAAATTCGTTCCGCATGCCCTTCAGGCCTGCGACATGTCAGGATTGTTCGCTGCTCTGCTCGGCAAGATGAGTTATATTCATGGACGCTGCAAAACCGATCCCTGCCGCCACAGGAGGCCTTGTCCATGAGCCATCAATTTCCCAGATTCTCCACACTTATCACGCTCGCCGCCGCGAGCACCGTTCTTTCGTTCACTGCCTCCGCGCAACAGGTGCCGCCGCAGTTCCAGCCACCTGCGGGCGAACAGATGCTTCTCCAAGTCCACGCAAAAGGTGACCAGATCTATATATGCAAAGCGGATGGCGCGCAGTTCGCCTGGGCACTGAAAGCTCCCGACGCCCAACTCTTCGATAAGGATGGCAAACCCTTCGGCAGGCACTTCGCGGGCCCATCCTGGGAAGCGAAAGACGGCAGTCGCGTCACGGGCAAAGCCGTCGCCAATGTGCCTTCCCCTGACGCAGATTCCATTCCGTGGCTGCTGGTCAACATCGTCAGCCACGATGGCACCGGCGCGCTTTCTCGCGCCACGACCATTCAGCGGCTCAACACCAAGGGTGGCAAAGCCCCCGCCTCCGGCTGCGACGCCGCGCACGCCAATCAGGAAGTCCGCGTTCCCTATTCCGCCGACTATCTCTTCTACGCCCCGAAATAAGCCATTTTGTTCTCACGCTGAGGGACTGCTCTCCGATTCGCGGCTGCGTTCAGCAACGCGGACCCACGCGCTTATGGCGAAGGCGCCCATCAACAGAACAGAAGCCACAGCGCATGCCGCCGTGATATCGCTCACGCGCCATGCCGCGCCCGCCGCATCGCTCACCACGGGGTGACGCGGCCTGGGAATCGTGAGCAGCAAATTTCCCACGGCTGTTACGACATAGAAGATCAGCGCCACGCGCAAGTAGCCCTTCGACAAATTCTCCACGCCCGCGCCGTTCTCGAACCCAATAGCACTGTCGCTCGCGCCACCCCAGCCCATCAGCCAAAGGGCGAACAGTTGGTAGATCACATAGTTCGTCAGCAGCCATCCAAAATAATTGCTCGCTGGCACGCCAAAGTATCCGCCACCTTCCTGCCAGATCCACAAACGTCCGACGGTTGACCAGATCGGATCCATCGCCACGTCCCACGAGGTCATCACCACTGTCGCCAGCAACGGCAGCGTCGCCACGCGCCAGCCCGCCAGCCGGTCGCGCCGCGCTCGCAGCATCGCGGACGCCACTGTCCACGACAGATAACCCATGCCCACATATGCCAGCCCCAGCAGCACTGGCACTTGCAGAATCTTCGGCCCCATGCGTTCGGTGAAGGAGTAGCGCCCAAACGGAAAGCCCGTGCGAATGCTCAGGTTCTCGAATAAATTGCCCACCAGCACGGACAGCCCCGCGAACATGCAAGCACCGCGCCAGCCATACAACGTCGCTCCGTGTAACAGAGCAAACACCAGCGGCGGAAAAATGTGCAGCGCCACCGAAACCACAACCGGCACGTGTCCCGGGTACAGCCCGGCAAGCAGGAACGACACGTCTGCGCCGGCATACGCAGCGATGCAGACCCACAGCGCCCGCGTCAGTGTCCTCCCTCTTGTCCCCACGTTGCTCAATCATCCTTTCTTAGTTTCTTTGTCGAACCATTCACTCAAGCGCCTCTCGTCAACGGCTTCCCAATTTCCCAGTGGTGTCCGAACGGATCGACAATTCGTGCGATGCGCCAACCATGCTCCTCGCCTACGGGCCAAACTACGCTAGCTCCCGCCGCCACAGCTCGCTCAAACGTCCCATCCGGATCTTCCACGACCATCACCAAGCGCACTGTCCCACCGCCGAGCGTCTCCGGGCTAAAATTAAGATGTTGCGGCGACTCGTCAGCCAGCCAGAAGTCCGCTTGTCCCACGGACAATTGCGCCACCACCGCCCCACTCTCGTTGTCCACCCGGAACAACTCCCCTGCTCCAAACGCCGCTTCATAGAACTCGATCGCCTTCGCTCCATTCCGCACCGACAGCATCGGCGCAATCGAAATCCTGCGTCCCTTGCCGCTCCCTATGTCATGCTCCATCGGAGATCTCCTCCCTCTCTCGGGAATCCTTGCAGCGGAACAGTATCACTGGAAGCCATCTCGTAAACAGAGAGCCTTGGAGCACGCTCCACACGCTGTGATTCTGAGCATATCCGGCAAGGATGCCAGAAGAACCTCATCGTCTGCCTGGGTACCCATAAGCACATTCTTACGTAAACCCGCTCCCTAATTTCGAGCGGGGCAAGGCACCTCCTGCCCCGCGAATTGCTCACTCGATTCCGCGGGGTTGTAGTAGAATGCCGAACTACAGCCCTATGAGAAATGTAAGAATGAAGCAGGCATGTAAGTGCGGTCACGGCAAGTCCATCCACCGCGTTGAGCGCGGGACGAGAGGCGAGTTGCGCAACCCGTGCAACTTTCCCAACTGCAAGTGTTCCGACTACAAACTCGCGACAAAGTGACCTATCGGTGCCGCCTAGCCCCTCCGGGAAGATGTGAATCTCCATCGCAGCTCTAGCCGGGGTTACCTCTTGGGCTCCAGAAGAATAAGCTATCTATACTAACGAAGTAAAGTTATCGTATGCTAACAATGTTATGCCAAATCTTTATTACTGCCACTCGAGCACCTCTAGCCCCGGTATCTTGCGCGCAGTCTTGTCCTCGGAAGCAGGCCAATGCCTCTTGGAAGGGCACCCGGCCCATTACGCCGGGCAGCAATTCCCAACGGCAGCGCAAGACCATGCCGATGATTTTGCCGTTTTGCGCATTTTCGAAGCCGAACTCGACGAGAAATGGCAGGCCGGTTTCTACCTGTTCGGCGCCAACATCATGCGCATAGAACAAGCGGTCCAAGCCTGCACCACGAAGCTAGCCAGGTAGACAGGCTCTCCGACCGCTGGTTGCCGATCTCTCATCTATTTAAGGCAAGTTCCACCCTTTGCCGCTTCGGCTTTGCCGAATCCGTCATTTCGATTCGCCGCGTGCACGATGACGTTGTATGAGCTTCTGCTCCAGCGATTCAGCAATAAAAAATCCGCTTGTCTTGAAATCATTGAGAACCTCCGGCAAATTCCAGACAAGCCCCATCGTGTCTGCCCGTTCCAGGACACCGAGAGTTCCGGAAAGCGGTAGGTCACGGCTCAGGGCGATTGCCCGTCCTACCTGCTCATCGATCAAGAGCACATCTGAGTGCAGCGTTTCCGCCAATAGAATCGCCTCGCGTTCCCCACGATGCAGCGTGACCGGAAACGTGCTCCAAGGAGCTTCACCCGCGATGCGGACCTCCAACCAAGCGGGCGACGACAAAACGGCTAGGCGCACGTTCTCTTGTGTCTTCGCCTCTGCCAACTCCTCGTATACGGCCACAGGCACGTACACCCTCTCGAATAGTTTTCCCAGAAGATCTGCTTGACCAATGGCGATTAGATAACGGAGTGGCGTTATTGGATACGGCAATCATGCCGCGAGTCTGCTAGCGCGACTGTCGGCGCGAAGCGGCAACGAACAATGCTGCCTCACGATCCAAGTCCGCCTCTCCTATCACAGACAAGGGAACCTTGTGATTCAATTCACACTCCTGCGCGGCGTGCGCTTCCTCCGTTCAGCAGTCGGGGCGCAACCGTGCTCACTGCGTTCACCTAACTCGTGTATTTTCCATTTTATAGACTTCATTTTATGGGTCGCAGCCTCTAATTCTTACCGTCGGCCCATTGCACTTGCCAACCCCTGGTGCCACAATCACTTTCGGACCCGTTACCAGGGTCAGCCACTGGGAAACACTTCCGCTCTTTCCGGTGTCTAATGCTAAGAGCGGACAAAGGTTGGGCCACGCGACCTGACCGAGACAAGCCGGTTCGCCTTCAGTCCTAGCAGGGCCGTGGGCGAAGAAAGGCAGACCGTGTCCGATTGGGCCAGCGCCCTATCGTGGGGCGGAGATGAAGCCGAACTCGTTACCGAGCTGCAGGCCGGCTCGGAGACGGCCTTCGACTGGCTGGTCACCCACTACCACGGGCCGGTCTATAACCTGATTCTCGGTATGCTCGGTGATACCGCTGATGCCGCCGACGCCGCGCAGGAAGTTTTCTTAAAGGCCTTCAAGGGCATTCGCCATTTCCGGCAGGGCAGCTCCTTGAAGACCTGGCTCTACCGCATCGCCATTCGCGAAGCTTTGAACCATCGCCGCTGGTTCAAGCGCCATCTGCTGAAGAACGTTTCCATTGATGCAGAGCCGGAAGAAGGTTTTGCGCCGATCGAGGTGGAGGATTCAAGTGCCACTCCTTTCGATCAGCTCGCCGCGCAGGAAATTCAAATCGCGGTGCAGAGCGCGCTCCAGCAGGTGCCGGAAGTTTTTCGCAGCGCCGTCATCCTGCGCGACCTCGAGGGCTTGAGCTACGAGGAAGTAGCCGAAGTGCTCGACGTCAGTGTCGGCACGGTGAAGTCCCGGATTCTGCGCGGGCGCCGCGCCTTGAAGGAAATCCTGGAGCCGCTGCTGGGTGAGCGCGAAGCGATGCCGCAAAGGGAATCGAGCTCCGCTGCAAGACCGCGGGAGCTTCCGGTGCTTGGGACCGAATTTGGCGCGCAGATCGGTTTGCAAATGGCCTACGTGCGGGCCTCCAGTTTGACGAGGGCCGAGGAAAAGATGCGTCGGGACGAGACGCGAGAGGATCTATCATGAAGTGCCAGAAAGTACGTGCCCGGCTCGCTGGTTATCTCGATGATGCCTTGGCGAGCGCTCCAGGCCCTGTGGAGCGTCGCGAAATGGGCCAGCATTTGGATGGCTGCGAGAGTTGCCGGGAAGAATTACAGCGCTACCGGAAATTGTCCATGCTGTTGTCGCGCGTGCCGCGTGCGGTACCGCCCGTCGATCTGGCGGTGCGTATCAAAGTTGCCGCCTCGCAGGCTCGAGAAACTGAGGGTTGGCCGCGTCGTTGGCAGCGCATCAAGGACCGCATGGAAATCCTGGTGGACAACGTGTTTCGTCCACTCACCGTCCCCGCTACCGGCGGCCTTTTCTCCGCCTTCATTATTTTTGTCTTTGTGCTACACATGATCTTACCTGGCATTACCGTGCAGGCCGATCCCAATGACATTCCCACAGGCCTTTTGAAGCCTGCGGAACTCATCTCGCTGTCCGGCTATCCCGATGCGACCGTGGCCGAAATGCAGCATCCTGATGTTGATCTGCAGAATGACCTTTCGGTCATCGTCACCGTCGATGCGCGGGGCCAGATGACGAGTTACGAGATCGTCGGCGGCGTTGATTCTCCTGAATTGCGCCATCAGCTCGATCAGATGCTCATTTTCTCCCGCTTCCGCCCGATGCTGAGCTTTGGCCGGCCGCTTGCCGGCGGCCACGTCGTCCTCAGCTTCAGCGCCATCCACGTCCGCGGCTGATTTCGCGCGAAGCCATTGCGAGGGCGAGAAATTGCCG
>JBAVHY010000204.1:0-8342 GCA_049686315.1 Candidatus Acidiferrum sp. | reverse complement strand
TGTCACCTCTCCGACTTGAACTCTTAAACTTTTGAACTCTTGAACCTTCCCCCCATTCCCCATTTACAACCGCTCCTCACTTCGCTAGCCTATTTTTCTCCGGCGCCTCCCTTACCCAGCCTCACTCTCCGCCGGTAAGGAGTTTCCATGCCCACTCCCGATAAACCCGAGCAACCGAACTCCCCCAAATACAAACACAAACTCCCTCTCCGCATCGTTCCTCTCCATCCTCACGTCCGCGACGCCGCTGCGCCCACTCCTCATCTCACCTACCGCGGTGGTCCGCTCCTTACCAACGTCGAAGTCTTCTCCATCTTCTGGGGCGCCGCATGGCTGGATCCCGCCAACTCTTCCCTCCTCGACCAGATGAATTCTTTCTTCGACTTGATTCTCGCCAGCTCGCTCACGGACCAACTTGCCGAATATAGCGTCCCCGGCAAAGCCATTTCCCGTGGCGTTTTGATTGGAACCAAAACTGTCACCGCCGCCGAACCCGGCAGTTCCGTCACCGACGCCGCTATCCAGAAATTCCTGCAAGCCCAAATCTCCGACGGCACCTTCCCGGCCGCTACTCCCAACTCGCTCTACTTCCTCTTCCTTCCTCCCGGCACCCAGGTCCTGCAGGACTCAGGCGCCTCCTGCAAGGATTTCTGCGGTTACCACGATTCCACTCCCACCAGCGACATCTTCTATGCCGTCATGCCTTTCCCCGGCTGCTCCGGTTGCCTCGGCAATCTCCAAACGTTTACCGCTCTCACTTCCACATCTTCCCACGAACTTTGCGAAGCCATTACCGACCCCATCCCCGGCCAAGGCTGGTACGACGACAACAACGGCGAAATCGGCGACATCTGCGCTTGGAAAACCAAGCAACTCGGCAATTTCACCATCCAACTCGAATGGTCCAACTCCGCCGGCTCCTGCATCTAATTCCGAGCACAGCGAATGCTATCCCGAGCGAATTCATAGAATTTTTGTTTATTTCACAAATTGTGTGTCACGCTCTCATCTCTCTCCGCGTCCAATGCATTGTGATCAGCAATTCCATCCCTTGGGAGGCTCCTTATGGCATCACCTGCAATATCCCCAATCCTCGACCCTATCACCGGTCAAGAAGACCTGCGCGACCTCACCCACCCACGCCACGCCCTGATTCAGTTCTATCGCGCCTTCAACACTCGCGACCTCGTCCTCATGCGTGAAAACTGGAGTCCTTCCGACGACGTCTCCATGGACAATCCTCTCGGCGGCATAAAACGTGGCTGGCCGGAAATTCGCCGCGTTTACGAAACTCTTTTCGCTGGCCCCGCCCGCGTCACCGTCGAGTTCTGCAATTACACCCTTCACCTCGCCGGAGACATCTTCTACGCCGTTGGCCGCGAACGCGGCCGTTACGAAAGTCCCGCAACTGTCTTCGAACTCGCCATTCGCACCACGCGCATCTACCGCTTCCTCGATCAGCGCTGGCGCCAGGTTCACCACCACGGTTCCATCGAAGATCCTGCCGTTCTCGATCGCTACAAAACCGCCGTCAATCCCAACTCCTCCGACCGCTTCTACGCCGCCGCCTCCCTGGCCATCTCCTCCCCCAACCCGAACCTATAGCGCCGCCCTCGCAATATTTTCCCTTGCCGCGGCGCCCGCGCCATTCTCTTCGCTGTGGCTCCCGCACCATTTCTCCTTGCCGTTGTAGTGGCCGGTCTTTAGACCGGCGCCTTTTCTGGGGTTTGCTTCTGAAGGGACGGCGATGCCGTGCTTTGTAGGGGAGGCTTTACGCAGAGTAAAGCCGGCCCTACAAGTGGTGTTGCAGGATTGCCGGGCTGGGCAAAAATTAGCGAGCGGCGGAGGCTGGGGGAGTGGCGATGGCTCCGTAGCGGCGTTCGCGTTTCTGGAAGTCGAGGAGGGCTTCGAGGAGGCGGGCGCGATTGAAGTCGGGCCAGAGAGTTTCGGTGACAAAAATTTCGGCGTAGGCGATTTGCCAGAGGAGGAAATTGCTGACGCGCATTTCGCCGCTGGTGCGGATGAGGAGATCGGGATCGGGGAGGTCCGCAGTGTAGAGATGGCGGGCAAGATCTCCTTCCGTGATGGGCTGCGGGGGCTCCTGAGCAGCAGGAACGTCCGAACGAAACCCCGAAGGGCTTAGTGACTCGCCCTGCGCTACATGGTGACCGTTGCGCTCCGCCAGGATGGCGTTCATGGCGTCGACAATTTCGGCGCGGCCACCGTAGTTGAGCGCGATGGAGAGGACCATGCCGGTGTTTTTGGAGGTGGCCTCTGTTGCTTCGCGGGAGTCTTTCTGGACAGCGTAGGGGAGTTCCTCGGGACGGCCGAGAAAACGAATGCGGATATTGTTTTTTTGAAGCAGAGGCATCTCCTTGCGGAGGTATTCACGAAGGAGTTGCATGAGGAATTCGATTTCAGCCTTGGGGCGGCGCCAGTTCTCGACAGAGAAGGCATAAAGGGTGAGGGCTTCGATGTGGAGGCGGGCACAGGTTTCGATGGCCATGCGCGCGGATTGCGTGCCGGCGCGGTGACCGGCGACGCGGGGAAGATGACGCTTCTGAGCCCAGCGGCCGTTGCCATCCATGATAACGGCGATGTGTCGAGGGAGGCGGGAAAGATCGAGAGTTTGCAGGAGGCGGGCCTCCTCGGCGGTGACGGGGCCGAGAGTTTCCGGTGAGACGAGATGAGCGCGAGACGGGGACACGGTGATATTCGAATGAAACCTCTTTATGGCGCAAAGTTAACACAGGGATTGGTGGGGATGCAATTACGAAGGCGTTGTATGTGATGGTGTGGTGAATGGGAGAAGGAGGTTAAGGAAGAGGAGGAGGTAAGGAGGTCGAGGGGAAGAGGGGGGAGTGGAAGAGTAGAAGAGTGCAAAAGTTGGAGGCAAGACGCTGAGGTTGAGGTCCAAACTAGGTGGCGGGAGGATGGAAGTATTGGGAGATGGCTTGGAAGACCAGTACGAACGTGAGGATGATCATGGCGACGGCGGTGACCCAGGCGACGAGGTTGAAGAAGAAGCCGTTGGTGTGTTCGCCCATGAGATCTTTGCGGTTGACGAGGAGGAGGATGAAGATGACGACGATGGGCAGCCAGACTCCGTTGCCAACTTGAGAGAAGATGAAAATTTTCCAGAGGGGAGCGTTGGGGAGCAGGACGATGCCGCCACCGACAAGAATGAGGATGGTGTAGAGCCAGTAGAAGGCGGGAGCTTCCTTGAATTTGTGATCGAGGCCGGCTTCGAAGCCCATGCCCTCGCAAATGACATGAGCGGTGGAGAGCGGAAGGATGGTGGCCGCGAAGAGCGAGGCGTTGAGAAGACCGAAGGCGAAGGTGATGCCAGCCCATTTGCCTGCGAGCGGGATAAGAGCTTTGGCGGCTTCGGCGGCATCGGTGATGTTGGTCATGCCGTTGCGGTTGAGGGTGGAAGCGGTGCAGATGATGATGAAGAAAACGATGATCATGCAACTGATGCTGCCGAAGGCGACGTCCCACCTGGCTTGCGGATATTGGCGCGGGCTAACCTTCTTCTCGACGAAACCGGCCTGTAGATAGAAGAACTGCCAAGGAGCAATGGTGGTGCCAACGAGAGCGGTGAGGGTGATGAGATAGCTGGTGTCGAAATGGATGCTGGGGATGACGGTCATACGGGCAGCGAGAACCCAGTCGGGGTGGGAAAACAGAGCGGAAAAGAGGTAGGTAAGGTAGAAGGCGCAGGCGATGAGGAAGACGACTTCGACTTGGCGGTAATTCCCTTTCAAGACGAGGATCCAGACGAGGAAAGCGGCGATGGGAACGGAGACGTACTTGCTGATGCCGAAGATTTGCATGGCGGCGGCCACACCGGCGAATTCGGCAACAACGTTCCCGAGGTCGACGAGGAAACCGGTGATCATGACGAAGAAGGTGGAACGGAAGCCGAACTCCTCGCGGATAAGATCGGAAAGGCCTTTGCCGGTGATGACACCCATGCGGGCGCACATTTCCTCAGTGACGTAAAGGGCGATGGTCATGGGCACGAGGGACCAGAGGAGGGTGTAGCCGTAAGCGGAGCCTGCTTGCGTGTAGGTGGCGATGCCACCGGCGTCGTTATCGACGTTAGAGGTGATGATGCCGGGGCCGATGACGGCGAGAAAGAGAGCGATGCGACGGCGCCAGTTTTTGCCGCGGGAGAAGAAACGAAGGACACCGGCACGGAGACCGTCGATGAAGACGTTGATAGAGGAGAGGTTCATGGGGAGAGAAGTTGTAAGTTGACTGTTATCAGTTTTAGGTTTCGGAGGGGGAAATCCCCAGCGGGGAGAAAAAGGAAAAAGGAGTTTAACGCAGAGGGCACAGAGGTAAGAGCCCCGAGGACACAGAGAGGAGTAACCCAAGACCCACTCGCAAGACCGGCGGGTGGGGCACCCAAAGAGAGAGTCAAACCCAAGAGCCGGTCTAAAGACCGGCCGCTACGACTTGGGAGGTGGAGGGTCATGCCTTCACCAGGCGGGAGACTACGTCGTCGACGGTGACCACGCCGTTAGGGCGGTGCTCGTTGTCGAGAACGGTGAGCATCCGCAGGTTGTACTTATCGAAGAGCTCGAAGACGTCCTTTTCATTGGCGTCGGCGGTAATGCTGACGAGAGGATCGGTTTTGAGATCAGCCATGAGCTGATCGGAAGGGGCGAGAAGGATGCGGGCCACGGGGACGGTGCCCGCAAAATGGCCGAGCTTGTCGAGGAGGACGATGGTATCGAGCTGCTCGAGATTGAATTCCTGACCGCGGAGCCACTGGAGGACTTCTTCGCGGGAGGCGGCTTCGCTGACGAAGGCGAATTGGGTGTTCATCATGCCGCCGGCAGTGGAGGGATCGAAAGCGAGGAGTTCGCGGACTTCTTCGGCTTCCTGATTGGGCATTTCCTCGAGAAGCTCCTCGGAGGTTTCTTTGGGAAGATCGGCGAGGAGGTCGGCAGCCGCGTCGGGAGCCATTTCCTCGATGATGTCGGCGGCTTTTTCGGGGTCGAGTTTCTCGACGATTTGAGTGGTGAGACGTTCGTCGAGTTCCGCGAGGACGGAGGCGGCGGTTTCCTCGTCAAGGGAGGCGATGATGCCCTGGCGCTCGGCGGCGGAGAGTTCCTCCATCATCTCGGCGAGGTCGGCGGGGTGGAGGTCTTCGAGTTTCTCGTGAGTGATGCGGAGCTTGACGCGGCGAAGAGGGTCGGGCTCGATAAGATTGACGAATTCCCAGCGAATGGAGCGCTGGGGAAGCTTGCTTTGCAGCTTACGGACCAGGGCGGTAGGAGCGATGCCCTGGAGCAGGCGGCGGACCGCGCCGGGCAGGCCGACATCGACCTGCGCGATACGCAGTTCGACATGGGCATTGGAGCGCAGTTCGGAGAGATCGACATCGTTGACGCGGACGACCTTGCGGCCGGAGGTGTCGATGATCTGCTGATCGAGAAGATCTTTCTGGACAGCCAGCCAGGCTTCATTGGGCTCATAGGCAGCCAGGGCTCGCTCGCTGACGTTGAGATCGATTTGGCCGGGAGCGACTTTGGCGACCTGGTCGTAGCGCGCGACGAGAGGCTGGAAGCGGCCGCGGGAGATGAGGAAGTGAGAGACGCGGTTGGGCTGATCGGCGGGCTCGATAAAGAATTCGCGGACACGGCCGACGTAGTTGGACTGGGCGTCGTAGGCAGCGGCACCCATGAGTTCGGTGGCGTAGAGCATGTCAAGGATCCTTTCTGCCGGCGCCGAGCCGACGAATTCGGGGAGAAGATCGAAATTCGAAGTACGAAAATCGAAATTCGGGGAACCCAAGAAGGCGGCGTAAAGCCGCCCCTACAAACCCAGAGCCGGTCCAAAGAACGGCCACTACAAACAAAAAACCCGCGAACGGGATGGACCGACGCGGGCAGACAGTTCCGAGAATGGCAAACCGCTACCCTGGAGTGAGTCCTCCCCAGCCTGAAAACCGGGAACGGCCCATCTGGAGGCCTGACCCACTGAACAGCCGGACGACGAGGGTCGAAGCCGGAGAAAATACCGGCGCCGCGGTCCCCTCGCGTGCGCTCAGGGCAAGCGAAAGGCGGAACCTCAGCCTGATGGAACTAGGGTGGGGTTCGAGTTCGCTAGACGCGCTCATCTGAGAAAAATCACTCCAAAATTAGGAATAAACCGCGATGTGAGGGATTGTCAAGAAAAAACGGGCGTTTGAGGAGAAAAAGGTGAAAAAAGTTTCGAGAAGAAGACGCGATTGGTGATCGAGAGGGATATTGGATAGCAGCAACCAGATATCAGGGGTAGGAGGGCGGCGAACGGGGAGCTCAGAGACAAGACGCAAATTGTTGAGATCCTCCGCCTATCCTCATCGGACAGGTTCAGGATGACACGGTTTTATTTGGAGCTGGGGAAGAGCATATGGGAGGGCTGGAGGCCGTGGCGCTTGCAGTCGTCGATGTAGAGGAGAAGATAGTTTTGCAGAACGTAATCAGGGGAGGAGAAGCCAAGTTCCCGGGCGGCCTGATCGATGGCGGGGCCCGGGCCTTCGAGCTCGACAAAGGTGCCAATGGGGGTTTCGTCGAAGTCGATTAGGAGATCCTTAGCCCACTTGAAGCGGGCGGGGAGACGGTAGGGGGTGCGGTACTTTTCGTAGCGGAACCAGCCGCGGAGGCCGAGACCCTCAAAGATTTTTTGGAGAGTGCCCACGCCGGGGAGGACCATCTCGATTTCCTCCCGAACCTTGTGGCGGCGGTCGGGAGGAGGAGCGGCGGGCCCGATGGCGAGCTCTTCGGGAGGGCTTTTGAAGGTGAGGAGGGTGCGCAGGGAAGCCTTTTTGGAGGGAGACTTCTTCCCTGCGGGGGCTGGAGTTTCCGTGCGGATGCGTAGGAGCTGGCCGTGCTTGGCGAGCCCGCCGTCGGGAGTGTCAAAGATGAGGTTGTGCTCGTGGACACGAGGGGAGACGGGCTTGGCACCGATTTTTTTGAGAAGACGGAGAAAGGATTTGGGGTTGAGGATGCGGAGCTTGATTTCGGTTTCGCGAGGCATGAGGAGATTGTAAGGGAAGAAGGGGCCAGCGGCCAGCGAGAGGAAGCTTGGGAGACAAGACGCAGGGGTTGAGATCATTCACCTATCCTCATCGGATAGGTTCAGGATGACAGGATGAAATCACTGAGCACGCTCAAGTTCAGCCTCGAGGAACTAAAAGTGTTCTGAGGCGCTACAAAAGAGGACTGAGTTCGGATAGGATAGCGAGCGGTGGGTTTTGCCCAGGTGCAGGGCGAGCAAGGGCGGTCCCGTAGAGAGTCGACATAAGGTGCAACCAGGGTGTCTCGGAGGGGTCTCCGGGATGCAATCAGCGAAGCTCCGACATTCAAAAGCATATGCGAGACGATTTCCGAGTCGAGAGGGCGGCGCATTCCCCAAACCGTGCGGGGAAAGAATTCACGGAAGAGCCGGGAGGCGGGTCCGTGGGTGCGGGGAGAGGTGCGTCCGTGGGGAGCGCGGGAGGAGTGCGGGCGCAGGCGCCTTTGGCGGAACGGGAACCAGTGGAACACGTGATCCATGGAGACCGGAGGGTGGACCATTATGCGTGGATGAGGAATAAGAAGGACCCACGAGTGAGCGCGTACTTGGAGGCGGAAAACATATACGCGGACGGAGAGATGAAGGCAACGGAGGGATTTCAGGAGAAGTTGTACCAGGAGATGTTGGGGAGGATATTACAAACGGATTTGAGCGTGCCGTACCGCTTGCGCGGGTATTTGTATTACACACGGACAGAAGAGGGGAAACAGTATCCGATTTATTGCCGGAAGAAGGAGAGTTCGGAAGAGAGTACGGAGCTTGTGGTTGGTAGTTCGGAGTTTCAGAGAGAGGAAAACCCAAGAGCCCAAGTGCAAAATCGGCCCCTGGGGCACCCGGCTGTGCCCGTGCAGAGCGAAGAGATGGAAGAGGTGCTGCTGGATTTGAATGAGTTGGCGATAGGGCATACGTTTATGGGGCTTGGGATATTTGAGGTGAGCGACGACAATGAGTGGCTGGCGTACGCGACGGATACTACGGGGTTCCGGCAGTTTGTGCTGGAGGTGAAAGATCTGCGGGATGGCGGGTTGCTTCCCTTCCGAGCGGAACGGGTGACGAGCGTCGCGTGGGCAATGGACAGCCGGACACTGTTTTATGTGACGGAAGACGACGTGACGAAGAGGTCGAACCAGTTGTGGAGGCATGAATTCAGTTCACAGTTATCAGTTCTCAGTTCTCAGTTTCGGAGCGGTGAGGGGCAGGAGGAGAGTCCTCAGGGGCTAAAGCCCATTGACGGCGAATCGTTAATGTCGGAGCTGGAGCTCCGACCC
>JBAVHY010000203.1:0-1748 GCA_049686315.1 Candidatus Acidiferrum sp. | reverse complement strand
CTTTATCTGACCTCACGCACCTTGCGCGTGGACTACATGCGTTTGAAGAAACTGGTGCGACCGACGAGCCCAGAGCGGAATAAGAGCGCGGAGTTGCCGAAGTTTATCGAACTGATGGCGCCGACGGTGGCCGGCATTGCGGAGTGCGTGGTGGAGTTGGAGGGAGCCGGGAAAAGGATGCGAATCCAGCTGAAGGGCATGGGGGTGGCGGAGTTGGTGGGCTTGAGCCGGATGGTGTGGTCGGACAAGTCATGATCCAGATCACACCCCAGATGCGAATCCTGGTGGCGGTGGAAGCGGTCGACGGAAGGAAGGGGATTGACGGCCTCAGTCGATTGTGTCAGGAAAAACTGCAGACGGATCCGTTCTCGGGATGCCTGGTTTTCTTTCGCAGCCGGCGCGGCACGTCGATCCGTATCTTAGTCTTCGATGGGCAGGGTTTTTGGCTGGCGCAGAAGCGGCTCTCGAAGGGAAGATTTGTGTGGTGGCCGAGTGGCCAGGAGCCCACGCGGGTGCTGGAGGCGCATCAGGCACAGATGCTGTTGGTGGCCGGCAACCCGGATGCGAAGGCCGCGCCGGTGTGGCGGCGCGTGAACGTGGAACCATCCCCGTAAGAGAAAAAAGAAGAGATCACCAGGATTTGCACTTGCGTTCCATCTTCGGCTCTGCCACACTGAGGTCATGCCCGCTCCTTGGCAGTACCGAGGCCGAGCGATCAGCGCCGAGGATGTCGTTTTCATTCAGCAATTGATTCGGGAACACCCGGGCGCCAGCCGCCGCGCGCTGTCGGCGAAACTGTGTGAGGCGTGGCGGTGGAAACAGAGCAATGGCGCCCCGCGCGACATGGTGTGTCGCAGTCTTTTATTAATGCTGCATCGGGCGGGCGCGATCGAGTTGCCGCCGGTACGCTATACCCCGCCGAACCCGCTGGCGAAACGCCGGCGGCCGATGGCCATGCTGATCGACACGACCCCGATCCAGGGGCGACTCAGTCAGCTGCAGCCGATCGAGTTTCAGCAGGTGCGGCGCACGGGGGATGAGCCGCTGTTTAACAGCCTGATGGAACAGCATCATTACTTAAAGTATGAGCAGCCGGTCGGCGAGCAGCTTAAGTATCTGTGCTGGGGACAGGGGCGGCCGATCGCCTGTCTGGCGTGGAGTTCGGCACCGCGTCACTTGGGCAGCCGCGATCGTTATATCGGTTGGAGCGCGGAAGCGCGGCGGCGGAACATTCGCTTCCTGGCCTACAACACCCGCTTTCTGATTCTGCCGTGGGTAACGGTCGAACATCTGGCGTCGCATATCCTGGCGCGCATGGCGAAACGGTTGTCCGAGGACTGGGAACGCCTCTACCAACACCCCATCTATTTTGTGGAAACCTTTGTCGATCCCACGCGCTTTCGCGGGACTTGTTATCGCGCCGCCAACTGGATTCGGCTGGGAGAAACCACCGGCCGCGGCAAGGATGATCACACCAATCGTCCCAACCGATCGATCAAAGAGGTCTTGGGCTATCCGTTAACCCAGCGCTTTCGTGAGTTACTGCAGGAGGTCTAGCTAGATGCAACCGGCAACCCTGCCGTTGGAAGTGACTGCCGAAGAGTTGGAGGCATTGCTGGAGGGCGTGCGGGAAGGGCTGGGGGAGGCCGGATATCAGAAACTGAAAGCCGCGATCCGAACCTTGGGCTACTTGACCGAGTTGTTGCGCGAACGAAAGATCACTCTGGAGGGGCTGCGCGAACTATTGC
>JBAVHY010000202.1:0-3545 GCA_049686315.1 Candidatus Acidiferrum sp. | reverse complement strand
ATATTATTGCCCCCTACGATCACGACGTCTTTGAAACGCCCAATCACAAAGAGTTCGCCTTCCATCAGGAATCCATAATCGCCGGTGGAATGCCAGCCATCGCGGAGCGAGTGGGTCTGGAATCCTTCGGAACCCCAATAACCGGAGAACAAGGATGGCGTGCGCACGTAAATTTCCCCGGCAACAGTTTCAGGGCAAGCGGATCCGTCGGCGGCGACAATCTTGACCTCTGCATCCGAGATCGGCTTCCCGGAAGCGACATAGACGTCATCGATCAGATCAAAGGCAAGACCTGGGCAGGTCTGATTACCCCGGTTCACACGGCTGCGCGGGACAGTAAAGAGTTCCTTACCCAACTGGGACTGCGTAATCGCAAAAACCGTTTCTGCCATCGCGTAAGATGCTTGCAGGCTCTCCTTCCGCACTCCCCAGTCCGCAAAGGCCTTTGCAAATTCCCTAACGGACTTGAGGCGGACCGGCTCTGAGCAATTGATCCAGGCACGTACGCTCTCCAACGGATAACTGTTCTGCATGTACTCGCGGCGTTGGCTGAGATAGGAAAAGGAAAAATTAGGCAGCCAGCAAAAAGAAGCCCGGCAGCGGGAAATATACCTCAACAGGAGCTCCGGATTGATCACCCAATCGTTGGCCCCGATCTGCACGGACGGCGCGCCGTGCCACAGCGGCATCCAAAAGCAGGCGATCAGCCCCATGTCGTGATAGAGCGGCAACCAGGAGACAACTCCGTCACCACTCGTGAACTCCAGGGCCTCCCCCAACCGCTTCAGTTGTTGATACAACATCGGCGCGGTAACCACGATTGCTTTTTGCGCACCGGTCGTACCGCCGGAAAATTGTAGGAAGAGCGCATCCGAACTCGGCCGAGAATGGCGCGCCGGAACTTGCTGCTGTTCCAGGTGTTGAATTACCGGTCCCGCTGGAAACAATTTCTCGAACGATTCGCCGTTCTCGAGCTGCAAGCCGGTAACAGCATAGGGCAAGCTTCCCGCAAGGTTCTGCGCCATTCGCGGCAAAGTAACCAGTTGATCTGCCGGCAGATGACTCAGCTGATGGACCAGGTTGCGCTGATATTTTTCAGGATCCACGCGGCTCGTTGGCCACGCCAGGATCGCCGGAACGTGGCCCTGCAAGACCAGGCCGAGGTGCAGCAAAAATAACTCAGGAGAGTGTGGAAGAAGCAGCAGGACCACACCGAGGACCTTGGGCAGAGCGATGGACGACGCCAGCACCTCAGCGCGCTCGAGAATGGCTTTGCCCGTGAGCTCCAAGGGTCGGTCAAAATCTGGAGCAACAATGACGCGAAGCAGAATTTTCTCCCCATTCGAGAGGAGCTGCTCGCGCAGTTGGCGGCAGAATTCGGCGTCCGTGATCACGCGCATCTTTTCTCCTCACCGCACAAATCTAAGGACGTACGTCAACGGGCGCGGGTGGCTATCTGCCCGGCGTTTCCTTCGGGGATCCGCATAGGTCGGCAGCAATGGCTTCCGCGGCCAACCGGTGTCCCGTCTCATTCCAGTGACCTGCGCCCCAATTCGAACTGTTGAAGCCATTCAGATAAACATGCTGCGTTGCGGCATACTCCGAGAGAACGGGCGCCAAGTTGGTTACCGGAATGCCTTCGCGCGCTCCAAATTCGCGAATTCGATTATCGGCGTAAGAGAGATCTACAACCCCAAGCTTGCACATCAATTCCGCGCGCCTTGCAGGATCCGGAAGCACTTGGGGACGCGTTGCCAGGGTCACGATGCGGAACTCCGCACCGTGAGCTCTCACGTCGTCTCGAATTGCCAGGAGCAAGCCTTCGGTCACACTCCAGGCCTCCTGCATGTCAGGTCGCGACGGCGACGCATAGATACCGTACTCGACATTGCCGATGCCGGACCGCTCCGCCCTCTGCTTAACCGTTGCCATTGCCATGCGAATCTTGGCAAATCGTTCTAGAGCGCTGACTGCCTGCAAGACGCGCACGCGCTGGCTCACCTGGTGGCGTATATTCTGCGATCGGATTTGCTGCTCCTCGAGAGCGGGCAACGCGCGAAACGAGTCATCCAGCACGAGATTGCCGCCGCGGAAGACAAAATAGGGCGACTGTTCAGGGTTAACGGCATTATTCAATTCCCGGACATTGTTGGCAACGTCTCGCGCGGGATAAAACGCGACGAGGATGACATCCGGATGATACTTCCAGATTTCCTGCTGAACTGTGAGCAGCTCTTGCGCCGTGGAATAGCCTGCAACGCCAAAATTCAGAACCTCCACGCGCTCGCTCGAGTAACAAGAGCGTTCCGTCAGCTTCCGCTCCAACACGGAGCAAAAAGTCTTGTCCAGAGGCACCTGCAACGCTTCTGTCCAGGAGTTGCCGAGAACGGCGATGCGCACGGAATTTGCCGGCTTGTCGTACGTCCGCTCCTGATCGCGGAACCCGTGACTGTTGATGCGAATGAACTCCCTGTTCTCACCGGCGAGCACACCGCTCACACCGGGACGGAGGACCCATCCCCGTCCCCGGTCGGGAGCATACAGTTGCGGGCCAAATCGGACGTTGGCCACCCGCAGCGCGACTTCACTGAGGCTCGGAAGCGCCAACATTACCAGAGCTGCCAAGATTAATTCCTTCTTAGTGGGTGGCATAGATTAGCACGAACGGATGGTAATGGAATCATTCTGACGTGTGGTGGGGTACATCTCCGGGTCCGCAGCCGACATGCGCCCCAAGACATACAGAATCCCGACCAGGAACAATAACACCGCCAGCGGCAGCAGCCACCACAACTTGCGTTGCCACAAAAAGCTGAACATGCTGCCGGTGGCTTGTGGATGCTGCGCTCCTTTTTCCAGATCACTCATGCGTTTCCCTTTTCTTGATGATTGTTGGCCACGTATATCTCTGCAAGCCCATTTTTGGAAAACCGTCTCTGACGTCCCGGATTCCATACATCCTTTCGTTAGGGCCGAGTCTGCTGGTTCGACGGGTCTTGTCCGAGTCCCGATTCCCGAGGCAAACCGGCCGGGTTCGCCGCGAATCTGCGAAAAATGAAATAGGTCTCCCGCTGATAAACGGCGCGTTTATACAAATAGTAGCCATCGGAAAAGTGAACCAATTCGTAGCCCAGCGCATTCAGCAGGGGAACATCGGTATCCATCATCAATTGCGGCTCGGCCGAATACGCGATGATGTACTTGGGCTTGACCCGCTGAAGTTCCTCTTCGTTGAGACGCGTACCCTCCAGAGGCAAGCCATGATGAAAATACGATGTGGAGATGTTGGCAAAGATATTGTGGTCAAAATAGGCTTGAACACTAACTACCCCGAACAAAAAGCCAAACATCGGACCACGGTCCGCTTCGACCCACTTCAGATAATCTGCGGCGTCTCGACCGCCGCTGTAGGGATAAAGATATTCGCGATGAATCACAACCGCGGCGTCCCAGATGTTAACGGCCGAGAGGCAAAGCAACATTGTCACCATTCCTCGAGCCGCCCACAAATCCCGTTTCGAAAACTCGCCAAGTGTCCGTAAAGT
>JBAVHY010000201.1:0-2942 GCA_049686315.1 Candidatus Acidiferrum sp. | reverse complement strand
ATGTGTTAACTATATAGTTATGGCGGAGAGGGGGGGATTGTAACCCCAGTTGGTGAGTGGGAGGTGAGGGGTCGGTGAGCTTTGGTATGTCTCTTGTTATCAACGCCGGTTTTCGATTTGAACGAATCGCCAGTATTTAAACGGGTTCCGGGAGGGGCCAAATCAACCGAAAGTAGTAGCAAGAGTAGTAGCAATGAAAGGCCGCACAGGCAGGTTCGGAGAGGTTGCCGAGAGGCTGAAGGCGGCGGTTTGCTAAACCCACCTGCCCGATTCGCACAGACCGATTTTCACGTGTTTTGTTTGCATTAGGCACTGCTCAGTTGCGGCCACATACTCTCATTTGCAGTCTATAGTTCAGCAGATTTTTTCTCCCTTACTGGCGGAATTGCGAGCTTCCGAGCGCTTTGGAACAAATGGGTTCACGATCCGTCGGGGTGAACCCTTCGGCTCAGAGCGCCCAACTTGGGAAGTCACAAATCTCCCGCCAGTGCGTTCTTGTCTGGTGGACAGGACGACGAGGGACACGTCAGCTAAGGCCTTCGTGCCTTGACGTCGGCGCGAATCACCTCTATCAAATGGCGAGCGGATTCAAGGGCCTGTTCAGCGTCGTGACGAGAAACAAATCCGGTGTCGTCATAGAGGGCCATGTTGCGCTTCCGTCGAAGCCGGTCGAACATGGTCAGAAGACTAGAATGTTTCTTGTCAATCCGTGCCCGGACAAATTCGATGATCGCGATGTGATGCCCTGGCTGGCTCCTGGCGCGGAACCCGTGGCTGAACATGAATCCCAAAGAGGCCTTCAACATTGCTTCGTAGGCCTGTTGAAGGCAGGCCTCTTCGTCAAAAGCGAGAATCCTATGGGCTGAGGCAAGTTTCTTTTCGGCGCTCTGCAAAAAGCGTTCAATCTGCGCCCAGTCTACCTTTTGTGGTTTAAGCTTCTTCACGCGGCACCCACGAGCGAAACTCGCTTATTGTGCCAGACGTTTTCGAGGAAGGCATCTTTCCGGTTTCGGCGCGACTCGAATTCTTTACGACTGAAGACTGTGTAATTGATTTCTCGACCGAGCTGTCGCTCAAGCTTCTGCATCACCTCCGCGAGGGCGTCAGCTCTCGGACCCCCGATCACTAGGATATCAATGTCGCTCGAAGCGTCCTGCTGGTTTCGCGCGAACGAGCCGTATAGATATGCCTCGCCCATCCCTTCAACTTTTTTTAGGGATTGTGCAATCAGGGGTATCGCCCCTATAGTCTTCGCAACAATGCTTCGCACCTCTTCAAACAGGGGATACTGGCGGTTGAGTTGAAAATACTTCTGGCGGCCACTCACTTCGGAGCGAAACAGGCCTTCGCGCTCCAGACGCCCAAGTTCTTTCGAGAGATTGGATGGATCAACGCTCAGCCGCTCCGCCAAGTCGCGTAGGTGATGGTGGGCCGTGGGGTTCGTGAAATAATAAGCCAAAAGCCTCTGCCGTGCTTTTGAACGCAGGTCAAGCATATGGTACTATTCTACCACAAGTGTGGTAGCATTTGACAACAAAGGAGGTCGCTACGGTGGGGCCGACTTCGGCAAATGATCTGTTGCTCTGAATCCACTCTCAGACCCGGTACCTCCGCCAGTCGCTGGACTGCAGCCTGGTGCTGATGAGTAGAGTCGGCGTGTTGGGATAAATTGGGATAAAGACATGGACCGGTCAGGCAGCACTCGCTCGCGTAACACTGGGGGGACTCAAAAGAGCATAGGTGACCGCATGGTTGGAATCCAAGCGTTCTTCGCCATCATCTTACCGTGCAAGTTGCTGGTCCCGAACCCGAATCCGGCATTTGTGAATTCTGTTGAATTCTGCGCAAAATAACTGATTTGAATCGAACGGTTTGGGTGCGTTGTTTGAATTCGATTTAGCTTTGTTGGTGAAGGAGGAATTCTCCGCTACAAAATCATCTACATCGCTTTTCGCCGCGCGGTTTCACTTCCAGTACTTCGATTTCCCATACAAACAGGCCAGTTTCTGCAGCCATGCCACTTTCATGCTGAAGGCGGGAACCCCCGCTGCGGGCGGCCACTATAAGGCTGCCCGTTCTCCGTTAGTTAGCGCGCCTCCAACTCGACGCCGAACCTGTCAAATCATCTCGACTCCGGCGGCGGTGTCTATCTGTCTATCGCACCGTCAGGGTGACCGTGACTTGGTGCGATGCGTTGCCCGATGCCGCAGTGACAGTGAGCATGTAAGTTCCAGCAGGTGTACCCGTCGACCCACCACCGCCGCCGGCGCAGGAAACGCACACCACGCCTAGCACGAGCGCCAGCAGAAACGTCAGTGGAAACCCCATTCTTGCGGCCCGCGGCACAAACCGCCGCATCCTGGCCAGTGCTGCCAAGCCGATCAGAGCCATCAAGCCCAGCCATGGGACCCCCGGAGGAACGCTCGGAGGATCAGGCGCGAGCGGAACCATGTTCGAATGCGCCGTGGTTGTGACTCTCAGCATGGGGGTCACAGAGTTCACGCCATCCAGCGTCAGTGAGGACGGCATGACCGAGCAGGTGGACTTCGAGGGTGCGCCGGAACAGGTCAGCGAGACCGTGCCGTTAAATCCGCCTGCGGGTGACACCTGCAACGCATCGGTTGCCGTGCCTCCCGCAGCCACACTCGTCGCGGTACCGTACGCACTGACCGTGAAGTCCTGGCCCGTTCCGGAAAGTACCGCGGTCTGGGTCGAACCCTGCACGCCGCCAGAGTCGTCTATGACGGTCAGCGTGGCTGATTCCGCGCCAGCCATCGATGGCCGAAAAGTCACCTGGACCTGGCAACTCGTGCCGCCCGCCAGCGAAGCGGGGCACGTATTCGTTTGCCTGAAGTCGCTGGCGTTGGCCCCGGTGATCGTGATGCCGGAGATCGTCAGCGGCGGGCCGGAGTCCGACAGCGTCACCGCCTGCGGAGCACTGC
>JBAVHY010000200.1:0-4281 GCA_049686315.1 Candidatus Acidiferrum sp. | reverse complement strand
TTTCTGGGCCGAGGGTGGAACAGGGACTGCACCCTTGAAGACGATGTCTTGGGGCGTCACGTCCTTGTGATAGAGCCTGGTGTTCCCTCCGTTATCAGGCCGCACAGTTGAACCAGCAAGAGAGATACCGGCAAAAAGTCCACGGGCGCGGGAATAGGAAAGAATTTCTGCGCGCAGGGTGACATCGGTGGAAGCTTCCGCGTTGCGGCCCTTGGGCCCGGCGGCGGCGGAGGCGTCGGCACCGAGTTTCACCTTGCTGCTGAGAATGGCCTTGGCGCCGTGCTCGTTCATGACGAGGAGGACGAAGTCTGTCGCCTGGCCACCGATCTGAAAGCCGAAGCTGCCACCCTCCAATGCCATCATGGTCGGAGCGCTCCACGGACCGTTGAACCTTTCGCCGGTTCGGCAGGTCATCGCACCGCGACCGTAGCTGCCACCGACGATGAAGGCGCCCTTGACGACGGACGGATAGACAATGAGGCAGTAGGTCTTGTCGATCAGGTCCTGCGGGATGTCATCGGGGATGTCCATAATCTCCTGGATTACCATGCCACAATTTTCCAGGCGCCCTGTTTCCTTACTATCATCGGCCAGAAGCGTTGGGATGGCGAGCAAAAGAGCCAAAATGAGTGCAGTCAACTTATTCATGCGTTTTACCTTCTCCAGTTTTTGAATACCTTATCTCTACTATGATGCTGCCGGGCGATGGAAGCCGCGAGTCGAAGCTGGCCGCGGAATGGATGCGCTAAGCACGTCATCCAAGCATGACGATGGGGAGCTTCCATAGGCTTTCGAATATACTTTCAGTCCATGGATTTTGCCAATAGAGGATTTATGAGGAGCAAGAGAGAAAGAGCTTTGCGAGCGGGGCTGTGCGTCCTTTTCGCACTGGGAGCGTGGCGCATTGCGGGGAGTGCGCGGCCGCGTCAGGAGGTTGCTCCCGCTGCTGCCGCGGCTAAGGCAGGGAGTGAGAAACCATCTGGGGCGAAGGAACGGTTTGCCGAACGCGCGGAGAAACTTGTCCAGGCGTCACCTGTTGACAAGGGTGAATGGGGATTGCTGATCGTCGACGCAACGACAGGGGAAACGCTCTACGAGAAGAACGCGGAGAAGTATTTTGTGCCGGCTTCAAACATGAAGTTGTTGACGACGGCCCTGGCGCTGGACACGCTCGGGCCGGATTACCGGTTTCGCACCACGGTTGAGACGAAAGGCACGCTTTCGGCGGACGGAAAGCTTTCCGGCGACCTGATCCTGGTGGGGCGGGGCGACCCGAATCTCTCGAACCGGAAATTTCCCTTCGACACCAAGGAAGAATTTGACGGTCCGCCGGAGAAGGCGTTGGCGAAACTGGCCGATGGAGTCGCGGCGCGCGGGGTCAAAGAAATTTCCGGCGACGTGGTGGGCGACGACAGCTATTTTCCCCGGGAACGATACCCGGATGGCTGGGAAATCGATGACATGGTGTGGGAATACGGCGCGGCGATATCCGCGATTGTGGTGGATGACAACACGGTGACCTTGACGCTGACGCCGGGAGAAAAAGCAGGTGATCCGGTGCAAGCCGTGGTTGAGCCGGCGGTGCAGGAATTCGTGGTGAAGAATGATGTCGCCACAGTGGGAGCAAAGGAGAAGCCGGACCTGCGCTTGACGCGGGACCCTGGCGCGGAGACTGTAGCGGTGAGTGGTGCATTGCCGGCGAAGAGTTCGCCGCACAAGTTGGTGCTGGCGATTCAGGAGCCCGCGCAGCACGGGGCCATGCTGCTGGCAAGGCTTCTTATTGAGCGCGGCGTGAAACTGGAGGGGAGTATACGGATGCAACATGAGCCTGACCCGCCACAGACAACGCGCATGGTATTCGCGGAGCATACTTCAATCCCGCTGGGAGACGCGGTGAAACTGGTGAACAAAATCAGCCAGAACCTGCACACGGAAGTGCTGCTGCGGACAGCAGCACGACAAAGCGGGCGGTGGAGCGAGCCCGAGGATTTGCAGAAATTTGCCCAGGAGTTTTATTTCAGAACCGGAATTGCGCCGGACGACGTGGTGCAGACAGACGGATCGGGATTATCGCGGCACGACCTGGTGACGCCGCGAGCGCTCGTAGCGCTGCTGCAATATGCACAGAAGCAGGCGTGGTTTCCGGTGTTCTACGCTTCTTTGCCAGTGGCGGGGGTTGATGGGACTCTGAATGAACGGATGAAGAATTCTGGAATTGCGGGCAGGATTCACGCGAAAACCGGTTCGGTTACACACGTGCGGACACTATCTGGGTTTGCTGAAACACCGGGAGGAAGACGCCTCATCTTCTCGTTCTTGAGCAACAATCAGTCCGGAAAAAACCACGAAGTGCATGATGCGTTGGATGGGTTGTGCCAGGCGATGATTGAGGAGTTTGAGGAGAAGAGAGAGGCAATGAAGCAAGGAAGCAAGGAGACAAGGAAGTGAAGTAAGGAGCGCGGAGGTGGCGGAGAAGATTATTACCGCGTTTGGAAGTTCGCGGCCACGCGAAGGCGATGGCGATTACGAGGAAGCGCGCGCGTTGGGGAAGGCTCTGGCGGAGCACGGATTCGCGGTGTGCAGTGGAGGGTATGGTGGGGTGATGGAAGCGGTGTCCCGAGGCGCGAAGGATGCTGGAGGAAAAGTGTACGGTGTCACAGCAGAGTTTTTTGCTCGAAAGGCGAATTCGTGGATAGACGTGGAAGTAAGGAAGGAGACGTGGGAGGAGCGGCTGTTTGAATTGATCCGCATGGGCGATGGATTTGTGGCGTGCAAGGGAGGGACGGGCACGCTGGTGGAACTGGCCGTGGTTTGGGAAATGCTGAACAAATCGGTGATGAACGCGAAACCCTGCGTGGTTCTTGGAGAATTCTGGCAGCCGATTTTGGATCGGGTGAGAGAAGTCGAGCAGGGGCCGCGAGCGGGCGCGGGGGCGCGCGTTTGGGGAGAGGCGAATGGGAATTTAGTTCATAGCACGGCGACGGTGCGGGATGCGGCCGAATATCTCGCAGAGCAGTTAAGAGAAGGGAAAGGGAAAATGGGAGGCAGAAAGTAGAATAGTGAAAGAGTGAAAGAGTGAAAGAGTGAAAGAGTGAGGGAAGGCGCTTCGTTGATGCGAATTTAGTTGGTTTTAGGTTGAGATCCTTCGCTTCGCTCAGGATGACAGTTTCTTCGGGTATGTGCGTGCACGGTGTGATGCACTGGGCGGCATGGTGAGAAGCGCTGGCCAAAGAGAAATAATTTGAGGGAATTGAGGAAGCGGATGTCACGGCGGGCGGAGGAGGTATTGGAATTTGACAAGCTGCGGGAGTTGCTGCGGCTGAGGACGACGTGCGCGCCGGGAAGGCGATTTATCGATGGATTGGAGCCGAGTGGGCGGCGCGAGGCGCTGGAGGGTGCGTTTGCGTTGATTCGGGAGGCGCGGGAATGGCTGCGCGTGGGACGTGAGGTGGGATTCGGCTCACTGGCGGACCCGGAGGGCTGGCTGGAACGGCTGGAATCACCGGGCACGGTGCTGGAAGCGGCGGATTTTCTGGATGCGGGGTCGTTGCTGGAAACCTCGGCGTGGCTGAGGCAGCAGTTCAAGGAAGAGGCGGCAAAATTTCCATTGCTGGCGGCCCGTTGCGCGGCAGTCGGCGATTTCCGGGAAATGCAGGCGGCAATCCGGCGCTGCATTTTGCCGAACGGTGAGATCAGCGATGACGCCTCCAGCGCGCTGCGGCGGATTCGCGCGAGCATTCTGCAGACGCGGGAATCCATTCAAAGGGCACTGAAGCAGATTCTGCGATCGCGCCAGGCTGAAGGCGGGGAAGACTACGTCACGCTGCGCAATGACCGCTTCGTGATTCCAGTGCGCGCGGAGCACCGGCGCAACGTGCAAGGCGTGGTGCATGGAGCGAGCGCGACCGGGCAGACCGTGTTCGTCGAACCGTTTGAAACGGTGGAGACCAACAATCAGCTTGTGCAATTGGCGGAAGACGAGGCCGCGGAGATTATCCGGATTTTGAAGGAGCTGACGGACCGGCTGCGCGGAATGCTGGGGCCGCTGATAGCCGCTGCAGCCACGATTGCGGAACTCGACAGCGTTTTTTCGCGAGGACGCTTTGCGCGCGATTTTGACGCCTGCATGCCGGAATTTACCGAGGCCGGGGAGATGCGATTGGAGGCGGCGCGACATCCGGTGCTGGAAGACAAGCTGAGAAAAGAGAATCGAGCGATCGTTCCGATGTCACTGGCGTTAGGCGGGGAGGAGCGCCTGCTGGTGATCAGCGGGCCGAACAC
>JBAVHY010000199.1:0-3378 GCA_049686315.1 Candidatus Acidiferrum sp. | reverse complement strand
GTACAATAATAGTAATCAGTTGGCTCAATTGTCGATTCCTGTTGCTTGCGTCTGCGTTGAGAAAATACACCCCCACCCCCGGGGGTCTGCGTAAGTGTGGGAATAATTGGGGTTACGGGAGAATGGGCGGTAAGGGGGTCAAATTTCACGAATGCGGACGCAAGCAGCAGGAACTACCGAAGTCTTCAAGTGATTACTACTATTGTATTTAATCAAACAGGTCCGGCACGCCGACATTATGGACAGCGAGCGACGGCTCAGGACGTGGCTTGGCGGACGCGGGGGAGGCGGATTTGGAAAGCGGTGTGGCCGGGGCGGGAGTCGACGCGGATGGAGCCTTGGTGCTGGCGGACGATGCGCTGAACGATGTCCAAGCCGAGGCCGGTGCCTTCGCCGACGGGCTTGGTGGTGAAGAAAGGCTCGAAGATGCGCCCGCGAATTTCCGCAGGAATGCCGGGGCCGTTATCGGCAAATTCGACGAGGAGATTTTCAGGCTCGAGAACGGTGCGCACGGTGAGAATTTTTTCGCCGTTGGGCTGCTTGGACATGGCGGAAATGGCATTGTCGATCAGGTTGGTCCAGACCTGGTTGAGTTCGCTGCCATTGGCGGGGATTTTCGGAAGGTTTTCCGCGAATTGGCGCTTCACCTCGAAGCCGTGCTTCAGTTGGTGTTGGAACATGCGCAGGGTGACATCGATTCCCTTCTCGACGTCGATGTCGCTTAGCGGCGTCTGGTCCATGTAGGAATAGGCCTTGACCGCTTGAACCAGGTCGGAGATGCGGCGTGAAGCTTCCTCGATTTCGCGCGTGAGGCAAAGGACCTGGTAGTCGTAGACCAGGATGCGCAAACCGTGCGCGGCATTTTCCTTGCTCACAAGGTTGATGAGCGGCGCTAAGTCTTCGGCGCGAATGCCCGCCTTGACCAGGTCACTGGCGAGATCGGGAGGGAGGTCGCGCTCCTGGAGCCAGTCAGCCAAGTCGGATTCGAGGTCGGCAAGCTCCAGCGCGTCCTGGGAATTTGCCGCGCCGCCACATTCCGCAATGGTCTCGCCGAGCTTGGTAATAAGGGACTGCGCTTCGGGGGAAATGACTTCAGTGCGCATGGCGATGGCTTCGCGGCGGCGATGCATCAGTGTTTCGCCGAGGAGCGTGGCGGAACGCAAGGCAGCAGACGCGGGATTGTTGAGTTCATGGGCGAGACCAGCGGCAAGCCTGCCGAGCGCGAGCATTTTGTTGGTGCGCTCTTCCGATTGCGCCATTTCGCGGGTGCGGTCGGTCATCTCCGAGACGAGCTTTTGCGCCAGGTTCGGGGCGCGGTAAACGAGTTCGCGCAACTCCGTGGCGGGCATAACCGCGGCGCGCGTGAAGCCCACGGCGGTGGCGCGGCCGCGCACAATTTTGATGCGCGAAAACGGAAGCACGCCGGTGGCATGACCGGCAGTGCGCACAAAGACCGGCGCGTAGGGATCTCCAGGGCGGCGGAAGTGAAGCTCACCTTCAAGGATGACCATGAATTCCGTGGCCGGCGAATTTTCTTGAATGATCACTTCGCCCGATTCGTAGCAGCGCACCTCGAAATGACCGGCGAGCCATTCAAGCGCCGCGCGATCGTCGTCGGCAAAGAGCGAAATTTGCGCGAGTTCGTCTGCAGTGAGGCGGTTACAAGAATCGGTGGCCATTGCGAGCGCTCCTTATCGATTGGCCAGATACTGATTGATGAAATAGAGGACGATGGAACCTTCACCAACGCTGTTGGCGACGCGGCGGACGGCGCCATTGCGAACATCGCCAACGGCGAAGACTCCGGGAACGTTGGTCTCCAGTAAGGAAGGATCGCGGTCGGCGGTCCAGCCAGCGGGCTTTTTGCCATCGTGGAGAAGATTTGCGCCGGTGAGAAGGAAACCCTTGGGGTCGCGGCAAAGCGTGCCTTCAAGCCATTCGGTGCGAGGCTCGGCGCCGATGAAGATGAAGAGCGCACCGGCGGCACGCTGCTCGGTGGTCTTGGTGTCGTGGTGGCGAATGGTGAGGCCGGTGAGGCGATCTTCGCCCTGAACTTCGATGACTTCCGTGTGCGGCTCCACGTGAATGTTGGGGATGGTTTGAATACGCTCGACGAGATAGTGGGACATGGAGCGGGAGAGAGACTCGGCGCGCACCAGCATGTTGACGGAACGCGCGTATTGGGAAAAGTGCACCGCAGCCTGGCCGGCGGAATTCGCGCCGCCAACGATGTAAACGTCTTCGTTTTTGCAGGAAGAGGCTTCGGTGTTTGCGGCACCGTAGTAAACGCCCGCGCCGGTGAGACGGTCCATGCCGGGAATATCGAGGCGGCGCCATTGCACGCCCGCGGCGATGACCACGCTGTGGCCAAGCAATTCCTGGCCGGTGGAAAGCTTGACGACGCGGTATTCGCCTTCGACGGAGAGCGATTCGGCTTGCACCGGGGCGAGGACTTCGGTGCCGAAACGTTTTACCTGGGAAACGCCACGGCGAGCGAGGTCTGAGCCGCTGAGTCCCGAGGGAAAGCCAAGATAATTTTCAATGCGCGAGCTGAGGCCCGCTTGTCCACCGGCCGCTTCGCGTTCGACGAGAATGGTGCGGAGGCCTTCGGTGCTGCAGTAGAGAGCGCAGGCGAGACCGGCAGGTCCTGCGCCAATAATAATGACGTCGTAGAATTCGCGATTGGGAGCGGTGGTGAGACCGAGCTTGGCTGCGACGGCGGGCAGCGCAGGCTTCTGGAGAATCGAGCCGTCCGGGAAAATCACCACGGGAAGGACGGACGGGGAGTCGCCAATGGCCGCTTGGATGCGCGGATCGGAAGTTGAGCCGGGCTCAATCCAGCGATAAGGAATCTGGCTCTTGGCGAGGAAATCCTTGAGCTCGTGGGTGCTGGGAGACCAGCGCGTGCCGACAACGTAGATCCCTTCAAACGATTCGCGGCTGGTGGCGTTCCAGTCGTCGAGAAGGTCCGAGAGGATGGGGTAGAGATTTTGCTCGGGAGGTTCCCAGGGCTTCATGAGGTAGTGATTCAACTTCACTTTGTTGATGGCATCGATGGCGGCCGTGGAATCCGCGTAAGCGGTGAGTAATACGCGGCGGGCATCGGGCTGGAGCGGGAGAGCGCTCATGAGGAATTCGGTGCCACTGAGCTGGGGCATACGCTGATCAACCAGGAAAAGGGCGATGCGATCGCCACGAGTGGTGAGTTGCTGCACGAAGGCCATGGCCTTGTCCGGGGAGTCGGCGGCAAGGATGCGATAGTTCAGGGAAAACTTGGACTTGAGGTCTCGTTCCACGGCTCGGAGCACTGCAGGGTCGTCATCGAGAGCGAGGATATAGGGCTTTTTTGTCATGGCGAAGGAATCATGGGCCTAGGTT
>JBAVHY010000198.1:0-1714 GCA_049686315.1 Candidatus Acidiferrum sp. | reverse complement strand
CGGGAAAATCGGCGTATAGCGGCAGAACAAAAATGGAGAAAAAAGGAGCTAAGCTTTTGCACGGTTAGGTTTGGAGGTTAAAGCTTTTGGGTGGCGCAGCGGTTCACCGCTGCGTTTACACCGCCACCAACCCCAACGGCTTTAGCCGCTGTGGGACCGCATCCAGCTCCATCCCTGCCGCAACTTGGTGTCCCACCGTTCGCGCCATGAGGCTGTTACGAAACTCCGTGGAGTAGCGTAAGCGAAGATGGAGAGCAAGTTTTTCAAGGGCGAGAGTGCTGGGACATCGGAGGGCAGGAGGGAAAAAGAGGCGGTACGATTCAGACCCTCGCCAGGGCGTTTTTCAAGGCTGCGCCGCCCATCACGCTGAGCATGCGTTTGAGGTTGTAAGCCATAATCGCCAGGCTCATTTCGCAGCGCGTTCCGTCCAGTCCGCGCAAGAGAAAACGCGGATGGCCAAAGATGATGTACTTGAGAATGGCGAAGGGATGCTCGACCGTACATCGTCGTAACTGCATCGCCGCCGCGGTGGCGCGTTGTTGCATACGTTGCAGGGCTCCTTCGTAAACGTGACGATGCACAACGCGGCGCGCGCTGTTGGTGCACTGCGATTTGAGCGCGCAGGCTCCGCACACTTCTGCACGCGCGACGTAGGCGAGGGCAAGCCCGCTGCGCCCATCACTGCGTAAGGTGTGTCCCGCCGGACAGAGCATGGTGTTGCTCTGTTCCTGATATTGAAAGGCGGTGCGGTCGAACAGTGTGCCATTGCCGCGAGTATTCACTCCACGTTTCGCCGGGACGTGGGGCAGAATGCCTTTCCCTTCGCAAGCGGCGGCCTGTTCTCCGTTGGAATAGCCGGCATCGGCCACCACATGGATCGTGGCTGGCGGATCGCCTAAGGCTTGTTGTGCGGCCTCGGCCATGGGCAACAGGCTGCGATTGTCCGTGGGCTCATCGCTCACTTGTTGCGCCACAATCAGGCCATGCTCGGCATCGACGGCGGCCTGCACATTGTAGGCAGGGAGCATTCCTTGCGCCGTCTTCATGAAGCCCACTTCCGGTTCCGCATGACGGCGCAGTTTTTCTAAAGCGGCAGCGACGGCGCTGTTTTCCACGACCGGCTCGTCCTCGCGGTCGGCAATTTCCAAGCTCTCCAGATAACGTTCCAGCGCCTTGCGTTCGTGCACGCTGCCGATGCTGCTGGCCGCCCGAAATTTGGAGCCGTCAATCGCAATCCATTCTCCCCGGATCAGCCCCACCGAGCGAGCGAACTTCACCAACTCCACCCCGGCCTCGGTCACCGCCTGGCGGTGCATCCGCCGAAACTCGGCAATGCTCTTGTGATCCGGACACAGCCGCCGCAATAACCACATCAACTCCACATTGCGCTGGCACTCGCTCTCCAAACGTCGCGACGAACGAATCTGCTGTAGATATCCGTACAGATACAACTTCAACAGGTCCCTCGGGTCGTACCCCGGACGCCCCGTCTCGGCCGCTTCCGCCCGCCGAAACCCCAACTCCTGCATGTTCAGCCGATCCACAAATACGTCCAGAACCCGGCAAACATGATCCTCCGGGATCAACTCCTCCAGCGTTATTGGAAACAGTGTGCCCTGCGTTCGCCCCTCGCCTTCGATGAATCCCATATCGCCCCCACCCGCGCATCTTGCCACTTACTCTACGGCGTCGCTAGTAGTTTCGTAACAACCTC
>JBAVHY010000197.1:0-4456 GCA_049686315.1 Candidatus Acidiferrum sp. | reverse complement strand
CCTTTAGGCCTGAGGGATCTGCTTTTCTCTTTCTCACAGACCCCCTTACCTCGCAACTCTCCGCTCTTTCTGCGGCCCCTCTGCTAACTCCGCGGTGAACTCTTCTCTTCTCCGCGCTCCTCAGCGTACTCCGCGCCTCTGCGTTATCTTTTTTCCAAGTCGCAGCTCACAGCGCAGCCCACCTCTGGCTTCTCACTGAAAACTTATGACTCTCTATTTCCTCTCCCCCTCCAACAACCAAATCTCATCCGACACATGCTGCGAATTCGTTGTCACCAGCCATTTCCCATCCCGCGACACATCGAACGGATAATTCGTTCCGCTGAAATGCAGCCCCGGCAAAACCTTTGCCTCACCCGTCGCCAGATTCACTACCGCATATTCCTCGTTCCCGTCCGGTCCCACTCTCTGCAGCCCTATCTTGTCGCTTCCCGGCCACCACACCGGCCACCCTCCATGGTCCGCCACGCGCTTCAGCCCGCTTCCGTCCGGATGCACCACAAATGCTCCCCCATTGAATCCCCGGTCCGGGCTGAACGCGATCCATTTCCCATCCGGAGACCATCGCGGCACGGTTCCCGGCGTTCCCACCACCTTCCGCGCCTCCCCCGTTCTGTCCGCTAACCCCACGTACACGTGCGCCACTTTATTCTCCGTACGCGCAAACACCACCCATTTCCCGTCCGGCGAAATGTCCGCATACGAATCGCTCGTCGTAGCCTTCGACGCCAATGGCATCGCCCGTCCTCCCTTGCTCGGCAAGCGCCCAATGCTCAGCGGCTCCGGCCCCCATGTGGTGTAGAAAATCTCGCCGCCATCCGGAGTGTAGCGCGCATAAATCTCCGGCACTTTGCCGTAGGTCAGCTGTCGCGCCGCTCCTCCCGCTGTCGCCACGCTCCACAAGTGCCACGAACCATCCGGCTCGCCTCGCGCGTACGTCACCTCTGCGCCATCCGGCGAAAACGCCGGCCCCCATAAAATCGTTGTATCGCTCAACACGGTTTTGCTCTCTCCGGTTGCCATTTCGTACAGCAGCAGCACTGTCCGCGTCCGTGAATTCAGGAACGCAATCGACCCATCCCGCGCCAGGCTTGGCGTCGAATCCGGCCCCGGCCCCGTCGTCAATTGCCTCGCTCCCCTCCCGGTCAACTCTTCGTACCAGAGGTTCCACGCTCCTCCCTGGTTGGAACGAAACACAATCCCCCGCCCGTCGGCCGAAAACACCGGCGTGTCGCTCGACACTCCTGCCACCCCATGCGTCAACTGAATCGCACTCGCTCCCCTCGCCGGTACCAGCCAGATTTCCCGGCTCTCTCCTCCCCGGCTCCGCGCTACCGCAATCCATTTTCCGTCCGGGGACCACGCTGGCCTTCCCAGAAACGGATAAATCGCGTCTCCCGCCAGGATCGTTCGTGTTTCGGTCCCATCCAGCGGCGCAATCTGCAGCGCTTCCGGTTCTCCCGGCCTCCTCAGCACATACGTCAGCCGGCTTCCGTCTGGCGACCATGACGGCATCGACCCGCCTTGCGCCACAGCCACAATCTCTCCACCAAACGTCGCGATCGTGCACACCTCGTTTGTCGGCTCACCCGCCACCTTCCTCGCGAACGCGATCTTCTCCCCATCCGGGGAAAACGATGGTTCGCCCTTGCGCGAAACATCTTTTGTCAACTTCATCCGCTCCCCACCGGCCACCCGGCTCACGTACAAGTCGTCCCCGCTTTCCCCTTCCTCCACGTACGCCAGCATTTTCCCGTCCGGGGAAATCGCCGGCCCCGCGATGTTTCTCTCCGTCGAAAGCAGCAGCCGCAGTTTCCCGCCCGGCGCCACCGAGCCCACGCGCGGTTTTGCCCCCGGCACAAAATAGATCACCGCCGCGACCGCTGTCAGCAGTCCCCCGCCCATCAACAAATATCGTTTGGTGTTCCCGGTAGCGCTCCGCGTCGCGCCACCTGTTGCTCCCGCCGCTGCTGCCACGGCGCCGCCATTCGAGTGCAGCGCTTCCAGCGCCGCCTTCACTTCGCTCGCTCTTTGGTACCGCTGCCCCGGCTGCTTCGCCATGCACCGCAGCATGATCGCGCGCAGTCCCGGCGGCACGTGCATCGGCAGCGCTCGCGGCGCTTCCCGCATGATTTTACTGCTCAGTTCGTACGTGGTCCGGCCGCGGAACGGATGTGTCCCCGACGCCATTTCGTACAGCAACACCCCCAACGACCATATGTCCGACCGCGCATCCTGACTCTCCCCGCTCAGCACTTCCGGTGCCAGGTAGGCCAGCGTCCCGGACACCGCCTTCGTATCCGTCTCCGTCGTCGTCTGCGTTTTCCCTTCGATTTCCGCGTCCTTGAAGCTCATCGCCAATCCGAAATCCAGCACCTTCAAGTGGCCCCCGCCGCTCAGCCGCACGTTCGCGGACTTCAAGTCCCGGTGCATCACTCCATGCGTATGCGCGTGCTCCAGCGCGCTCGCCACTTGCGCGCCATACTCTAAAACCGTTTCCGCTGGCAGGCCCCCGTCCGGAATGCGCTCGTTCAGCGGCACGCCTGACAGATATTCCATGGCGATGTACGGCTGACCGCCGCATTCGCCCACTTCATAAATTGTGCAGATGTTTGGGTGATTCAGAGCCGAAGCGGCCCGCGCCTCCGCCAGCCATTTTGCGCGCACCTCGCTCGTCAGGTGCCCGCTCTCCGTCGGTATTTTCAGCGCCACGTCGCGCTGCAACTTCTCATCGCGTGCGCGGTAAACCACACCCATCCCGCCGGCGCCGGCTTGCTCGAGCACCACATAATGTGCGAATTCTTTCCCAACCATGACCTGAACCTGTGCCGCATCCTAGCCTCCCCCTCCCCGTGCGTCAACGCTTTCTCTTCCAACCATTAACCATTGGTCTTCCCCTGGCTTCGCGTCCTCCGCGACCTCTCCTCTCTTCTTCTGCGCCCTCTGCGTTAAAGTTTCTTTCTTCGTCCTTCTCTTCTCTTAAACTGTGGACTTGTAACTGATAACTGAATACCTCTATCCCCCAATCCCGCAAAACGCCCTGGCACAAAATTTGCTAGACTAACTCTAAATACGCGAATTCTCTTCGTATCCAGGTCTCGATGAGCACCACAATTTCTAATTGGCGCGCTCCACTCCCTGAAGGGTTCCGCCAGCAGGAGTTCGTCTTCTGCATCCTCAATCTCATCGTCATCGTCTCCCTTCTATCCGCCAATTTCGCGCTCGCTCAAGTCTGGGGTCCGGTCACTCCCTTCCTCCTTGCTGCTCTGCTCCTCGGTCTTTGCGGCCACGTCGTTCTCGCCTTGTGGGTTCGTTACCGCCCCCAATGGTCTCCTTCCTCCCCCTTCTTCACCGTTACCACCCTCTCCATCTTCATCAACATGGTGCTCACCTTCGCCGCTTCTGCCACCAATCGCAATGACAGTCAGTACTACATCCTCATGAGCGTGCCTGTCCTTCAGGCCGCTTTCCGCCACTCCCTCCCCGGCACCCTTTCCGTCGTTGCCCTCGCCGACTTCCTCAATTTCTTCTGGATCTTCCAGTATTTCCGCCTCCATGGCGGACACGTCCACGCCGACGAGTACGTCGAGGCCGGCACTGTCTCTTTTATCTACACCGTCACCGGCGTCGTCGTCTGGATTCTCGTCAAAAAGTTGCGCCGCAAGGAAGCTTTCCTCGCCGACAGCCTTCATCAACTCAGCAGTACCCGCGTGCATCTCCTCGCGGAGGAAAGGCTTGCTGTCGTTGGTCGTCTCTCCGCCTCCATCGCCAACGAAATTCGTGGCCCCATCGCCTCCATCGCCCATTCACTCTCCATCGCGCGCCAGCACCCTCTTTCTCCCTCCGAGCAGGCCGCCCTGTTCGATTCCCTCCAGAACGATTCCTCTCGCCTCGCGCAACTCACCTCCGAATTCGTCTCCTTCTCTCAACCTCTCTCCGTCCGCCGCACTCATATCAACATCGCGCAAGCCTTTCGCTCCGTCGCCGCCAGCGCTAAGCAGCACGCTGCCTCGCGCAATCTCAAGCTCTGCCTCACCGCTCCCTCGGACCTCCCAGCCTTCGTCGACGAGCCGCAAATCCTTCTTGCCTTAACTCATCTTCTTAACTTCGCCATCGATTCTTCCCCCGCCAACCATTCCATCTGCATGCGCGCCGATTCCCGCGGCGACAGCGTTCAACTGCAAATCGAACACTCCGGCCCCCTCATCCCCGCCGAGCATCTTCCCTTCCTCTTCGAACCGTCCTTGGAAACTCCCGCGCTCAACGGCGGCCTGGGCCTCGCCATCACCCGCCACATCTGCCGCGCTCACGGCGGCGAAGTTTCCCTAACCCAATCCCCAAATTCCCGCACCTGCTTCACCATCGACCTCCCTGCTCTCCCTCAAACCCAATAACTCCGCGCGCACCTGTAGCTCCGGGCGAGTCTTCGAGCCCGCGGCTTTTCTCTTCTCTTTTC
>JBAVHY010000196.1:0-19037 GCA_049686315.1 Candidatus Acidiferrum sp. | reverse complement strand
CGGACGGGGCTTACGCTTTCCCCTGCTGGGGAGGATGTGCTATAACCGGATGGCAATGAAACCTAACGGAGAGCAGGAGATGGCCCCGGTTGAATCGCGGGGCGCGGCTGTTGCTGAGTCGCCGGTGAGCAGAATGGCGGCGGACAAAACAGCGGCGCAAGCGCCGGAGGATCCCTCCCGCTATTGCCCGATCTGTTCGCAGCGGCTGGAGTCGAGAAGGTGCAAGCTGGTCTGCGATGTGTGCGGGTATTACATGTCTTGCGCGGATTATTATTGAACGCATTTGGCCGCGAGGCGGTTGCGCTCGAACCAGAAAGACCGCTTTGCGAAAAGCACTAAAAACAGATATGCTTCGCGGTTCCGGCCCGGGTTGCCGCCGGTTCCGTGTACGGATGACCAGGAGGAAAACAACGTGGCATTAAAGATTACAACTCGCGAAGTGGACGGCGTGACAGTGGCAGCGCTGGACGGACGGATCGTGCTGGGAGAAGAGAGCAACGCGCTACGCGAAAAGGTGAAGTCGCTGGTAGCGGAAGGAAAGAAGAAGATCGTGCTGAACATGGACAACGTAACGTTCATCGACAGCGCGGGGCTGGGCACGCTAGTGGCGTCGCATCACAGCGCGAAGGGCCAGGGAGCGGCGCTAAAGCTGTGCCACCTGGGCACCAAGTTCCAGGAGGTGCTGCAGATCACGAAGCTGATGACCATCTTCGACGTGTACAACACGGAAGCAGAAGCGGTGGCCAGCTTCTCGAAGTAGACTGATTCTCGGTTTGCGAAAGTCATTTTCAAGAAAGGGGCGGGATTATCCCTGCCCCTTTTTGTTGTGGTGGTGATGCCGAAGTTGAGATCCTCAGCGATCCTCATCGGATCGCTTCAGGATGACGTTGACTCATTAAGTTTGAGAGCCGGCACAATTGTAACTTGCGCGAAGTTCCGGTTAATCGTCGATGCGGTACATGCTGATGCCGCTGAGGAGCTTGGGGTAAAAGTCGGTGGACTTTTGCGGCATGACCTCGCCGGCAGTGGCCACGCGCACAACCAGGTCGACATCCGCGGGATTGAGCAGGAAGGCAATCTGGGCGGTGCCGCGGTCGACTGATTCCAATGCGGCGGAAGCTTCGCGCTCGTAACTTAAATTTGCTTCGGAAGCCACGGCGTGCGGAGTGATGCCGAGGGCGGGCTCCAGAATGCCCTGGTGGAGGAGAACCACATCCAGTTCGCGTTGCAAGGGCGAAAGCCCCGGAAGGATTTGTGCGATGTTGGCTTCAGGGCGCAGCGTGAGGAGGTAAAACGCATGGCCAGCGGGTTCTGGCGCGGGATAAACGCCGATGGCGCGTTGGGGCTTCGCGTCCGCTAGCCGCTGCAGAAATTTCCCGATAGCTTCTTGGCGCCGGGATTCTTCGTCAAAGGAAAAGACTTCCGTGACGAACCAGGGTTCGAGGTAGCGGCGGACCGCACTCCAGGAAAAATCGCGCCGATTGGTGACGACGCGGTGGGTGGGAAGAATGGTGAGGCCTTCGCTGCGCGTGTTGATGAAGGTCATCATGGAGAATTCGTAGGGCGCGTTGGGAACCAGCTTGCCGGCCCGTGTGCGGGATTCATTACGGAAGTTCAGTGAGGTTTCGTAGCGATGATGGCCATCGGCGATTACCAGCTTCTGGTCGGCCATGGCCTTTTGAATTGCGGAGATGCGGCGCGGCTCGGCGATAAGCCAAAGGCGGTGAATCACGCCGTACTCGTCAGTCATTTGCGTGAGGGGCGACTGCGCGGCTGCGACTTCGTCGAGAACGGCATCGACGAGCAACTGCGGCTCCGAATAGAGCATGAATAATTGGCCGGTATGCGTGCGGGTGTGGCGCAGAAGTTCCAGGCGATCCGCCTTCGGACCCGAGAGGGTGTGCTCATGACGGAAAATCACGCCCGCGGAGTAGTCCTCGAGCTTGCCAAGGCCGATGAATCCGCGGCGGGTGCGGCGTTGCGTGGTGCCTGGGACGGTGTATTCCTGGCTGTAGGCATAGAATGCGGCCGCGGAATCCTGTTGCACGACCTTCTCTGCAATCCAGGTGTTGAGGCTGGCGGCCGCGCGCGTGTAGACATTGTTCTGAGGAGTGTCGTCCTTCTCCGTGCGCCCTTTTTCGATGGCGATCAGGTTGTGGGGATCGGCGGCGTAGTAGTTTTCCTGCATGGCGGGAGAGATTTTGTCGTATGGCTGCGTGAGGACGCGCTCAAACGGAGCGACGGAAGGATTGTAGCGATACGCGCGGAAGGGCTGAACCAGGGCCATGGCATCTCCGAATAGGAATTCTGATGATCGGGCAGCTTTATAGTGTACGCGATGTAGGTACGAACTGAAAAAGCAGATGCGAAGACGAGGACTCACTTATCAGATTAATGTGTTCATCAAACACGCGCGCGCCTCATCCTGCCGTGAGTTTTATGCGGATTTCGCGTCGGGGTGGTGCGGGGTCCAGTCTTTCGGCGGGAAGGCCACGCGCCAGAACGTTGGATTGGGCAGCATGAAGTCGACCCCCACCTTAGTTTGCTCGCTCGAAACTCTCTCCACATGGACCACAACACACTCCAGCGCGTCGTTTGTCTGGATGTTCGACAGCGTGAACCGCTGTCCCCGGTACACCGGTGCCGCGACAACAATCAACGCTCCATGGGCGCTGATTGCCAGAGTGTGCGTGTCTTCTTCAAAGAAGGATGCGGCACCGGCCTGACCGGAGACGCGCACCGGGATCTTCATGAGGACCCGCTGACTCCTGCGGCGATTGGCCGCGAGCCACGAAACCTCGCGGGACTCGACAATCCATGCGTTCAGAGTCGCATGCTGTTCCGGTTCCACGACAATAAACATTACACCCATGCCCTTGCCTGGTTGGTTGTAGACGACTCTTGCTTGGGCCTCGAACGATTCTGCGCCTTTGACGATGCGTACGTCCGCGGCTGTTCCCAAAGCGAATGGACTGTCCGTGTCCACGTAGCAGCCCTGCTCGCTCAAATCTCGCAGACGCGTTTTGAGCCGCGCGCGGGGCTCGTGCGCTACAACCTCAACGGCGGCAGTGAAAGCATAGCGAGGATGAGTGCGGCGGTCAGCCGCGGTTTTTACCGCAGAATCGTGGGCAGGCGGTTGCGTGTCAGGGGACTCGACGACAGGGCTGGCAGGATTCTCAGTTTTATCCCCAGGGTTGGCTGCGTTCGCAAAATTCTCCAGTTCAAACTGTATCTCGACAGCACTCGCGGGCTGCGCGGTCTCACCGTGGATAACAATTTGGTCCGCTGGCTTCGAGTCCTGCTTGGGCTTGCGCTTTCGCTTGCGACGCTTCCTAGTCATAAAATTCTGACGCAAACAAGACGGTGGATCGCTTTAGGATGAACATGTCGCACTGGCCGTTTCCTTATGTGCCCAATTGTGCCACTCGAGGTTTGCGTGTTCCAGTGCGGATGCGCAAGGGAGCAAGAGTGGGCATTGTCATACGCGTATTACAATGGAACGGCTATGGGCAAGGAAAGAGCTACGCGTGTACGGGCGTTTGTGTTTGATCTGGATGGGACGCTGATTGATTCGAAGATGGACCTTGTGCGATCGGTGAACACCATGCTGCGCACAACAGGGCGCGCGGAGCTACCCACGGAACTAATCGCGAGTTACATCGGTCATGGCGCACCGCAGTTGATTGCCAGCGTGCTGGGTCCGGCAGCGGACGAAGAGCAGTGCCGGGAAGCGCTGGCGATTTTCCTGGGGCACTACGAAGAGAACAAATTGGAAATGACGCGGCCGTATCCGGGCGTTACGGAAGGGCTGCGCGCTTTGGCTGGGTATCCCATGGCGGTGTTGACGAACAAACCGGTGAAAGTGAGCGTGGAAATTCTTGAAGGGTTGCAACTGGCGCAATTTTTCAGAGCCGTGTATGGGGGAAACAGTTTTGAAAAGAAGAAGCCTGATCCGAGCGGCGCGCTGGCCATCTTGAATGAACTCGGCGCCGCGCCGGCGGAATCGGCGATGGTGGGCGACTCGGATGTGGACATGCAGACGGCGCGGAATGCGGGGATGCTGGCGGTGGGGGTCAGCTATGGATTCGGGCAGCACGACCGGGAGAAACAGCCTGCGGATATTTACGTGGATAGTTTGATGGAGCTTGTGGGGTTGGCGAGGAATCATCAAAATCATCAATAGGACTCAACGAGGGAGGGAAGCTGAGGAGACAGGACGCGGTGATCGAAGAGAGATTCCTCACTCCGCAAACCCCCTTCGAAATGACGAATGCTGGTGATTGTGGCGAGATGGGGCGCAAGAGTCCTGCGCCCCTACACGGAGCGGTCCGCCTCCCTTCGAGGCTCAGGGTAGCAGAAGGCGGACCCTACAAAAGAAGGAAAAGTCAACCCCAAGAGCCGACCTGAAGGTCGGCCACTACACAAGAAAGAAGCGACAGAAGGCAAGAGAAGAAAAGAGGAGACGCGGTGCTTGCGTTGGAATGGGCGGGTTTGTCAGACTCAGCGCGTGCTGATTGGACTGTTTCCTGAATTGGACGCGCCGGGCGGAATCCAGCGAGCCGGGCGGCATCTGGCGTTCGTGCTTAGTGAGTTTGCCGCTTCGAAGGAGATGGAGTACCGCCTACTCAGTCTGAATGACACGCAGGAGCTGCACCGAATGCGGATGAGCGAGCGGGAGTATGTTTTCACCGGTGCGGCGCGGGGTAAGACGCGATTTGCGGTGTCGGCATTAAAGGCCGCGCGGCGGAAGGCGAAGGTGGTGCTGGCCGCGCACCCCAATCTTGCGCCCCTTGTGCGCGCGATGAACGTGGTGGCGCCAAAGATGAAGAGTATCGTGTGCACGCACGGGATTGAGGTGTGGGAGCCGCTGTCGCGGTTGAGGCGGCGGGCGTTGCAACATGCCACGATGGTGCTGGCGCCGAGCCGCGCGACCGCGCAGTTCGTCGTTTCCCTACAAGGTGTTGCACCGGAGCGCGTTCGCGTACTTCCCTGGGGGCTCGATCCGGATTTCGAGACCAACATTTCCGGGGAGTCTCCGGCGCAATTGCCGGCGGAGTTTCCCCGCGGGCGCGTGATTCTCACCGTTGGCCGCTGGCTCGCCAGCGAACGATACAAGGGGATGGACACGCTGATCAATGCGATGCCGCGACTGCTGCTGCGCTGGCCGGAGATTCAACTGGTGCTGGCGGGTTCCGGGAACGACCGCGAATGGCTGGTGAATATCGCGCGGGACAGCGGCATGCAAGATCACGTCCATTTTCTGAACGAAATCAGCTACGACGAACTTTCCGCGTGTTATGCGGCCTCCGAACTTTTTGCGCTGCCGAGCCGCGGGGAAGGATTCGGATTCGTGTATCTAGAAGCTATGGCGCGCGGCAAAGCGGTGATCGGTGGCGCACACGGCGGAGCACCGGAAGTGATTCAGGATGGAGTCACAGGGTACGTGGTGCAGCATGGAGACACGGTGCAACTGGCAACGTCCATCGACGCGTTGCTGTCGAATCCAGAACAGGCGCGACAAATGGGGGCACGCGGGCGAGAACGCGTCGAAAATGAATTCCGGTTCAGCGCGTTCGCCAAAGCGTTCAAGAAAATTCTGCACGAATTATGCGAATCCTGAACGTTACGCAAAGTTACGCGCCCTTCTTCGAATTTGGCGGGCCTCCCGTTAAAGTGCGTGCGCTCGCGGAAGGGATGGCACGCAAGGGCCACGAGGTCACGGTGCTGACGGCGGACTGGGGTTTGGAGCGCCGGCTGCGTTCTTCGCGGAACGAACCAAAGGTGGAAGCCAGTCCATTTGGCCGGCGGCGCCAGGTGAATGGAGTGACTGCCGTGTACCTGGCGAACTGGCTTCATTTTCGCGCCACAAGCTGGAATCCGGCGCTGGGGCGATATCTGCGCGCCCGCTTGCAAGAGTTCGATGTCGCGCACATTTTTGGGCTGTACGACCTGCTGGGCCATCGGGCGGCGGAAGAATGCCGAAAGCGAAAAATTCCGTACGCAATAGAGCCCATCGGGATGTTTGTGCCCATTGTGAGGAATATCTGGCTGAAGAAGAGGTATCACCAGCATTGGGGGCACGAGATGCTTGCTGGGGCGGATGCAATCATCGCCACGTCGGAGCAGGAACGTGACGAACTCATCGCCGGAGGTCTTTCGGGAGAAAAGATCATTCTGCGGCGAAACGGCGTGGAAGCGCCAACGACGTGGCCGGAACGAGGCCGCTTCCGGCGGGAGCTGAAAATTCCGCAAGATGCGAGGCTGATTCTGTTTCTGGGGCGGCTGTCGCAAAAGAAGAGTCCGGACTTGCTGCTGAAAGCCTTCGCAGGACTGGGGAATCCCGTCGCAAAGGGGCACACTGCCGTGCATCTTGCTTTCGCCGGACCAGATGAGTCCGGCATGAAAGCCAGGCTTCAGCAGATGGCAAGTGAACTTGGAGTGTCTGATCGCGTACGTTTTTCTCCGCCTCTGGAGGGGGAGGCCAAGTGGAGCGCGTATCGGGATGCGGACATTTTTGTGCTCCCCTCGCAGAGCGAAAATTTTGGGAATACCGCAGCGGAGGCGGTGGCGGCGGGCACTCCGGTGGTGGTGACCGAACAGTGCGGGATTGTGCCGTTGCTGAAGGACGTGGCGGGGTTGGTGGTGAAGCATGAAGAAGGAGAAGTGCGGCAAACTCTGCGCCAGCTATTGGAGAATGAGGAATTATACAAAAAGCTCCAGAACGGCTGCGCCCTCGTGGTTGCAAATCTTGGCTGGGAACAACCGCTCCAGCAAATGGAGGTAATTTATCGGAGACTTGCGGGGCGCGGCCAGTCGTAGGACAATTCAAGTTCCCCGCAGCCCAGGGAATTAATTTTGAAGGCGCGCCTCTTATTTCGTCCCCTATGGTGGCTGAGCAATTTATTGCTCGCCGTGGCCTTGGTGGCAGCGATCTGCTCCAGTTTGTGGGAATATTCCGTGCGACAGTACTTGAAGGGATTCTCCGACGCCATTGTGCCAGAGGCGTCTTCACCACGACAGAAGGCGGAAGCGATCCTAGGCTGGATGCTCAACGGACCGCCGCGCCTGGAGGCGGAGAATCCCGCGGTTCTTTCCCCGCGTGACCCCTCGGACACACTGAACTACCGGCAGCTTTTGGAAGTGTGCGGAAGCGCCACGAACGCATTCTTGAACCTGTCGCGAAGCGCGGGGCTTGACGCCCGGCGGTTACTACTGCTGAGTCGGGAACGCACCACCAAACACGTAGTGGCTGAAGTATCGGTGGATGGGCGGTGGGTCATTGTCGATCCCACCTATCGCGCATTCTTGAAGGACGCCCACGGAAGACTTTTGACGCGGAAGGATCTGCAGGATCCAGAGCTCTTTCGCGAGGCGACCAGTGTGCTGCCCAATTACCCGCAGGAATACAGCTATGAACGGTTCGCGCACGTGCGCATCGCCGCGCTGCCCTTTCGTGGAACGCAGATTCGTCGACTGCTGGATCGTGTCTTCCCGCCGTGGGACGAATACCTGGACTGGAGCCTGCTGCTCGAGCGGCGCTCGTTCCTGTATTTCTTCCTTTCGGTGAACTTGTCAATCGCGCTGATCTTGATTCGGTTGGTTCTCGGCTGGCTGGCAGATCATCGCCTGCGGATTCCGCGGTTCCGTTTGCGGAGCAATCTCAGCCGGGCAACAGCCGCCTTGTTCACAACACTGGAGATCAAATAGAGCGTGTGTGGAATTTGCGGCTTCGCCTACGCTTCTACCTCGCCGGACGCGGAATGCCGCGTACGAAAAATGGCGGCAGCGATGGTGCACCGGGGTCCCGACGATGAGGGCTTCCTTGTCAATGATCCACGGGCCACGGGCGTGGCTCTCGGGATACGCCGGCTCAGTATCATCGATCTCGCCGGTGGTCATCAGCCCATCTGGAACGAAGGCCGGAACGTCGCTGTCGTTCTCAACGGCGAACTTTATAACTACCGCGAGTTGCGCGAACGGCTGAGCCTAGCCGGTCACCAGTTTCGGACGAACTCCGACACGGAAATTTTGGTTCATGGCTGGGAAGAGTGGGGCGAAGATCTCCTGAACGAACTTCGCGGCATGTTTGCATTCGCTCTACTTGATCTGCGTGAACATTTTGCCACCGTCCCCCTTCTCCTTTTGGCACGCGATCCCCTGGGCATCAAGCCGCTCTACTACGCACAAACGACGCAGGGTTTCGCGTTCGCGTCGGAGCTGCGCGCGGTGCTTTGTTCTGGGGCGATCGAGGGCAGACTTTCTCCCGATGCGCTGACGTCTTACCTGTTGTTCGGCAGCGTTTCTGAGCCAGTCACGCTAATAGAAGGCGTGTTTTCATTGCCTCCCGGGCATGCCCTTTTGTTGCATCTGCCGGATCGCCGGCGCTCACCCCGCGCCCGTCCCTGGTGGGATCCGACACGCAGTGCCGCGGCGCGCGACCTGGAACGGCCAAAGGATTTTGCATCCGCCTCGGCGCGGCTCCGCAACCTGCTCGAAGATGCGGTGAGCGCACATCTGATCGCCGATGTACCGGTGGGCTTGTTTCTCTCGAGCGGGCTGGACTCCAGCGCAATTGCGATGCTTGCGGGCCGGGCACAGAAAGGCATTCAGAGTTTCACTCTTACTTTCCCGGACACGGCATTTGACGAAGGGCCACTCGCGCGCGTGGTGGCGCAACGGGCCGGGACCCGTCACACCGAAGTGCCCCTGCAAGGAAGGGACATGCTCGCACGCCTGGACGAGGCGATCGCCGCCCTGGATCAGCCGACGATGGACGGCATCAACACGTACTTTGTTTCCTGGGCAGCGAGGGAAGTTGGATTGAAGGTGGCATTATCCGGGCTGGGAAGCGACGAACTGTTCGGAGGCTACCGGACGTTCGCAGACACGCCCAAACTGGTAAGACTGCAAATGATTTCACGTTTCGTCCCCCGAGCGTTCCGGCGCATCAGTGCACCGCTGGTGAATACATTGTTGGCGCGAAACGGTTCCGTGGACGCGGCGCGAAAGGCCAGCGACGCATGGCTCATGCCGGAAGCACTTCCGCATGCATATTACTTCACGCGTTTGCTGTTTCCCCCTTCCGAAGTTTCGCGATTGGCTGACGCACGCTACCGGAACAGTGCCGTGGCTAACGATGGCGTCACACTGGAGCCGACGTGGTTGGCGTGGATGGAGCGTGCCGCCGATCAGGCGGAGGCTGCGGAACCCGTTGCGGGCATCTCGTGGATGGAGATGCGAGCATATATGGCCAGCACGCTGCTGCGCGACACAGATTCCGTGAGCATGGCTCGGTCGCTGGAAGTGCGCGTGCCTTTCCTGGATACGCCCCTGGTGGAATTTGCCTGCGCCCTGCCGGATGCCGCGCGAATCCAGCCGGGGGTCTCGAAAGGATTGCTGCGGTCTGCCCTGGCGGGCCTTATCCCGGCGGAGATCCTCACACAGAAGAAGCGGACATTTACACTACCCTGGGAAGAATGGTTGCGCACTTCGCTGCGGCCGCGAGTGGAATCCAGCCTGAAAGAGCTGGCGCCGGCGTTAGCAAGGCATATGCATACCGCGGGCGTACAGGGGATATGGGATACTTTTCTGCACGCCCGAACAACGTGGTCCCGCCCGTGGTCGCTCTACGTATTGAACGAATGGTGCCGCCGCCACCTCTCCTAAAGACGGTGAACCTGTTTTCTACCCGGTTACTGCGAACCAGGAAGTGGCAATAATGAGGTAAGCTTTCGAGTTTGGTATGAACATTCTGGGGATCAATGCGTATCATGGCAACGCTTCGGCCGCGCTGGTCTGCGAGGGCAAACTCATCGCCGCGGTCGAGGAAGAGCGCTTCAACCGCGTGAAGTATGCGGCTGGGTTTCCTGCCGCCGCCATCCGCTATTGCCTGAAAGAAGCGGGGATCACGCTTTCGGATATCGACCATGTGGCGGTGCCGCGGAACCCTTATGCCCGCTTGGGTACGAAACTTTTTTACGCAGTGCGCATGCCGTCTTTTGCGCGGGAACGACTGCGAGTGATTTCCAAGTTCACGGGCATCCCCAAAGCCCTGGCGGGCGCCTTCGAAATGGATCCCTTGAAAATGAAGGCGAAGTTTCAGCGCGTGGAGCACCATCAGGCGCACCTTGCCAGCAGCTTTTTTGTTTCGCCGTTCGAGCATGCTGCGCTGCTTTCGGCCGATGGACTCGGCGATTTTGCGAGTTCGATGTGGGGAACCGGGCGCGGGAACCACATGGAGATCGATGACGCGATCGCGTTTCCGCATTCCCTGGGACTCTATTACAGCGCGGTGACGCAATACCTGGGATTCCTGAAATTTGGCGACGAATACAAGGTGATGGGACTAGCTGCGTATGGCGAACCGCAGGACATGGAAGCGTTTCGCGACATTGTGCGCTTCAGCCCCAACGGCGGCGAGTTTGGATTTCGCCTGGGCCTTGATTACTTTACGCATCATCGGACGGGCCCGGAGATGTCCTGGGCTGAATCCGATAAGACTCCCACGCTCGGAATCATGTTTTCCGGCTCCATGGCCAAGCGGCTCGGCACACCGGCGCGCTTGCCGGAAGAACCGCTCGAGCAACGGCATCGCGATCTGGCGGCTTCCTTGCAAGCACGGCTCGAAGAAGTTTATCTGGGAATGTTGAAGAAGCTGGCGGCGAAAACTGGGGCGAAGAACGTGTGCCTGTCGGGTGGCGTGGCATTCAATTGCGTGGCCAATGGAAAGATTTTCGATCAGACACCCTTCGAGAAAGTTTATGTGCATCCCGCAGCGGGCGACGGCGGCCTAGCGGTTGGCGCGGCGTATCACGTGTGGAACCAACTTCTCGGAAAGCCGCGTTCGTTTGTGATGGATCATGTGTACTGGGGACCGGGCTATACCGCGGAAGAAGTTCGTCGCGCGGTTCAAGTTAGCGCCGTTTCGAAAGGCGGCTACACATTGACGGAGCTTCCTGAGCCGGAGTTGATGCGGCGCACAGCCGCGATTATCGCCGAAGGGAAAATTCTGGGCTGGTATCAGGGACGCGCCGAATGGGGACCGCGCGCCTTGGGGAACCGGAGCATCGTTGCCGACCCCCGGCGCCCGGAAATGAAGGAAATTCTGAATCAACGGATCAAGCACCGTGAAATCTTCCGTCCATTTGCGCCGTCGATTCTGGCGGAAAAGACGGGCGAGTGGTTTGAGAAGTCACAACCATCGCCCTTCATGACGCTGGCTTACCCGGTTCGGCCTGAAAAACGCGACAAAATTCCCGCGCCAACTCACGTGGACGGGACAGGCCGCTTGCAAACCGTTACGCGAGAGGCGAATCCCCGTTACCATGCACTCATCAGCGAATTTGAGCGCCAGACGCGAGTGCCGGTGGTTCTGAACACATCGTTCAACGACAATGAACCGATCGTCTGCCGGCCCGAAGAAGCCTTGGACTGTTTCGTGCGCACGCAGATGGATGCGCTGGTCCTCGAAGACTATCTCATCACGCGGCCATGAATTTTACCCGCGAACGCTTGCGGAGGTCTGAATCTGGGTGGAAGGCTGGCTTGAGATCCTTCGACGATCCTCATCGGATCGCCTCAGGATGACAAAATGTTGTCGGAGTTGAGCAACGGATCGATTTTAGGTTGTGACCATGCGTGCTAGGTTTTTGCGGGAACCGCGCCTTCCACTTTCAGGGTAATTTTGGGCGGAGTCAAAAGGGTGGCGTGCACCAGACAGTGTTCAATCGCTTCATGCACTCCACTCAGATGCTGGCGGTTCAATTCGACGGGTGCCTCTACTTCAATCACAAAATTGTCCAACCGTGCCAGCGGATCCTTCACTTTTTCGCACGTAACGTGCACGCGGGTGCCTTCGACGGCCAGTTTATGTTTCCGCAGGTATTGCGCGGCATAGTATCCCGCGCAAGAGGCAAGCGAGGCCAACAGCAATTCTGGCGGGGTCATGCCCTCATCGAATCCACCTTGTTCTACCGGTTGATCGCTGACGATGGAGTGCCCGCGCGTCTTGATCTCGAACTGCACAGAGCCTAGATGTTCAACAGTAATTTCCATGGATGCCCTCCGCTCTGGAGCGAACAATGGCGACCGGGCAGATTTGCGAGCCGGCCGCCAAAGGAAGGACTTGCTCTGTTCAGCTATAGCAGAATGCGGCGCTGGTGCCAAGGAGGAGCGCGGGAGGAAGGCCCCGGTGCCTTGGGGAAATACAAAAGAAAAGCAGGTCCCTCGTTACGCTCCGGATGACGACGCTACAATCTTTCCACAAGCTGAAACTGCGCACTCCCTAAAACCAGTTGTGAAACAAGTCCCAATCATTCGCTGCTAAGCGGCGACTCTTTCGCAGGATTCGAAGGCTGTTCTTTCTTTGTTCTCCTTTTTCTCTGCAAAGCAGGTGCGAGCAACTTCAAGGGCCCTGGTTCTCCCTGTACAATCCTCAGGTGCGCGTCCTGCTGCTGAACCTTTATTACCCGCCCGACACTTCCGCCACGGCGAAGATGGCGCAAACCGTTGCCGGCGTTCTGGCCATGCGGCACGAAGTTACCGTTCTTTGCGGACGCCCCTCCTACGACCCGACGGAACGACGCAAATGGCATCTTTATCAGACCGAAACAGCGGGGCGGGTGCGCGTGATTCGCGTGGGCTCGACGGATTATCCGCGCGTGCAGATGAAGAAGCGCGTCTTCAATTACCTGAGTTATGTATTCTTGGCGGTGCCGCGGGCGCTGGCTTTGCCCTGTGAAGTCATCCTGGCGATGACCGATCCGCCGTTCGAGGGCATCGTGGGCGCGTTCGTCGCGATGCTGAAGAACAAACCGTACGTCTACAATGTCCGTGATCTCTACCCGGATATGGCTTTGGGAGGTTCGATCGTCGGGCCGAGCCTTCTGACGCGCCTGTGGGAAAAGCTGCATCGTTGGGCGTTGCGGCGAGCGACGAAGGTTGTTGTGCTTGGCGAAGACATGCGCAGCCGGATACTCACGAAGGGTATCGATCCGGCTCGCGTGGTGGTCATACGGGATGGGGCGGAACTTCCGCGGCGCGATGTTTCCGCCGTCAATCTGGACGCTGCTGTCATTCAAGCGATTCGGGGCGAATTCAAGTTCGTGCTGCTCCACGCCGGAAATCTGGGATTTTACGGCGCTTGGGAGACGATTTTGGAGGGGGCACGCCGGCTGGCCGTGGATGGCGTTGGGGTGGTTTTTGTCGGCGACGGCGCACAGCGGGAAAAACTGGTGGCCGCTTCATCGGGTATAACGAATGTGCGATTCCTTCCGTTCTTTCCGGGGAGCAAGATAGCTTCCGTCCTGGCGGCACCCGACGCGCACATTATCACGGTCAAGCGCGGCCTGGAAGGCGTGGTGGTGCCCAGCAAGATGTACGGCGTCCTGGCCGCGGGAAAGCCCATCATCGCTGTGGCACCAGCCGAGTGTGATGCCGTTTCTCTCGGAAAACAAAAAGGCTTTTCGATTTCCGCCGACCCTGACGACCCGGAGCAATTTGCCGATTGCGTACGCCAGTTGCTGCACGATAGGGAGCGGCTCCGGAAGATGGGAGAAGCGGCGGCCGAGGCAGCCCTGGGATTCGAAAGAAGTCAGGAGCTTCAAAAATTGGTTGCCATAGTCGAGGAGTCAGGTTCGCGCGCCTCCCCTTGATCTGAAAAGCCGGGTGCGAGGGTCTAGCCAAGTGGCGATAGCCATAGGACGCTGAACTGCTCAGAGAGCAGGAGCCGTAGTAGTGGAAGCGCGAACGACCATTTCCGGTTCGACGGCGATTTCCGGAAGGTAACCTTCGCGCTCTTCAATTCGATTGATGAGAGTTTGGGCGGCAATACGTCCCATTTTCAAGAGCGGCTGGCGAACCGTGGTGAGCGTGGGAATAGAAAAGGAAGCGAGGGCGATGTCGTCGAACCCCACGACGGAAATATCCTCCGGTACGCGACGTCCCGCTTCTTGAAAAGCCCGCATGGCCCCGATAGCGGAAATATCGTTGTAAGCGAATAACGCCGTGAAGGGGACGTTGCGCGCCAAGAGGGCCTTGCCATACGGATAGCCAAGCTCAGGCGTAGAGTCAACCCCTTCCAGACGCATAACGATTCCCGGATCGATGGTGATCTCAAATCGACGAGCAGCCTCCTCAATGGCAGCCCAGCGCGTGGCGGAGTCCGAACTCTTCTCTTGACCCTTGAGGAAAGCGATTCGGGTGTGGCCAAGCTGCTTGAGGTGATGCAAGCCGAGTTCGGCAGCGCGGCGATGGTCGAGGATGATATTGGTGACATTCTCCATTCTTTGATGGCCGGCGACAGCGATAGTGGGAAGGACCGGCGGTTCGGCGATGGAAGTGTCGATGGTGATGAAACCTTCGATTCCGCGGGCAAGCAGCATATCGGAGTAGGCTTCCAGAAGCCTGGCATCGTGACGATGGGCAACGGTGAAGAAGAAATAGTTCTTCTCGCTAAGATAGGCTTCAATACCGCTAACGACCATGCCGCCGTAAGCGTCACCAATTTCCTCGGCGATAACGCCGATCGAGAAAGTGCGTTGAACGCGCAGGGAGCGAGCCAGAAAGTTGGGCCGGTAGTTAAGTTCACGGGCGGCGGCGACGATTCTCTTTCGGGTGTGTTCAGGTATGGAACGAGCCGCCGAGGAATTGTTCAGCACGGCGGAAACAGTACCCGGAGTGAGACCGAGATGTTGGGCAACGGCTTTGAGAGTAACTGCGCTGCGCGGCCTTTTGAGCGGCGTCGATTTTAGTGTACCCATTTGAGCTTTGAGATGACTGCCATCCTCGTGAGCGCTCGGAGTTGTGATGCGCCGGCCGCCGGTTTTGTCCTGAAGGAAACATAACCCGCAAGCAGATTTTATCGCATCCATCAATGATTCTGCATCCGAATGGTGGAAAAAGTGTTTGGCGGGGAGGAAACTGGATGGTCAGAGGCAAGAAAAGCAACACGGGAAGCAAGCAAAATGAGAGTTCGGACTAAATTAGTCGGTACCCAGCATCCCACTGATAACAAAGAAATAACGGTTTTCTATGGAAAAATGGAGGGGGTACCGTTAAGGCTTCTGAGCGAGTATTCAAAAAATGCATTAGAATAACGATATTTTTCTCTTGACATGATTTCTGAGATAGTGCTTAATTCGAGACAACAGGGAATAACGTTTTTGCACTAGTCGGGCAAAACGGGTCCCACATCGCTCATTTCAATCGAAAGCCGGTTTAAAGGGTGCAGATCGTTGCGGGTAACTGCAGTGCGGGGTGCTTTGCTGGATCCAGTCGAGTACTTAATCGAAACCCGAGGTGTTACGCTATGTTGAATTATGTTGGGAAGGACATAAGCAATCGAAATAGCAGCAGGCGGTGGATCTGTCCACTGCTTTGTATTATTGCGCTTGCGCTAGCAATTCCGTTCGCGGCACAAGCCCAAGTTGTTACGGCTAATGTCCGCGGGACGGTCAAAGACGCGCAAAAAGCCTCAATAGCGGGTGCGGAAGTCACCATCAGCAACGAAGGCACGCGTTATAGCCGTACCCAGCAGACGAGCGCTGATGGGGAGTATGTGTTCACAGATCTTCCACTCGGCATCTATGAGGTCCACGTATCTCATACAGGGTTCAAGGCCTCGACGCAAACGGGGATTGAACTGCATGCCAACGACAGCCTGTCGGTCAACATTGAATTGGAGATAGGCGCGATAAGTGAAACGATTACCGTCGAAGCCAGCCCCATTGCGGTGGAGACCAACAGTGGCGAACTCTCTGGCCTCATTCATAGCAAGCAGGTCGCCGAGCTGCCGCTTAATGGGCGAAATTTCATGCAGTTGTTGACCTTGGTTCCCGGTGTGGCTCCGGCCGAAGCCTTCAGTGTCACGGATAAAGGCTTGAAGGGCGCTTCGGACGTATCCATCAGCGGCGGTCCATCGAACGGCAACCAGTGGCTGGTGGACGGGGCGAACAATAATGATACCGGCTCGCAGCGCACGATTCTCATTTATCCTTCGGTCGATTCGATCGAGGAATTCAAGATTGAACGCAACAGCTATGGACCGGAGTTCGGTCTCGCCGCCGGAGGACAGGTCAGCATCATCACCAAGAGCGGAACGAACCAATTTCACGGTGGTGTTTTTTATTCCGGCCGCAACGATGCTCTGGACGCCTTCGATACGGAACTCAAAGCAGGGGGCGGTACAAAAAAGAATAAGCTCCGTTTAAACGACTATGGATTCAACGTCGGTGGGCCGGTCTTAAAAAATAAGGCGTTCTTCTTCTGGTCGGAAGAATGGAACAAGGTCATTGGAGCATCGACATTTTCCGCGCGCGTTCCGACCGCTGCGGAGCGCACCGGCGACTATTCGGCGCTGGCCGCCTGCCATGCGTCAAACGTAGCCAGTGGCCACAATGACATTGGTTTCCCGATTGATCCCGTTACCGGAGCCCCGGCGCTTCATAATCCCGCCGGCGCGTTAGGCAATGAGTCCTTCGGCGCCACGCTCCCGTCGGCGAATCAAATCCCCACGTCGATTAGTGGGCCGCTCATGAGCATGTTCCCGCTGCCGACCAGCAGCGACCCGTGCGCATCTCAGAACTGGGTCAAGTCCGAGAATCTTCCGACGCCCTGGCGCGAGGATAACATCCGCGGTGACGTCAATCTCACCAAGACTCTCACCCTGATGATGCGCTATGCGCAGGATTCCTGGGTCCTGGGACCGCCTTCGGGTGGATTCGGATGGGGGAACAATGCGTTAGGGGTGATTGACGAATCCTGGAAACAACCAGGAAAGATCGCCGTCGGCAAACTGAGCAAGACCATCGGCAGCAATATTGTTAATGACTTCACTTTCAGTTTCTCGCAGAACCAGATCACCATCAACCCCACGAACGTCCCGCTCGAACAGCAACTGAACACCGCCATTCCTTATTTCTTCCCGCTCTCTGGAAAGACATACGGGACCAAAGGCCCGAGCGTGTGGTTCCAAGGGGCTACCAACCTGCCCGGCGTGTGGACCATTGCTCCGTGGGCCAACGAGCAGGACTTGTTCACCTTCGTGGATGACTTCCACATGGTCAAAGGACGGCACAGCCTCATCTTTGGCACATCCCTAAGCCGGAACATGAAGGACGAGCAGCAATCCAACCTGGAGTACGGAAACTTTGGCGGACCAACCGGCTACAACGGATGCAGTGGAGCTATCAACGCCGCTTGTCCCCACAGCACCGGCAACACCACCGGGTACAATCCAGCGGATATGCTTCTTGAGGGCATGACCTATGGTATGGGCGAAACCAATAACATCTTCACGGGCAAGAATCGCTGGCACAATTATGAGTTTTACGCGGGCGATACTTTCCACGCAACCAATAAGCTGACCGTGGTTTACGGTTTCCGTTGGTCACTATTGCCGAATCCGTATCTTGCCGATAATCGCTACACGGTGTTCAATCCAATCGCCTTCAACGCCGCTCTCGGACGCACGGCCTGCAATGGCTTGTTGTATGCTCCTGGCTTGGGATCGAACCCCTGCCCCGCGGGTACTGGCGGTATGGCCGGCCCGAACAACGCGTTGTACAACAACAACAATCACATGATTGCCCCGCGCCTCAGCTTTGCCTATGATCCGACCGGCAAAGGCAAGTGGGCTATCCGAGCGGGTATTGGGCAATTTTTCATGCGCGACCGTTTGTACACGCTGCAGATTTCGGGCCAGAACCCGCCATTCGTCAGCAGCTTCAGCTCAACCAACGGCCGCTTCCTCGACAGCCTGACGGCGCCACCGGCGTGCCTCGGCTCCGCCAATTGTTTCAGCACGGGCCTCGGCTTCCCCAACTACGGGAACGAAATCAGCAACCAGATGCCCAACAGCTGGCAGTTCAACTTTGAGGTTCAGAGAGAACTCTGGAAGGACACCGTGTTCACGCTCGGCTATGTCGGCAACCGCGGCATTCACTTGCTCATGCATGACGACATTAATTCGGTAGCGCCGGCGGACCGCCTGGCCTATTTCGAGAATAGCGGAGACGCTGCAGCCCGCGCTGCGCTTCGGCCCTACGGGGCAGTTGCGCTGGACAACGGCATCACCTATTACACCCGTTCCGGACAATCGAAATATGACTCGTTGCAGTCTTCGTTTAAGACGCGTTTCTCGCGCAACTCCACGTTCCAATTTGCCTACACCTGGTCGAAACTGCTTTCTGACACGGTGTTGATCGACTCACCGTACATTAACGTGGACTCGAACAATCCGCGCGCCGGGCGAGGACTAGATTATCTCAACCGGCCGCATATCTTCGTGGCGAACGTGGTCTACTACCTGCCGACTCTGAACGGCCAGAACGCTGTCGTGCGGCAGGCGGCAGGAGGTTGGGAGCTCAGTTCGATCCTCAACTTCGCTACCGGTCCTTCATTGACGCCGACCATCGGGGCCGATCTTGCGGGTATCGGAGACAGCGGCCAGCAACGGCCGATGCTGGTCCCTGGTCAGTCTTGCCAGGGCAGCGGGAGTAACGGACGGCAGTGGCTCAATCCCAATGCCTTCACGGTCAACGGCTTGAAGATTGGACAGTTGGGCTCCTCCGGTGTGGGAATGTGCACCGGGCCGGGCAACAGCGACGTGGACCTGTCACTGCGGAAAAACTTCAAACTAACCGAACGGATTGGGATGCAGTTCCAGTTCGACTTCTTCAACCTGTTCAATCATCCGCAATATCAGGCAAGCGCCTTGAGTAATAATGGCAAGGTCCAATTTAACTACAACACACCACAGCGGACGGTGGGTGTGCCTACCTCCGCTCTCTACGCCGACAAGGGTGGCAATCCCATCTACCCGACCGCAGCTACAGGCCCAGGCAGCACGGGCTGCAATGCGGTCACTCATATGTTCAGCGCTACGGGCGCAGATCCCGAAACGATGTGTGCCGCGTCGATCATCAACACCACTTACAATCCCAGCAGCAATTTCGGACTCGCGACGGGAACGCGCTCGAACGGATGGCGCCAACTCCAGTACGGGCTGAAGTTCACCTTCTGATCGTACTGCTACAAAC
>JBAVHY010000195.1:0-10465 GCA_049686315.1 Candidatus Acidiferrum sp. | reverse complement strand
GTATTCGCCTCCAATGACGGCTGAATATTGGCAAGTCTTCCCAATCCTGAAACCGCAGCCAGCACAATGAGGGCGAATGCCTACAGCAGCGTTAGTTGAACGTGTGCTCGAAATGTACCCTTTCAGTTCCTGCTTTGATTAGCGCTCTTTGATGAGCTGGACGTCCAAGTTGATGGTTACCGCGTCGCCTACGAGCAGGCCGCCGGCTTCCAGAGCTGCGTTCCAGATGAGTCCAAAGTCTTTCCGGCTGATCCGCGTCGTGGCAGAAAGCCCAATTCGCGTATTTCCCCACGGGTCCTTTTGCGCTGGGCTCGGTCCTTCAACATCAAAAACCACGTTTCGGGTCACTCCGCGGATCGTCAGGTCGCCGCTGACCTTCAGCTCCCCATCTGCGTTCTTTGATATGGATGTCGAGCTGAAGGTCAAGTCCGGATGGTTCTCTACATGGAAGAAATCCGCGCTCTTCAGGTGCGCATCTCGTTGGGGCTCCCGGGTGTTGAGGGTACTCGCGTCGATGGAGGCCCGAATTTTGGATTTGGTGACGTCATTTTCATCACGTTCCAGGACGCCGGTGATCGAAGTGAATTCTCCCAACACATTCGAGATCATCATGTGCTTGACCTTGAATTGCGCCGTGGAGTGAACGCGATCGATAACCCAGGTACTGGTGGTAGTTTCCGGTTGAACCAATGTGGTGCTCATTTTCATTCTCCTCTTAGTAGGATAGTCGTTATAACGACTAATGGCTTGCATTATATTCACGCGAATGGCCAACCGGTTGGGCTCAAGCCTGCTCTAATCACCTGCAAAATCCCGACTTACGGACGGGGCAAAATCTGCTGAAACCGCCTTACGGCGGCTGCGACGGGCTGATGACAAATCTGTCAGAGCTTTGACACTGTTCGTAACCACGCCGCACTATCGCTTCTAGAGCGTGATACGAATTCGTGACGACGGATGCGGAATCGCTCCTCGAATGCTCGATGCAGGTCGAATTTCTTTGAAATCACCAATAGCCAAGAAAATGCCGGACTCGACATTCCCCGTTGGATCTAACCTCCAACATGTATATAATAGCCATATACATGGACCTATGGACAGAATGCACGGGGTTCAACTGGGATGAAGGTAATGTCAATAAGAATTGGGAAAAGCATGGCGTCGCAGATTTCGAGTGTGAGGAGGTTTTCTTTAATCAACCGCTCATTGTTCGACAGGATCCGAAGCATTCGCAACACGAGGCTCGCTTCTACGCACTCGGCCGCACAGATTCAAACCGGCTGTTATTTGTGGCCTTCACCGTGCGGCGTAAGCTGATCCGGGTTATCTCGGCTCGGGAGATGACCCGCAGAGAACGGAGGATTTACGAAGCATATGACGAACAAGAAAAGCCTGAAAACCCTTCCGACGTTTAGGTCTGAAGAGGAGGAAAGGAATTTCTGGAAACGCAAGGATTCGGCCGACTATATCGATTGGACGAAGGCAAAACGCGTTGTATTTCCGAACTTGACACCCTCCGTTCGGACGATCTCGTTGCGTCTACCGGTTACGATCATTGCGCGCCTAAAGCAGTTGGCCAACAAACGCGATATGCCTTACCAGTCGTTGCTCAAGATGTTTCTTGCGGAGCGCCTGGATGAGGAAGTGGCCGAAAAAGTCCGCCGCTGACGATTGCCTCGATTCCGGCAAACATGCGGCGAAGGTCCCAATCCTGATAAGGGCGAGGTCGGTGGTTCAAGTCCACCCAGGCCCACCATAAATTCCCAGTATTTATGCAGGTATTTCAAATTCTGCCGCCCGTCGCATACACTCTCGAAAAGCTGTTTGCCAAAAATTTTCCAAAAATCCGGGCAAGCCCATCCAGACGCACGCGTGATGTTCCGCGCCTTCTTTGTCGCCGCCGGCGCCAAAAGGAAGACGATAGAGCTCAGTGTTAGAAGTCTAGTCTCCTGAGTCATTGATTTCTTGCATATTTTTTGTGCTGTGCGCAGCCAGAGTACGGGAAGCGAACCGGCCAATGCTGTTAAGAATGGCCTCGGCACTCTTGGTCCACACAAAGGGTTTGGGTTGCTCGTTGTTCACGGCGATAAACTCTGTGATGGCGGATTCCAGTTCACGCACGCTGTAGTGCGAACCTCGTTTGATCTGCCGTTGTGACAGCAAAGCGAACCAGCGCTCCACCTGATTCAGCCACGAACTGTGTGTAGGAGTGAAGTGCAGGTGGTACCGAGGATGCCGCAGGAACCAGGCCTGAATTTCCTTGGTCTTGTGAGTGGCGTAGTTGTCCAACACCAGATGGACGGTGAGGTCGGCAGGAACAGCACGGTCGATCTGATTCAAGAATTTGCGGAACTCGATGGCCCGATGGCGTGGCCAGCACTTGCCAATCACCGATCCAGTGGCGATGTCCAAGGCCGCGAAAAGACTGGTGGTGCCATGACGTTTGTAATCGTGGGTGCGGCGTTCGGCTTGGCCGGGCAGCATCGGGAGGATCGGTTGACTGCGGCTCAGTGCTTGAATCTGGCTCTTTTCATCCACGCACAGCACCAGGGCGCGATGCGGCGGGTTCAGGTACAGGCCGACGATATCTCGCACCTTGTCGACCAACAGCGGATCATTGGATAACTGAAACGTTTCGCTGCGATGCGGACGCAACCCGAAAGCCCGCCAGATGCGACTCACGGTGGATTGACTCAAGCCAGTCCTCGCGGCCAACGCGCGACTGCTCCAATGCGTTGCCCCTTTGGGAGCCTCTTCCAGGGTGAGGCGTACGGCCCGTTCGACACGCTCATCGCCGATCTGTCGTGGCGCTCCCGGTCGCACTTCATCCCCTAGAGCCGCAATCCCGCCGGTGATAAAGCGATTCCGCCACATTCCCACAGTGAAGCCCGTGGTGCGCAGTTTAGCGGCTACCGCAGCGTTGTTCGCTCCAGCGGCACACTCCAAAATGATGCGGGCGCGAAAGGCCAGCGATCGCGAACTCCGCGGTTGCTGTAGCAGTTGCCGCAAGGTTATCTTCTGCTCGGGACTGACAACCAGTTCTTGCTTCGGAGGACGCCCTCGTGGATTCGACATGATCCACGATAACCCCTCTCCTCTATTTATACAATCTATTTATGACTCATGAGACTAGAACCCATCTCATAAATCGGATTCGAGTACCTCTGCTAAGTTGGCTACCGGATCGCTTCCGGTACCTGCGAGTCTGGTGGTTCAAGTCCACCCAGGCCCACCAAAACTCACACCCAGTATTTATGCGGCAACAACGTGCTCATCCTTGGCGAGAACAATGGTCTTGACACGTCGATGATGGTTCCTCCATTATGGAGGAGTTTAGGAGTAACCCTATGGCAGTTTTGAACATCAAGAACCTTCCCGACTCTCTCTACAGAAAGCTTCAGGCTAGAGCAAAGCGCCAGCACCGATCGGTCGCTCAGGAGGTTACTCATCTTCTCAGCGATGCTCTTGAAACGCCGAAACCTCTGTCGATTCTTGGTCTCAAGGGGTTGGGCAAAGAGCACTGGAGAGGAGTTGACCCTTCGAAACATGTTGAGCGAGAACGGGCCTCATGGGATTGATGGCCGATCTCGGGGGCGGCCCTGTAGGGGCAGACACGGCCATCTTCATCTACTTCATTGAAGAACATCCCCGGTTTCTTCCGCTGGTTGAGCCCCTTTTTAGAGAAGTGAGTGCGGGCCGCAAGGAGTTGGTTACATCGGCGCTTACCTTGCTCGAAGTCTTGGTCGTTCCCTACTGTTCTGGAGACCATCTGCTGGCCGGGCGATATGAAGCTCTTCTCTCACAGAGTCGCGGCGTCCACGTTGCAGATATTTCTCGTGATCATCTGCGCGCCGCCGCACAGCTAAGAGCCGCAACGGGAGTCAAGACACCTGATTCTCTCCAGGTTGTGGCGGCATTGGCGGGCGGCTGCACAGCTTTTCTTACGAATGATCGCGACCTTCCGACCATACCCGGTCTTCGTATCCTGCAATTGTCTTCCTACGTTAGTTGATCCTGCACGCGCACAGCTCCTTCTCATCTACACCCTCGTTCATCTTCTCTCTGTGGGCGGGTCTTTGTGATGAATCGCGTAATCGGGGAACCGGACAGAAGGCCCTGTCACATCAGCGCCTTTGCCGGTCGATACGCCACTCGCGGTAGGTTACGGTTCAGAAGTAATTCCTATCCTGCTTGAATACCAAACTTCGTTCCCGAGCTGTCTGACACGGAAGCCTCCCCCAAGAAGAAAATACTATGCATATAGCACCACAAAGGCCCCTGATAAGGGCGAGGTCGGTGGTTCAAGTCCACCCAGGCCCACCATCCAATCGCCAATAAATACGCGGCTATTCTCAATTTTACCCAAGTCAGCAAGCTTCCCTCAGAACCATTTTGTCAACCGTTTGTCAACTAGTTGAGTGGTCTGATGCCCCCCAAGTGCAGGCGATTCCAGGTCCCCGCTTTGGGACTCGAACTCCACTCTTCTCCTGAGCCCGCGGCAGCACCATCCTCCGAACCGTCTCGTCAGCCGGGAATTCATCGACAACCGCTCGACTACGCGACGCCCTGGTTTTTGTGACCTTGCGGCGTTTCGAAGAGTTAAAGAGGGAGCCACAGACAGATACACTTACCCGCTTTTCCAAGGCAGCAGCGTGGAGGTATGGCCACGTTCGTAGCGGACAACCATGATTCAGGACTTATCCGTTGCGGGCGGCTCGTTCAACGAAGGCACGACTCTTTCCGTAGACTTACGGACGATGAGGCTCGGCTCCAGCACGATCGCTTTGGGCCGCACTTGCCCGTGTGCACCGACTATCCGCATCGCCAACTGCGCAGCCCTCTCCCCGAGAATCTTGCTGCGTTGGTCGACACTGCTGAGCGGGACCTGCAGATCATCGTCGAACCGGAGGTTGCCGGCTCCGATCAAGGCAATATCTTCCGGGATGCGAAGGCCGACGTCCAGAATGGCTCGCATTGCTCCGATGGCTACAGGGTCATTGCAGCAGAAAACGCCGTCTGGACGAGGATTGACGGTCAACAATTTCTCGGCGGCCGCGTAGCCTTCGGCGCTAGCGGACTTATCGAGACACTTAGCGCTGACGATGTAGTCGTCCCTTATGCCGATGCCGTGCTCCATGAGGGTCCTGGTATAACCATCCAGCCTGCCCCGCGCCGTACTTACATTCGTTCCCCGGATGTGCGCAATGCGCTGACAACCTATGTGGATCAAGTGTTCGGTCGCGATGGCGCCGACCTTCTCATCATTTACGCCAACGAAGTTCGCGGATAATCCGGAGAACCATCGATCCAGCAAAACATACGGGACACTCTGTTCAGCCAGGGACCGAAACGCATCGGTTGAATTCTGAACGGAGGCGATCAACAAGGCATCGACCCCTCGGGTCCGCAACCTCTCAATTTCCTGGCGTTCGAGCTCAGGATCTTCTTCCGAGGATGAGACCACCAGTCCAAACCCGCTCTGCCGCAGCACGCTCGATAGGCCCAGCGCCAATTCTGCGAAAAACGAATGCACCAGGTCTGGAACGATCAGGCCCATGAGACTGGTTCGCCCGGTGACCAGCGCACGAGCCGCAAGGTTTGGACGATAGTTCAGTTCCGCGGCGCGTTTCAGCACGCGCGCCCGTGTGACTGAACTGATCTCGCGGTTATTTCGAAATGCTCTGGAAACCGAAGCAATGGATAACCCCAAATCGTCGGCGAGCTCTTTCATCCGAACGGGAGGGAGCGGCGGCGCCTCGCGCTTTGCAGAAACATTTGAATCCGCCAGCACTAAAACCCGCTCGCGTGTGGAAAACTCCGTAACGCGACGGTTGTCAAACATATGGATATTTTCCTGCTCTTCGCGAGAGCCGTTGCGTCGATGCCAAAAACGAACCCGTGCTCCCGAACTCGAGCCTGCTAGCAGCTTCGAGGCCATGCTCTGACCGACACTCTTGATCGCAACTATGGATCGTCAGCGATATCGACATTTGGTAACGGATATGTTCGCCATTGCTGCCCAGTGCACAACGCGGTGATCGTGACCGCAGCCCGCTTGCGGCCAGAAAATCGTTCGCGGCGCCGGCACGGGCGGTTAGCCCCTTTTAGTTCCTTTATTCCGCATTGTCAAGCGCAAAAGTGCGATTGAACCAAGTCTATAACGATTTAGGTCGTTGTCACAATGAAGTTGTTTTTCACCCTTGCTGAGGGAAGTCCTTTATGTGAGACTCCTCGAATGAACCGGAAGCCTTCGAAGGCTGCTGTCGACAGGCGACGGAAATCCGCTAAACCGCTCGGGTTGAAGGAGCTAGCGCAACACCTCGGACTTGCTCCCGCGACCATCTCGCTGGTGATGAATGGCGCCGCCGTGGCGGACACCATCGCTCCGCAGACCCGAAAGATGATTCTCGCCGCTGCCCGCCAGCTTCAGTACCGCCCCAATTTCTTCGCACGTTGTCTGCGCACCAAGCGCAGCCTCACCATCGGTGTGATCGTTTCGGAACTCAGTGAGGGTTACAACGTGAACGTGCTCAGCGGCATTGAAGACTACCTGCTACAGGAAGGCTACTTCTACTTCGTGGCCAGCCACCGCTTTCAACAAGACTTGATTGACGAATACATCGAACTTTTCCTGCATCGTTCCGTGGATGGCCTGATCGCTGTGAATACCCCTTGGCACCGGCGGCTGGACATTCCGGTCGCAACCGTTTCCAGCCACCACTTCATCGAGGGGGTCACCCGGATCGTGGTGGATCACAATCAGGCGGCCGAAATCGCATTGCGGTACCTGATGGACCTGGGCCATCGAAAGATAGCCTTTATCAAGGGACAGGCATTCGTGCCCGATACGGAAGTGCGATGGAAGGCTATCGCCGAGGCTGCAAACCGATTGGGGTTGCCGATTTCATCGAAACTCATTGCGTGCATCGAAGACAATTCGCCCTCTCCCCACCTCGGTTATCGCATCACTCAGAAACTCCTTGCCGCCGGCGAGCCTTTTACGGCCTTGTTCGCGTTCAATGACATCTCCGCAATGGGTGCAATCCGCGCTCTATACGAGTGCGGGCGACGCGTGCCGGATGATGTCTCCGTGCTCGGTTTCGACGATATCGAGAGCGCCTCCTATCAGACCCGTTCCCTCAGTACGGTGCGACAGCCCCTGAAAGAGATGGGAAGACTTGCAGCAGAGAACGTTCTTCGCCGCGCCCAATCTTCCGAACCCAAGGATTCTGGCGCCGCGGAAATTGTCGTGGCCCCCGAATTGATCGAGCGCGAAACAACCTCAGTCGTTTCCTGGGCAAGAAAAGCTCATGAAAGTGGCGTAACCGTCAGTGAGCCGAAATCGCCAAACTCCCATCAGCGAGCTGCCTCGCCGAAGACTGAGTTGCTGGTCAAAACATAAACACGCTATCGAAGCATCAGCGAATCCATGCGGAAGCACCTAAGGATGCTGGTCCCAGAGCACCAGCGTATGGCTATCCGCACCGTTTGCCGCGCTCCAGGGCATCTTTACAACGAACGTGGTCTCGTGTCGGCAGTGTGTGTCGAAATTGATGGTGAGCGACACTTCGGCCGAACTACCTTCGGGGATGTCTGCGAGCACAAGTGGGAAAGCAGAAGGTGGAGTAACAACAGGTCTGCACTGCGCTGGGACGCCGAGTTGTTTGAGATCGAACCCGTTGATCTGCACAGCATAAGCGGTACCGGGGCCAGGATTGGTAGCTGTGACCATCCAGACGCGGGCGATCCGCGGGCCGGTCTTGGAGGTAATCGAGAAAGTCAGATCGTGGCCAGGCAATCGTGCGGGATCCACTATGCCCCAATAAGCGGGCTTGGCCCGCAATTCGGTATCGAAGGGAAGGGGCAGATTGAGACGGCTAATGGGGAAGCTGTCAAGCCAAGTGTCGTCGTCCGCCATGCCCCACAAGGTGACACCGCTGAGGTGATGCCTCAGGCGACGGAACACGCGGAAGTAGTGCTCGTAGAGATAACCCTGCTGGGCGATGATCGATAGAGGCACGTTTCCACCGTTCGCCCCGTAGTTGGAGGTGTTGTCGCCGGCATTGTAAACGCTCATGTCGAACTCGGTAATCTGCTGATCAACACCGAGCTTCGCAACCGTCCGGATGGCATCTTCAACGGCATCGGGGGTGGGGTAGTTGATATTGATGTGCATCTCGTGACCGACGGAGTCAATGGGAATCCCGCGCTCCTTCAAGTCTTGAACGACGCGCACCAGGCACGCCAGACGGGCCGGGTCCGTGGTGCTGTAGTCATTGATAAAGAGTCTTGTGCCCGCAGGCGCGTATTCGCGGGCCGCCAGCAGTGCGATATCGATGTAGCTTTTGCCGAGCACGTTATAAAACGGACCATGGTTGAGACAGTCGGGCTGGCTCGGGTCGAGCGGCTCGTTCACCACGTCCCATGCGTACACTTTGTCCCCAAAGTGCGTTACTTCGGCCTGGATATGCTCTTGTATGTTGGCCGTCACCGTGGCCTGATTGGCTGGCGAATTGGTGCCGTCGCCAAAAGCGTACGAAGGAGTCTGCGCGCCTGTAGCCCACACGAGGTTGTGGCCGCGCACACGCATGTTGTTACATACGGCGACGCCAACCTGAGTGTCGGCGTTGCCGAAGTTGTAAATACCCTTGGTGTTCTCCACGGAACTCCACTTCATGTCGTTCCCTGAGGTAATGCTGTCGAAGTGTTTCGTGAGCAACTGAGAATGCGGCCCGGAGACATCGGTAGGATCCACTGCTGCGCCGACCGGGAAGTCAGAAGAAAGTGTCTCGAAAATCGAAGGAATATTGGTTTGAATCGTTGGAGGCGCGATGTAAGTGAGCTGAAAGTCGTCGACGTAGAACGACACGAGATCGTTTCCCGAGGACGAAACGGTTTGCACATACAGATACGCGGCGCCAGGATCGTAACTGTTAGCCATGTTGTACGCGGGAACACTGATCTGGTGCCAGCTGCCGTCCGCGAGTACGGTCACGCCAGGGTAGCCGGTAACGCCCGGGTAACTGGTATTGCCGGCGAGGGTAGTCTGGAGGCTTACGTTAAGTACGTGAGATGAGCCGTCCGTTGGCTGCAACATGACCCAAACGCTTACGTCATAGCGAGAGCCGTTGTACATCTTGTTGCTCACGTTGACTTGAGGCCCATCCCAATTGGCGATGCGCCCGGTAACGTAAAGGCTATGGGTGCCGGAATGCGCCTCGGCTGCGGAGTTGGTTAAAGTGGAGCTGCCAGAGCGCGAGGACCATGCGTCCAAGCCGCCGTCTTCGAAAGTGGACGTGATGCCGCTATTGTCTTGTTGGCTGGGATTCGGTGGCGGCGGGGCCAATTCACCAATGAGCACGTCGCTGATGTAGAAAGAATCTGACGCGCTCGTGGATTGGATATAAAGAACCAGAGACGTGGGCGCACCCGGGACGTTGCTGAAGGTGAGTGTGCCTTGCACCTTTGTCCAAGCGGTGCTGGAGAGCGGTCCGGAAGTCACAAGGTTAGCATATGTACCCGATGGGCTGGCGCAGTCCGTCCGTTTGGTGGAAATGGTAACAGTAGGGTTGCTGCTGTCTGGGGCAGCCAACAAGACATACAGCGAAACTTGATACGTCGCGCCGGCAACTATATTGTCCACGCTGAGCAGACTCAGGCTTGGACCCATGTAAGTGGCAGTGCGATTGGCGACCAGCAGGCTCCGCGCGTCGGCGTTCGGGTCAGGGAAAGGAGGCACGCTATTTGTGAGACTGACGTTACCAAATGGTTGCCACCCATCCAGCCCTCCATCGGCAAAGGTGTAAGTGGCAATCGGTGTGCCGCCAGGCGGAGGGGCGGTTTCCGTGATCACGACGTTATCCAAATAGAAAGACTGCGTGGACGTCGGGCCTACCAACTGTGCATACAGCAGGAGAGCTGTTGCAGTGGTACTGACTTTATAGGAGCCGCCAATCAGCGCCCAACCGGAATCGGTCACGAGCACCTGGTACGCCCCAATGGTGTCATAGCAGGTTCCGCCGGAGCAGGAGGGGTCGCTACGCGCGATGGTGAAGTTGGCGTTGGTCGCAGCTTCGCCGTTGGTAAGCATCACGTACCCGGTGATTTGATATGTAGCCCCGGGCAGCAACAAGCTGTTGAGCATTATGCTAGGGCCTCCCGCGCCACTCGAATTCGTGGTGGTCAGGAGGCTACTACTGCCGGACTGCGCGGCAGCCGTTGAAACCTGGACGCTCGCATTAAAGAATCCAGTCCAGCCTTGAGTGCCATTCTCAAAATCGTATTGCGCGACAACCTGAGCACGTGCCGGTGCAACGACCAGGAAGGCGAGCATCGCGAAGATCGACAAGCTCGACCACCAACGCCAACGCGCAGTAGAGGCCCGGACACTAAAGAATTCACACATGGCGGCTCTCCCTTTATTTGATTTGCACTTCCCGTCAGGTATGCGAGGACTTGCGTGACT
>JBAVHY010000194.1:0-37327 GCA_049686315.1 Candidatus Acidiferrum sp. | reverse complement strand
CTCTTGGGATCGGCGCCGTCAAACAGCGTAGTATTCGTGGTGACGCGGAACCCCCGCTTCAACGCTTCTCGCATGCCCTCGATGGCCAGTTCATATCCGCCCTCGCGGCAAACCGTGAAATCGTGGTGTTCCTTTTGTCCGTCCACGTGCACGGAAAAAGTCAGGTACTTGCTCGGCTTGAAGAGGTGCAGCTTTTCCTTTAACAACAGCGCGTTCGTGCACAGGTAGATGTACTTTTTCCGCGCCACCAGGCCTTCGACAATCTTCTCGATCTGCGAATGCATCAGTGGCTCGCCGCCAGGGACCGACACCATCGGTGCCCCGCACTCATCCACCGCCCTGAAGCACTCTTCCGGCGAAAGCTCGCGTTTCAGTACGTGCGCCGGATATTGGATCTTCCCACAACCAGCACAGGCCAGATTGCACCGATACAGCGGTTCCAGCATCAGCACCAGCGGATACTGTTTGCGCCCTTTCATCTTCTGTTTGAGGACGTAACTTGCAACCGTCCACGCTTGGGATATAGGTACAGGCATGCACTCCCCTGACAGGCGATCGCTTAAAACCTAGATACGAACCCCAGCCCACGGAACCTCTAGTGTAACCGAGAAGCGTCGCTTCCCAGAACCCTTAGATTCTAGTGAGATTCCCCTGCGCCCCCTAATACGATGCAGCGAAAGGCGCTTAGGTGGCATCCGACGTGCTCCCTGCTCCTTGAATGGCACACGACTTTCATCGTTCCATCCAGGGTTTTTCACAACTCCACTCCATGGCGGAATGGCTCACAAACGATTACAAGTTAACCCCTTCCGAAGCGGCACAGGTATTGGGTTCGGCGGCGCAATATAAAGTCAACGAGGTAGCGGATCTCAACGTTGGCATCGTCCTCAAAATCAATAAGGAACGCTTGCAATCATTGACGCCGCCGGCGGAGTGAGGCCGTGGAACGTCGCCTCATTCGCTTCCTCTAACACGCTCTCTCGCTTTGCCCGTCAAACGCTTGCGCATGAATACACCTGCCTGCGGATTGTCGTTGTAGCGTTCACACAGCCGGTAAGAGCTGCGCGCATAGAATCGAGCCGCGGCCAACATCGAGCGCATTGTGTCCAGATAGAGCCACTCATATCCGCACTCTGCGGCATACGTTTCCAGTTCCAACAGCAGTGAGTCCGCAAGGCCCTTCCCGCGGTAGGACTCATGCACATACATTCGTTTGATCTCGCCGCATCTCGGTTGCGTTCTTAATTCGCGGAGTGCAATACACCCAACAGCTTCACCCTGCACTTCCGCCAACCACACTCCCGATCCCTCCCCAAAGTATTGGCTCTCAAACTGACCAAGATCTTCTCGCACCTCGACCCCCATTTTCTCGTAGTACTCCTTCACGAGTTCGAAAGCACGTTCGATTTCTTCCAGGGCGGCACGATGGACAGTGTGTTTCACCATAATTAGCTCTCTGTCGAGCCATGTTTCCTCCCCGGAAACCGTTGGCAAAGCTCCATTTTGGACCCTGCGGCCTCTTTTTCGGCTTCCGTTCGCCTATTGGTTTTTGCCACCGCCTTCCGCTCTCAGAACTTTGGTTTTCCGTTTGTGGCAAAATAGAAGGTCTGTAGATACGACCTATGGCCAACCGTACGACAATCGCTCCCGAAAAATCCGTCAAAAACGCGAAGAAATCACCCTCGTCCAAGGGCGCCGGACACCCTGAACGTGAACGCGTCTTCTATCTCTTTCGCCGCTGGGGCTTCTATGAAGCCACGCTTGACCCTCTCGGTTTCTTCGCCCCGCTGAAGTGTCCCGATCTCGAAGGGCTCTCCGGCGAATACGCGGAGGAGGCCCGCGGCTATTATTGCGGCACTGTTGGCGTGGAATTCCTGCACATCCCCGAACTCGACCGTCGCAATTGGCTCGCCGAGCACATCGAAGGCCCGGAATTCGAGGTCAACCAACAAAAAGTCTTAGAACGCCTGGTGCGCGCCGACCTGTTCGAGCAAGTTCTTCAAAGCCGTTACCTCGGCAGCAAGCGCTTCTCCCTCGAGGGCAACACCTCCCTCATCCCGCTCCTCGATTCTGTTCTTGATGCCGCTGGCGATCTGGGCGGAGTCGATTCCGTGATGGCCATGAGCCATCGCGGCCGATTGAATGTAATGGCTCACATTGCCTGCAAGCCTGTGCACGATGTGGTTGCCGGATTCGAGGACGTCGATCCTCGTAGCGTGCTGGGCGCTGGCGACGTGAAATATCACGTCGGCGCCACCGGGGCATATACCACCTCCGCTGGCAAGATGCTGAACATCCACCTGGTCTCCAATCCGAGCCACCTGGAGGCCGTCGATCCTGTGGCCATGGGCCGTGCGCGCGCCAAGCAAACCCGCCATGGCGTCAGCGGCGCGCAAATCGATCGCTCCCGGCAAACGCTAAACAAAGTTTGGGCCATCGTGATGCATGGCGACGCGGCCTTTGCCGGTCAGGGGATTTGGGCGGAAACGCTGAACCTCGCCGACCTCGCCGCCTATTCCGTCGGCGGCACCGTCCACATCATCGTCAACAACTTGATCGGCTTCACCACACGCCCTGCGCAGGAGCATTCTTCCCGCTATGCTTCCAGCATCGCGCGCCGCCAGAGCGTCCCGATTTTCCACGTCAACGCCGAAGATCCCGATGCCGTCGTCCGCGTCGGCCGCCTCGCTGCGCAGTATCGCGCCGAATTCAATTCCGACGTGGTCATTGATTTGATTGGCTACCGCCGTCATGGCCACAGCGAAGTGGACGATCCCACAATCACACAGCCTCGTCTGTACGAACGCATCAAGAGTCACCCGCAGCTCTGGAAGATTTATGCGCAGCACACAGGCATCGACGCCGGACCAATCGCCGACGCCGTGAAAAAGGAATACGAGGAAGAACAACACAAGGCCCGGAAGCTCACCAAGATTCCCGCCCTGCGAAAGCTGCCGGACTATTGGTCTCCCTACAATTACGGTAAATATAATCCTGCTTTTGAAGTTGATACCGGCCTCACGCGCGAGAAAATCGCTGAAATTACGGCCGGCCTCGTGCGCGCCCCCGCCGGATTTCACGTTCATCCCAAGATCGTGAAATTGCTCGAGCAGCGCGCGGAAATGGGTCAGGGGAAACGCCCTTTCGATTACGGCTTCGCGGAGCTTCTTGCTTACGGCTCGCTCGTACTCGAAGGCAACCCTGTGCGCCTGACCGGCCAGGACACCCAGCGCGGCACGTTTAACCAAAGGCATGCGGTTCTGGTCGATGCGCAAACGGAACAGGAATATCTGCCGCTGGCACACCTCTCTCCCCAGCAGGCCTTCTGCGAGGTTCACAACTCTTCGCTCTCCGAAGCAGGCTGCCTCGGCTTCGAATACGGTTTTTCGCGCGATTATCCGGAAGGCTTGGTGCTTTGGGAGGCGCAATTCGGCGATTTCGTGAACGGCGCACAGGTCATTATCGACCAATTCATCAGCGCCAGCGAGGATAAGTGGGGCCTGCCGACAGGTCTCGTGCTGCTGCTGCCCCACGGCTACGAGGGCCAAGGCCCGGAACATTCCAGCGCGAGGATCGAACGATTCATGCAACTCGCCGCCGAAGGCAACATGAACATCTGCCAGCCTTCCACCGCTGCGCAATACTTCCACTTGCTGCGACGCCAGGCGCGCCGCTTGTGGCGCAAACCGCTGGTGGTTTTCACCCCGAAGAGCATGCTTCGCCACCCCGACGCATCTTCTTCCATCGAAGAATTCGAACGGCCCCGTTTCCTTACTCTCGTTCCGGACAACGAGGTCACCGACGCGCAAAGCATCCTTATCGCCAGCGGCAAGGTTGGCCACGAGCTTCGCGCCGAACGCCGCCGCCGCAAAGACGCCACAACCGCCGTCTTTTTCCTGGACCAGCTTTACCCTCTGCCTAAAGCCGAAATCGCCGCCGCCATCGACGCGCATCCCAACGCCCGCGAAATCGTCTGGGTACAGGAAGAGCCCGCCAACATGGGCGCGCTCTTCTACGTTCTCCCTCGCTTGGAACGCATCGCCCAAGCCAAGAATCTCCGCGTGCGCTCCGTGAAGCGCTCAGCCAGCGCCAGCCCCGCCACCGGCTCCACGAAAGCTCACGAACTCGAGCAAAAAACGCTCCTGACTCTGGCCTTTGCTACCACGCCCGCTTCCTGATCTCTCAAAACTCACTCATTTTTAAATTGCATTGCGTGCGCACGGCCGCTTTGTTACGCTCCATTCCAACGTGGTCCTCTGGAGGGACTCTCCATGGCATTCTGTAAAGCGTGTGGTCAGGATATTGGAACTGCAAACTTCTGCCCAAAGTGTGGTGCAAATCAAACGGCCTCGGCCGCTCCCACGGCCGTTCCTTCTGTTGTTCCCGGAGCATCTCCAACGGAAGGCATCCAGGAAAATGTCGCAGCTCTTCTGTGCTACGTATTGGGATGGATTACCGGCATCATCTTTCTACTGATTGACAAGCGGCCGTGGGTGAAATTCCATGCCGCTCAATCAATCGTTGTCTTCGGCGGGCTCACTGTGATTCGCATTGCGCTGGCTTTTATGGGCGGCTTCATTGGCTGGGGTTTTGTGACCATGCTAGAAGTTCTCGTAGGACTTGCGGGGTTCGTGCTTTGGATTTTGCTGATGGTCAAGGCCTATCAACACGAAATGTTCCGGCTCCCGGTCGCGGCGGACATTGCGGATGGCTTCTCGAAGTAGATGATTGCCGTCCCGCTCATGCGTGCAGGTGGAAATAGTCGCCATCCCGGAACAGCTTTACTGGCACGCCAAACAGAGAACTCAGTTGCTCGCCGGTAAGGACTTTTTCCTTCGGCCCATCGGCCAGCACTCTTCCTCTCTGCAACAGCACCACGCGTTCGATTTCCGGAATAATTTCGGAGATGTGGTGTGTCACCAGCAGGATGCCTAGGCCGCTTCGCGCCAGTTCCCGCATGGTGTCCCGCAGGCCCACCTGGCCGGCAATATCCAAGGCATTTCCCGGCTCGTCGAACAGAAGCGTCTGCGGCTCATGAACCAGGGCCCGCGCAATCAGGGTGCGCTTGGCTTCGCCGGAGGACATTTCCGCGACCGGTCGCTTTCCGAGATGAGCGATGCTCAGCCGCGCCAAGGCTGCCTCTGCACGCTCGCGATGCTCCGGCTGAGGCGCGTGGTGGGGAAAGACGCGCGTGCTGCTGAAAAATCCGGACAACACCACATCGAGCCCGGTTGCGTCGCTCGTGCAAGCCGCGAGAAGGTCGGGAGAAACAATGCCCAGCAAGAAACGCAACTCGAAAACGTTCCACAAACTCTGCCCTAGGATGAACATGGAGGCGTCTTCACGCGCCAACGGGTAGTTTTCTCGTGTGATTGTCCGGATCAGGGTGGATTTCCCGCAACCGTTCGGTCCCAGGATGCAGACATGTTCGCCCACATCAATGCGCAGCGATAGGCGGTCCAGCGCCAGGTTCTCACCACGAACCACGGAAATGTTTTTCATCTCCAGCAGCGGGGCCGTGTTCTTCTTCATCTCCTAGAGCTTACCTTGCGCCACTAGAGGGTCCAAATGACCCTGGGTAATAAAAAAGGAGGCGAAAACGCGAGTTTCCGCCTCCCGGGGTGGGGTGTTGCATAACAAGTTCTCAGCGATTCAGGGAGTTCTACCTTCGAAGGTGGCTCTCCCGCCTCTGTCGCGGGTCGCATTGCGCTACCAGTTGAGACGCACCGCTAAGACTTGCCTTTATCGTTTTCTAACACCCGCGCCCGTCTCCTGTCAATCGGAAAGCTCCATACAACCCCTCGCAACGAGTTGCTGGCGCCGTGCCGTCTGTTCAATGGACACCACCGTTGGAGATTCCTGCCCACAGGAATTGAGGGTGGTCAGGACTCCGAGGTGGGCGATAGGTCCAGAATCCTCCTGATGGCACGCGCGAGTGAAGTCGGGCTGTAAGGCTTCTGAAGATAGGAAGAGTTGGGGAGCTGGGAGATGGCCACCTCTTTCGACTCGGAGTACCCGCTCGTGAACAGGATGGGGAGATTGGGAAAGTGGTTGCGCAAGTGCGTGGCAGTGGCGGGGCCACCCATCCGCGGCATGACCACATCAAGGACCCCAAGAGCGGGAGTTTCCTGTGCACAGATTTCTAGCGCCTCTTCCCCATTCCCCGCGGAAAGAGTTCGGTAGCCGAGATTCGCCAACCACTGCCGAACCACCTCACGAATGGAGTCGTGATCCTCCACCAGGAGAATGGTTTCCGTGCCTGCAAGGCTCAGCGACCGCGAAGTTTCCGGGGCCTGCGGTGTAGGTTCCGGGAATGCTCCGCTTATCGCTGGAAGGTAAATGCGAATGAGGCTGCCCTGCCCCAGTTCGCTATAAGCGTGGATGAATCCGCCATGCTGCCTGACGACACGTAATGCTCAGGGAAGCGGAAAACATCCGTGGAAGAATTCAACGATTGCAGTGCCTGTTCCGAGGAGCAAAGAATAATTGGAATCGCGGGGTTGGCTAGATGCAGAAGACGGAGATTTTCTGGTGCATCAGGTTGGAGCAACGAGAGGCTCACCAGAGCCATTTCGGGGCCATAAACGGCCAACGCATGTGCCAAATCCGTCCGCTTGGCCACAAATATCAGTTCCAGCGTCCAACCGGCCTCCGCGCACAGTGATCGCAAGATCATTCCTGTTTCGCTTAGCGTATCCTCGGCGAGGACAACACGGAGCCTATCTACGGCCATGACAGGTAACCCTTCTGGAGCGACAAACGCGGAACACGCCCGGCGGGAGGAGCGGGTTCAATCATATCAAGATATATACATAATCAGTAAATATTGCTGGAAGGGAATATGATTCTCGACCCGTGAACCTGCCCTGTCAAGAGATTTTTGCGAAAACAGGCTGACTTTATGATTTTCTTGGCAGCTCTTCGCCGCGGCGAAGCACAAATGCGGTACATCCGGCGATGAGTCCGCCCGCGATCACCACGCCCTCCCAAACAAGCCCTGCGGCGAGAACAAGATGTGCGGGTGCTCCAAATGGGGACAGCAGCCCCACCAGCGCTGCCTCTCGCACCCCGATCCCTCCCTGCGTCAGAGGCAGGAGCGCCGCAAGTTTCGCCAGGGGCCAGGCGAAGAACCAGACACGGAGTGGGAGGAACAGCCCGCAAGAGATGGCCAGCAAGGCGGTTAACACCAGAAAAGTGCATTGAATCACAGTACCCAACATCCACCCAAAAGCCAGAAGGTGAGGTCGCCGCCACCCGGCGCGCAGTGCGTAACGCAGACGAGCGAGCCTCCGCCGAAACCGAACCGAACGGCCACGCAAGATCGGCCGGTGCAACAAGAGCGTCAGCGCAACAAGGGCTAGAAAAATGACTGCAATGACAAAAATGGCTTTACGCACTTCAAATTTGGACCTCATCGGCAAAGATCCTGGCAGAAGAAGGACACCCAAAAGCACCAGGCCTGCTTGTGCGCTCAAATCAAGAAAGCGATCCAACACGTTTCCTGCAAGGACCGCCGCCGGATTCGGGCTTTGGCGAAGTCCCACTGCAAGGCGCACAACATCGCCGCCGATAATCGATGGCAGAAAAAGTGTCGCGAACAATCCTCCGGTATAACACTGAGCGCACGTTACATAGTCCAGCCGCGCGCCCGCCGCATTGACCACCATGCGCCACTTGGCAATTCCTACCGCGTGGGCAAGCAGATAGCCAAGAAGAATGGCCAGAAACCGCGTCCATCGAACGCGCTGGATCGCTTCGCCCAGGAGATGCAACGGCAGAAAATGGAGGAGGATCCCGAGGACCACCACAGCGGCAACCCAGCGCAGTACAATCACCCGCCACCCGCGCGAGCGTTTCTCCGCTTGATGGGCGCCGATCATTCTAAAGAGCAGCCCGGCCTAGCTGCCGAATATCTCATTGATTTTCTCGGCCAATTGAAAATCCAGGTTGCTGATGCCCTGGACGCTGTGCGTGTTCAGATCGATCACCACTTTGTTCCACACGTTGAACCATTCCGGATGATGGTTCATCGACTCGGCAACCAGCGCCACCTGCGTCATTTTGCCGAAAGCGGTCACAAAATCCTTGCACTCAAACGCTTTGTGCAGTTTGCCATTCACCAGGCTCCATCCCTTGGCCCCCTGAAGGTTCTTCTGAACGTCCGCATCGCTCAGTCTTTCGGCTCGCATCGCATTCCTCCCTCGGCATGGCTTCGGCAGCCCCCATTATGCGTTGTGCGCGCTGAAGCGGCAAGAAATAGGAATCTGTGTAATTGCCTGCTTTGACGAAATCCAGTACGCTTGATGGTTCGCTCTCAGCGAAATTCCGCGCTGTGTGTTCTCGTCTGAAAATGGATCGGAGACCGCCGTGAGAAAGAAAATTCGTGCCATACAGTTTGGGATCGGGCCCATCGGCGCCTCGATTGTGAAGCTGCTCAGGGAAAAGGAAACCGTCGACATCGTTGGTGCTATCGACTCCGATCCGGCAAAGATCGGCAAGGACCTGGCGGAAGTCGTCGGAGCTTCAGATGGACCCTGGGGAATTAAAGTATCGGGCGACGCCAAGGGTGTATTGGATCAATCTGCCGATGTCGTCATGCACACAACCTCGTCTTCGTTACCCAAGGTAATGGACCAGTTGCTGGCCTGCCTGGATGTCGGTTCCTGCATCGTCTCCACCTGTGAGGAGCTTTCCTACCCCTACCGCACCCACCCGGAATTGGCCGCCAAGCTGGACAAAGCCGCCAAGGAATCCGGAGTGGCGCTCGTAGGAACCGGCGTGAACCCAGGCTTCGTAATGGACAAGCTGGTGATTACGCTCGCGGCCGTATCTCAGCGCATCGAGCACGCAAAAGCACTACGCATCGTGGACGCCTCAAAGCGCCGCCTGCCACTGCAGAAGAAGATCGGCGCGGGCATGAGCGTCGACGAGTTCCGCGCCAAGGTGAAAGAAGGAGTCATCAAGCACGTAGGCCTGCCGGAATCGGTAGCTATGGTCGCGGACAGCCTGGGACTCCGTATCGATGAGATCACGGAAACCATTGAACCCAAAGTAGCCACCGAGCGTGTGCAGACCGAATTCTTCACCGTCGAACCTGGACAGGCGGCCGGAGTCCACCAGATTGCCCGCGGGCTTTTCGAAGGAAAAGAACTCATCTACATGGAACTGCAGATGTACGTGGGCGCGAAGGATCCCGCCGACACCATCGAGTTGAAAGGTCATCCGAATATCAGCTTGGTGATCCCCGGGGGCTCGCATGGCGACATTGCCACCGCATCCGTGGCTGTGAATTCCATTCCGGCTATCTTGGAAGCGCAATCGGGGCTGCGGACTTCCCGCGATCTGGCGATTGGCTTTTTCCCCGCAAAGCCCCTGAAGTAGTCTGCGCGCTTACTTCTTCCAAAAGCGCATCACCGCGGAGTAGTCCAGGTCCTCCTTGGCTTCGCCTTTTACATAGTTGTAGATTTCTCTCGCCGCCGCGGTTGCCGGCAGCGCCACGCCCAGTTGATTGGCAAGATCGAGTGCCAATCCGAGGTCCTTATGCATCAGGCGCAAGGGGAAGCTAGGCTTGAAATCTCCCTTCAGCATCAGCGGTGATTTAAGGTCCAGTAGACCTGAACGCGCCATGCTCGCTTGCATCACCTCTACAAGCTGTTCGCCCTTCAAACCTGCTTTCGTGACCAGCGCGATAGCCTCCGCCATCGCTCCCACTTGCAATGCCAGAAGCGCGTTCATCGCTAGTTTAACGGTTTGTCCTGCTCCATTCGCTCCCAGATGAAACCACTTCTTTCCCATTACCCCGAGCACGGGCTCTGCTTCCTTCAAGGTTGCCGCGTCACCGCCAATCATGAAAACGAGGTTTCCCTCCCGTGCTCCCCAATCTCCCCCCGTGACTGGAGCGTCCAGGAAGCGGACCCCCCGCTCGTTGCATGCTGCGGAAATCTTCTTCACCAGCGCAGGTGAGATTGTGCTCGAGTCGATATAAATGCTCCCCGCCTTCAAACCACCCAGCGCCCCGTCATTCTTGCCCTCGTGGCCCCACAACACAGACTCCAGCGCCGGAGGGTCGCTTACCATGGTGAGCAGCACGTCCGAGGACGTGGCCACCTCTCGAGGAGTCTTTGCCAGCACGGCCCCCGCAGCAACCAACTCATCAGCACGGGCCGCTGTCCGGTTCCAGACTGTTAAGGAATGTCCTGCCTTTAGCAGATTCATTCCCATGGGCCGCCCCATCAGCCCCAGGCCCATTAATCCAATTCTTCGTGGAACAGCTGCAGCGCTCACAGACAACCTCCTCGCGTGGAAAGTCTCCGCCCGTTGGATGCTTTACGCGAAATGATTGTAGCGGATTCCGCCAGGAATCGGAGGGCAGGTTTGTTTGCTCAGGCGGTTTTAGGTCGCGGCGGAAAAGGCAGAACCGAAGGTGAGCCGCCCGCGGATTCCCCGGCGCTCGCCGTGGCCGATCTCCGCGCGGATTCGGCGTAGGGGCTGGCAAGTGCGGTGTTATCTGCTGGTACCGAGTTCGCCTCTATTTCGATGTGGTGGATATAGGGGTACGGAATTTCCCAACGAAAGTATTTGCGGCCGCGCTGTTCCAAGTGTTGCTCAAGAAAGATAGAGCGTCCCGAATCTGCCGCGAAGGTTCCGGTGGCAGAAAGCAGCATTTCCCCGACACGATATTTCACCGTGACCTTGCAGCCCAGAAATTGGCAATATGCCGCCACGCTATCGAGTTTCGGAGTGGGTCACTCCGAGGGCAATAGTACGGAAGGTCTGTTACTTGTGAGACTGTGGAAATTCGCCTGGCGAGAGCTTGGGTTGCACCACCAGGTCGGAGGCGAAAAAGAGCACGAGCGCGGAGGCAAGCGCATACGTCAATACCGCCCCGGCCATGGGAAAAATCCATCTGCCTCTTGTAGTTACCTCGAGCACAAGGTGAACCGTTGCGAATCCCGCGAGCAACCCGGCCAGTGCGCTCAGCACCCGGCTGGACCGCGAAAGCTCCAGTGGTGCGCGGCATGACGGGCACGCTAAGTCATCCCCACGCGTCAGCACCAAAGCTCGAGGCACCCTGGCGAAGCAGAGCGGGCAAGCGCGATTCCCCATGGTTGATGACTCCTCTTGTGAATGAACTATCCGGCGGCTTCCGGGCAATTTCGCGCAAGCCCTTCCGCACTTTGCAAACCTGCCGAACTCCACCCTACCCTCAACTTGACATTTTGGAAAGGCACGATAGAGTCAGCCTTCGACCCAAAGTTAGCTACGACCGGGAGTGATTCATGCACAGACGAATCGTCGTACTCCTACTCTGCAGCACAATCTTCTTGGCGCGGGGTTACGGACAAGGGCAAAAACCCGCCGAGAAAACCTATGTCCTGAAGGCGGCTGCTCTGTTCGATGGAAAGAGCGATGCACTAATTACCCCCGGCCTGGTCGTCGTGACCGGTGGTCGAATCGTCGGCGTCGGCCCCGCTGCAGCCATCCCCGCCGGTGCCGAAGTCATCGATTTGGGCGATGCCACCATTCTCCCCGGCTTCATTGATGCTCATACACATCTGACGTTCCCGTATTCCGACGACTACAACAAGGCGCAACTGAACCGTCTGCAAAAGACCGTGGCGGAGCGTGCCCTCGATGCCAGCGTTAACGCGCGCGTCACTCTCATGGCCGGCTTCACGACAGTCCGAGACGTTGGCTCAACCGATTTCCTCGATGTCGGCCTTCGCAATGCCATCGCCAGTGGCGACGTTCCCGGTCCACGAATGCTGGTCACTGTTCATGCGATCGGCTCCACTGGTGGACACTGCGATCATCAAGGTGGTTTCCGTCAAGGGTTGTTTGGCAGCGAAGCCGGCCCTCTGGATGGCGTGATTAACGGCGCGGACCAGGCGCGCTACGCCGTGCGTCTCGACCACAAATACGGCGCGGACATGATCAAAGTCTGCGCCTCCGGCGGCGTACTCTCCCCAACCGACGATGTCGATACTCCCCAGCTCACACAGGAAGAGCTGAATGCCATCGTGGACGAGGCTCACGCTTTGCGCCGAAAGACCGCCGCGCACGCCCACGGTGCCGAAGCCGCCAAGCGCGCTATTCGCGCTGGCATCGATTCCATCGAACACGGCAGCTTTCTCGACGACGAAGACCTAGACATGATGAAGCAGCGCGGCACCTACCTCGTTCCAACCCTCATGGCGGTGCAGGGCCTTCAAGAAAAGTTTGACCGTGGCATATACATGCCGCCCGCGATTGCCGCCAAGGCTCACGCTGCGATCAGCGCCATCCGTGGCACCTTCCAGCGAGCCCTGGCAAAGGGCGTGAAAATTGGCCTGGGCACGGACGCCGGCGTATATCCCCATGGCCGCAATGCGGAAGAGTTTCACCAGATGGTTGACTTGGGCATGAAACCCGCAGCGGCACTGAAGGCCGGCACTTCAGCGGACGCGGATCTGCTTGGCCTCTCCGACAAAGTTGGGACTCTTGAACCCAACAAGCTGGCCGACATCGTTGCTGTCCCCGGCAACCCTCTTCAAAACATCCGTCAAACCGAACACGTGTTCTTCGTTATGAAAGAGGGTGTGATTTACAAGAATGAGAAAGCCGTGGCGGCTCACTGATCAGCCGGAAGGGCCATCATGAGCGAACTGACACAGCTGATCTCCAATGCGTTTGCCAGCGAATACCGAATGCGTGCTGCGGAGCTGCACAAGTGGGCCGATCCCCTCTCTGAGGATCAGTTCTGGCGAAACCCCTATACTTACGGCAACAGCGTCGGGCATTTGGTTCTCCATCTCACCGGCAACCTCAACTATTACATCGGCGCAAGGATTGCCGGCACCGGCTACATCCGCAACCGCGATCTGGAATTCGCGGAATCTCGCCGCCCTTCCAAGGCGGACGTGCTTCGAAATTTTGATGACGCCATCGCCATGGTGATAGCCACCATCGAGCGGCAATCGGAGGGCGATTGGAGCCTGCCCTATTCCGCCGAGCGCGAGCCCGAAGCAAAAAATCGCTTTACCCTCTTTCTGCGCTGCGCAGTGCACTTCTACCACCACGTCGGCCAGATCAACTATCTGTCCCGGGAACTTACAAAAACTTAGGGTTCAGGTTTCCAGTTTGAAGCGCGTCGATGCCAGCCGGTACAACCGTCGCCACAGCAACCGGTTGATGAGCACCACGATCGTGGCCATGACCAGCGTTGCGGCCAGCAACATATGAAAATGCCCCGCATCGCTCGCCCGGCTGATTGTGCTGCCGAGTCCGGGCGCCTCCACCACTTTTCCCTGGAAATGAAAATATTCGGCAATGATGCTGGCGTTCCATGCCCCGCCGGAGGCAGTCACCAATCCGGTCACGAGGTACGGGAAAATACCCGGGAGAATCAATCGTCGCCAGGTGTCCAGCCGGGTGAACCGAAATACTTGCGCCGCTTCCTTCAGATCGGTCGGTATCGCCATCGCTCCGGCAATCACATTGAACAGAATGTACCACTGCGTCCCCAACAACATCAGCGCCATAGCCGCGATCTCCACTCCACCTCGCAGACGGATCAGCACCAGCAGCAAAACCGGAAACAACGCCGTGGCCGGAATCGAGGCCGCCAATTGCACCAGCGGCTGCATTAATCGCGCAAAGCGCGGGCTGAACCCGATGGCCACCCCTACCGGGATTGTCCAGAGGGCACCCAGAATCAGGGCCAGGTTCACGCGAAGAAAGGTGAGCGCAGCGCTGCGCAACAACGTGAAGTAGTCCTGTCGATCCAGTTGAGCTAGCTCGCCGACGGTTCGATAGACCGCGTAAACCAGAAACACCGCGCCGATGGCGGCAAGAAACCAGCCAATCCAGCGCCGTGGTTGCTTCGATTGTGCGGAGGAAAAAGTTGCCGCGGCACGCTTCGCCCCGCTCGCAAACTTTAACGTCAGCCAATTCACGATTGGATGCAGCACGCTCCGGTAACCGCGAATAAGAAACGATTCCCTGCGGATGAACTTTAGAATGGAATTCTGCGCTGTGCCGCTGCTTTCCACCTGTTCGAATTTGAATTTGTCGGCCCACGCGATCACCGGCCGCCAGATCAGTTGGTCCATCACCACGATCACCGCAACCATGGTCGCCAATCCCCAAATCATGGCGCGCGTATTGCCGCTGCTGGCCGCGGTCTGCAGAAATGAGCCCAGCCCCGGCAGCCGAAAATCCTTGTCGCCCAAAACAAACATTTCGCAGGCCATTAGAAAGAACCACCCGCCCGCCACAGACATCATCGAATTCCACACCAAGCCAATAGTGGAGAAGGGCAGATCCAGCTCCATGAATCGTTGCCACCGGCTGAAGCGGTAAATGATTGCCGCTTCCCGCAAATCACGCGGAATAGTTTTCAGGGAAGAATAGAAACTGAAGGCAATGTTCCACACCTGGCCCGTAAATATCAGAATGATGGAACCCAGTTCCACGCCCAACTGCCGGCTGGGGAACAACGCCACCATCGCCAACATCACACCGGGAAGAAAGCTCAGCACGGGAATGGATTGCAAAATGTCCAGCAGCGGAATCAGCACAATTTCCGCCCGTTTAGATTTTGCCGCGGCGTAACCATAAGCCAGCGCGAACACCAGGCTTAATGCATAGGCCACCAGGATGCGCACCAGCGAATACAGCGCATAGAGCAGTAAACTTCGCGGATCCTGGGAAATCTCCGCTTCCACCTTTACCGGCCCGAGCCACGAGCGCCCGATCGAGTACACCCCGAAGATCGCTCCAAAGACAGCGATGAACACCGCGATGTCGATCAGGAACGCGTAGGCCCAGCGCGAGCCGATCGGCCGCTTCACTGCCGGCGGAATCGGTCCTTGCTGTTGTGACAACGGAACAGGAGAGGGCACGGGTGGGTCAAGCTTCCGTTCGCGTCAATTTCCCGCTGGCCGCATCGAAATCGAATAGCTCCGCGTAACGGCCCCATTGGATCGCGGTTTCCAGTTGACGCCGGGCTTCGTCCTCGCTGAAGTGTTCGTCCAGCAAGTCCTGGAAAAATTCCGCCGGCAGCGTGCGATCAGACTTGACCTTCAGCGCCTGTTCCATCTGGCGCAGCAGCGGGACGTTTGCCAGCGCCGCTTTCCGGAAGATCGCCTTGCGCTCCTGGATGTCCCCGTGCGCGAACGCCTCGCCCACCGGAGTGATGATCGCGTCTCCCTCTTCGAGCTTCAGCATTCCCAGCAACACCGCGGTATCGACGCTCGGCAAAAGTGCGTCCACTTCGAGACTCAGCACGTCGGCCAGCACGTGCAAATCTGCTCGGCCTCCCCGATCCACCAAAATTTCCAGCAGACCCGCCAGGCCTCCTGGCCGCGTGTGCGGCAGCATGACGTACGTTTTCTTTCCAGTCCCTTCGGTTCCCCGGACCCCTGCTGGCGTGGGTTCCGCGTGGTCTTGCCGAGTCAGCGCCCGGTAAATCATGTCTACCATTTCCACGAAGCGCGATTCCTTGCGATCCCGCGGGTGCGCCATGTCCACGGTGAATTCCGCGTGAATGTGTGCTGGATTTCGTCCCAGCACGATGATGCGATCCGCCAGAATCACTGCTTCTTCAATGTTGTGCGTGACGATGAAGATCGCCCGCGTCGGTATCTTCTTCCCTTGCCACAGCTCCAGCAGTTCCCCGCGCAGCGTCTCCGCCGTCAGCACATCCAGGGCGGAGAACGGCTCATCCATGAACAATACTTCCGGCTCGACCACCAGCGCCCTCGCCACCCCCACGCGTTGTTTCATTCCGCCGGAAAGTTCCTTGGGATAAGCAGACTCGAACCCGTCCAATCCAACCGCATCAATGATTCGCAATGCCCGCTTGTGCCGTTCGAACTCAGCAAAGCCTCTCGCTTCCAGTGGCGCTTCGACGTTCTCGATTACGGTGAGCCAGGGGAACAGCGCAAAACTTTGGAACACGATGGAAACGTTCGGCGATTCATCCCGCACGGGCTGGCCGTGCCAGTAAACGCTCCCTCCGGAAGCCGGGGAAAGTCCTGTAAGCATCCGCAGCATGGTCGATTTTCCGCAGCCCGACGGGCCCAGCAGTGCAATAATCTGTCCGGGATAAATCGCAATATCCGTCGGAGAGATCACCTGAATCCGATTTCCATCCGGTTGCGGATAGAATTTTTCGAGCTTGCGCGCCTCGATGATGGGCTCAACCGCTGCGGATGTTGTGGATGCGCTCATAAGTGCCCGTATTATCGCTCAATTTTGCCTCGCAGCGAGCGCTTTCCCGGACATTCGTCGCCGCCGGGCTTCTCCGGTTACAATTTCATGAACACTTGATGACAGAACCGCTTTCATCCTCTGCACCGAAGGAATCGCACCGTCTCCCCGGCTGGCTTTTGCCACTTGGCCTTTCACTTTTGCTTTCCATTCTCATGGTTCTGCCTTTTTTCTGGCTCGGCACGGCTTCCGGCCATGATTTTGAGTTTCATGCTGCTTCCTGGCTCGATGCAGCCTATCAATGGAAGGAAGGCATCCTCTTTCCGCGTTGGATGGCATGGGCCAACCACGGATTTGGCGAGCCGCGTTTTACTTTTTATCCGCCGCTTTCTTGGATGCTCGGCGCCGCTCTTACCCTCCTGGTGCCAAACATCGCCGTCCCTATCGTTCTTATAGTGTTGGTGCAAACTCTTGCGGGGATATCAGCCTATTTTCTTTTGCGAAGACTTGCCGCTCCCCGCGCCGCTCTTCTCGGTGCGGCATGCTACGTTATCAATCCCAATGCGCTATTGTTGACCTACGTCCGCAGCGATTTCGCCGAACAACTGGCCTGTGCCCTCCTTCCGTTGCTGTTCCTGGCGGCATTGCACTTGTGCGAGTTTCTGGTTGATTCTCCCCCAAAGCCTTCTTCTGTCGCCCTGTTCGCAATTCCGTTTGCGGCAGTTTGGCTCTCCAACGCGCCGGCCGGCGTCATCGCCAGTTATTCCATGGCCCTGCTATTTGCCTGGGCCGCCTTTTACCAGCGTTCCTGGCGCATTCTTTTCCGTGGGATGGCTGGACTAGCTCTGGGATTTGGCCTCGCCGCCTTCTATATTGTCCCCGCCGCCTACGAGCAGCGCTGGGTTAACATCGGCCAGGCACTCTCCAGCGGCCTGCTTCCCTCACAAAATTTCCTGTTCACGGCAATCGACGATGTGGAACACACCTGGTTTAATTGGATCGCTTCTATCTGCGCGCTTTCCCTGATTTTAGTTCTAGGACTGACAGCGTTGGCTTCTCGCCGCTTCGCTGCAACCGGTAATTCCTCAGCGCCGAATCGCAAGACGTTTCCCGCGCTTCTCGTCGTAGGCGCTGCGGCCGCGCTTCTCACGCTCCGATTCACCCTGCCGCTCTGGAATTATCTCCCGAAGCTGCGCTTTGCACAGTTTCCTTGGCGCTGGATGTCCGTAATCGCCGTTGTCTCTTGCTGCTTCCTGGCAGTCGCCATGGAAAAACGCCGCGGCTGGCTATGGTTCGTGGTTCTTCTCGTCCTCTCGTTGCCGCTCGCTGCCTTTCTGGTGAACAACACCTGGTGGGATGAAGACGAAATGCCCGTCCAGCGCGACGCCATCGCCAACGGTCATGGCTTCGACGGCACCGACGAATACGACCCCCTCGGCGATGACCATCTTGATTTGCCCTTGCATGCGCCCCTCGCCGTAATTCTGCCCGCTGATCCCGCGGATTCCGCCGTCCCGCAGGCTCGCCTCCAGGTTCAGCGCTGGACCACTGAGCGCAAGAAGATTCTGGTCGACGCGCAATCGGCAGCGCGCGTTGCCCTACGACTGTTGAATTACCCCGCCTGGCGCGTGGAAGTAAACGGTAAAACGGTTTCGCCCGAGCGCATGGACGATGTCAACCAGATGGTGATTCCCGTGGAAGCGGGCCGTTCCGAAATCATCGTACAATTCGTGCGCACCGCCGACCGCACATGGGGAAATGCAATTTCAGCCACGAGTAGTTTGTTGGCGGTGTTCCTGTTGTGGATTGGGCGCCGACGTATAAGCGGCGGTGGCTAACGTTTCCCCGTGTCCCACCTATTCCGTTCAGCGGCGGTCGATTGAGGGATGCCGAATGTCCAGACCCTGCACAATATAAATGACATCTTCCGCGATGTTGGTGGCGTGGTCGCCAATTCGCTCTAGATTCTTCGCCACCAGGATTAATTCAAAGGCGGGGAACACCAGGCTGGAATCACCCATCATGTAGGTCAGCAATTCGCGGAAGATCTGGTCGCGGTAATGATCCACCTGGTCATCGCTGGACATCACTTTTTGAGCCAGTTCCACGTCGCGTCGAACTACGGCGTTCAATGCGTTGCGAACTTGCTCTTCCGCCAGTTCGGACATCCGGGGAAGGTCCACGTAAGGCTTCACGCGCGGATGTCGCAGAATCCGCAGCGCGCCCTGCGCGATGTTTACCGCTTGGTCGCCGATGCGCTCGAGGTCGTTGTTGATGCGGGAGACCGCAAGCACGAAACGAAGGTCCACAGCCATTAACTGGTGCAATGCCAGCAGCTGAACCACACGGTCATCCAACTCCAGTTGCAGTTCGTTGATCGCGTCCTCTTCATCTAGGACGCGCTTCGCCAGTTGTTCGTCCGACTCCAGTACCGCGTGGACGGACTGATGGACAGCGCGCTCCGCAAGGCTGCCCATCCACAGCAGCCTCTCTTTCAGTTCGTTCAAGTCCTTTTCGAAGTGACGTTCCATGAATGCCTTCCGATTTGTATGTTAGCTGCTGTCCCGAATCGATTAAATCAAAATCGTCCGCTTCCTCATCCAAAGCGACCGGTGATGTACGCCTCCGTTCGCGGATCGCTCGGCGTCGTGAACAATTGCGCTGTTGGGCTGAACTCGATCATCTGCCCCGTCAGAAAGAAACCCGTGAAGTCGCTCACGCGCGCCGCTTGTTGCATGTTGTGTGTCACGATCACAATTGTTGTCAGGCTTTTCAGTTCCACAAGCAATTCTTCGATCTTCGCTGTACTGATGGGGTCCAGGGCAGAACACGGCTCGTCTAGTAGCAGCACTTCTGGCTCTACGGCCAGAGCTCTGGCGATGCACAGGCGCTGCTGCTGCCCGCCTGATAGCTCGTACGCCGATTTGTGTAGATGGTCTTTGACCTCCTCCCACAGGGCCGCGTGGCGCAGGCTCTTCTCGACGGCCTCCGCTGGGGTCCCCTTCATGCCGTTGATTTTGGGTCCGTAAGCGATGTTCTCAAAGATCGATTTGGGGAACGGGTTCGGCCGCTGGAAGACCATGCCCACCCTGCGTCGCAGCGAGGTAACATCCTGCGCCAGGATATTTTGCTGATCGAGCAGGATTTGCCCATCGAGGCGCGAATTGGAAAACGTCTCGTGCATGCGGTTCAAGGTACGCAGCAAAGTGGATTTGCCGCAACCGGATGGCCCGATCAGTGCTGTGACGCGCTTATCGGCGATCCCCATATTGACGTCGAAGAGAATCTGCTTGGTCCCGTAATAAAAATTGAGCTTTGAAACCTCCATCCGCATCGGCAGGCTGGCGAAACTTTCCTTGCTGGTAGCGCCGGCGGTCGCGGCAACATTCACGGAAATCCCTTGATTGGGGGAAGCTTGCATGCTTATGACCTCGGCACCGCTATGCCGCGCGACAGAATCGTCCGGGCTAGAATGTTGACGATCAGGATTAGCCCGAGCAGCACCAGCCCCGCTGCCCACGCCTGCCGATGCCAATCCTCGTACGGCGAGCCTGCGTAGTCGTAGATCATCACCGGTAACGACGCCGTCGGCTGGCCCCACCCCGGACTCCAGAAGCGGTTCCCGAGCGCCGTGAACAGGAGCGGCGCCGCTTCGCCCGCCACCCGCGCCAGCGCCAGCAGGATCGCGGTCAGAATGCCGCGATAGGCCGCCGGAACGATAACTGTCGATATGGTTTTCCATTTGCTCGCTCCCAGTGCCATCGCGCCCTCGCGCAGCGTGCGTGGCACCGCGTTCAAGAACTCTTCCGTGCTTCGCAGCGTGATCGGGATCATCATCAGGCCAAGCGCAAAGGATCCCGCCAGCGTTGAGAATTGCTTGAACGGCAGCACCGCTATGCTATACGCAACTATCCCGATCACGATGGATGGCACGCCATTCAGCAAATCGGCCGCGTATCGTACCACTGATGCGACCTTTGCACCGCTGAATTCCGCGAGATAAATCCCCCCGAAAAATCCGATGGGCACGCCGAACAGGGAGGCGGCCAAGAGCAATTTTGCGCTTCCCACAATGGCATTTGCCATCCCTCCGCCTACTTCCCCGACCGGCTTGGGGAGTTGCGTAAAGAAGGCCCAATTAATGGAAGCTCCGCCGTTGAACACCAGGTACCCCAGGATGAAGAACAAGATCGACACGGAAATAAGGGCGCAGACGCCGGTCAGCGTCAGCATGAAGTTGCTGAGGAACTTCCTCCAGCGGAGCCGCGCGCTCATCGGTTGCGCATCTCGCTTCCTTTTTGCGTGGTCAGGATGATCATCAGCCGCGCCATTCCATTCAGGATAAACGTGAGGAGAAACAGCACCAGGCCCAATTCGATCAGCGCCTGCAAGTACATGTCACCGGTGGCTTCTGTGAATTCGTTAGCGATCGCCGCCGCGATCGAGTAGCCCGTAGCGAACAGAGACGTGCTGATCTTTGGGGTGTTGCCAATCACCATGGTCACCGCCATGGTTTCTCCCAGCGCGCGTGCCAGCGCCAGGAAGATCGAACCCATGATTCCCGTCTTCGCAAAGGGCACAACCACTTTCCAAGTTGATTCCCAGCGCGTCGAACCGAGGGCCAGCGCCGCTTCCCGCTGATCCCTCGGAACAGATAACAGGACTTCCCTTGAAACCGAGATGATGTAGGGAATCACCATGATCGCTAGCACGATTCCCGCGGTCAGGAAACCCACGCCATACGACGGCCCCTTAAAGATGGGGAGATACCCAAACGGCTTGTTCAAGGCAGGGTAAATCACCGTGCGCATCAACGGCACCGCGATGAACATTCCAAGCAAGCCGTAAATCACGCTGGGCACCGCCGCCAGCAGGTCGATGAAAAACTGCAGGGTATCCGATATTCGCGCCGGGGCCAGTTCCGCCAGGAAAATGGAGGCCCCGATTCCGAGGGGAACGGCGAGCAAAAGCGCCACACCAGACGTCACCAGGGTTCCGTAAACGAACGGCAGCGCCCCGTACTCATCCATGACCGGGTCCCAGACTTGCGTCACGAAAAAGCGCAGGCCGAACTTGTGGCGAGGGAGGACGGAATTAATCCAAAGCTCGTACACCAACAAAACCGTGATCAAAACCGTCGTGGCCGCAAAGAGGAAGGTAATCAGGCGCGCTATCTCATCACCGTCGCGCAGGCGCGAGAGAAGAGAGCGCGAGCCCAGTGCCGGGCCCGCGCTCGGAATAGTTGGGTTTGCCGTCGCCACTTTGCTACTGAACCTTGTCGATAGCTTTCTTTTCCTTCTCGATCACTTCCTTGGGCAACTTTGCGTACGACAAACCTTCGGCGTAGCTCTGGCCGTCAGCCAACATCCACTTCAGGAAGCCTTTGATGGCATCGCGCTTCCCACCGTCCTGAATCTTCGAGGGAACCAGCAGCCATGTAAAAGTGGAAATCGGATAGGCCGTTTTCCCAGGAGCGTTTGTGATACTGACGCGGAAGTCGTCCGGTATGTCCTTCGCCGCGCCCGCCGCAGCCGCCGTCACACTGGCCAGGTCGGCCTTCAAGAAATTCCCCGACGAGTTCTTCACTTGGCCGTAAGGAATATTGTTGGAGGCGGCGTAAATCAGTTCCACATACCCGATCGAGTTGGGGGTTTGTTTGACCAGCCCACTGACATTCTCGTTGCCTTTGCCGCCGAGTCCCACTGGCCAATTCACCGAGGTATTCTTGCCAACTTTGCTCTTCCACTCGTCACTCACCTTGGACAAATAATCCGTCCAGCAATAAGTGGTGCCACTGCCATCGGAGCGATGCACAACTACGATGTCCTGAGAGGGAAGCTTTACGCCCTTGTTCGCTCCCGCGATGGCTGGATCATCCCACTTCGTGATCTTGCCCAGATAAATTCCCGCCAGCGCCTCTGGAGTGAAATTGAGCACGGCTGTTACTCCAGGTATGTTGTAGGTTGGGACCACGCCGCCAAGGACCGTGGGAAAGTGCAGAATTCCAAATCCGTGTTTGTCTTGAAAGGCCTTTAACTGGTCATCATTCATCGGGCCGTCGGTCGCCCCGAGGTCTACCGTGCCCTCGGTGATTTGCTTGATGCCTCCGCCGGACCCAATCGACTGGTAGTTGAACTCGATGTTGGGATTTTTGGAGTGATACACATCAAACCACTTCGAATATATCGGGTACGGAAATGTGGCCCCTGCTCCGTTAATCAGCAACGAATTAGCTGCGCACAACACCGCACCCAGGGCCAGAACCGCTATTAACAACATGCTCATACGTTTCATTGGATTTCTCCCGACCTTCTGTCTGCGTAATTAGCCTAAGAACTTCGTAGTGTGAGCGGGTCAAGTTACGGGATTGTTACATCTCATGGTGAGTCTGTTAAAAATCAGAAATATTCTCGGTTAACCCGCCTAACCACCTTCACTCCGATAGAGTTACGCAGAAGTCGACATAGACAAAAAAGGGCAACCTCGGAAGGCTGCCCTTTAAGCCGTCCCAAGCGCGGACGCTCAGGATGATTCTAGCCTAACCCGTTATGGCAGGTAGTAGCGGAACGACGTCCACACCATGTTGTCCACAGCGTGCGGGCCGGTGTTCGCGCCGCCGCCATTTCCTGACCATCCATTTTTATAGAAGTAGGAGTATTGGAGACCCCACTGCATTCTGCCCTTTTCGCCCTGGTAGACCTTATGCCAGAAGCCGAGGGTGCCCTCCCCGATGTACCGGGTGTCACCCGCGCAAGTGCCGCCGCCGCTCGGTGTGCTGACGAGGCCACCCGGGAAGAGTGGGATGGACGGCGCGGCCTCGGTCGAGCAACCCGAGTTGTTGGCAGAGCGCGAGCCGTATCCGCCGATCCCGGAGGTTGAAGTGGTGTACTTGGTTGTTGCCGGAATGGCTGCCGACGTACTTGTCGCCGGAATCGCGGGAGTGGTGACAATGGCCACTGATGAGTAGCCCGTATACGCGGTGCGAGCGGCATATTCTCCGCCGACGTAGCCGTAGAGATCAAACTTCGGGGTCACATGCCACTCGAGCGAGCCTAGCCAGTGCCCACCACGAATAAGCGCGATTGTGCCGTCTGGACGAACCGTCGCGTCCGCAAGCTGCGCGGACCCGAACCGGCCGGTCCCATCTCCATAAAAGCCGGTGGCGCCAACGTCGAGCTTCTTGGCAAAAACGGGCGCGTGGAAGTGGAATCCCCCCCCACCGCCAGTCCGCGAATCGTTGAACGCACCAGCCGCCGACGGCGCCGTATTTGTGCAAGCTGCGCCTCCGGTACCGGTAAGTGGGCTGCCAGAGAGGATCTTTGTGCCATCGGCACTCGTTGCCGTGATGCTGACTACCGCGCAAGGATAAACGCGGTTCCGGAAGGTGCTAACGACTCCGAAAACCTCGTAATGGCCCCATCCCGGGTCCAAAGCTGCTTTCACAACAAAGTCGGGCAGCTTGTTTACGGAATAGCCGGTGGTGTCAAACGCATTGTAGAGACCGCCGCCGTTTCCCGGCGCAAACTCGAAGAAGTTCTGTGCAGTGGTCACCGCACTGAAGCCGGCGGTGCTCGTAGTAACGCTGCTGAATCCGCGTCCACCAATCGTGGTCTGCGGGCCTTCGAGCGAAGCTGCCAGCGCGAATTTATCTCCAAAGCTCTTCGCAATGCGAGCGGAGTACGCACGCTGCCATGTGTAGCCCACTACGTACTGTGGGTCGATCTGCAGTGGGAACCATTCGGCGCGGTTTGCGATGCCTTTCTTATGTTCCGTGACCAAACTCCACATCTGCCCTGTCGAGAATGCCCAGCCACTCGCAAAGTCCGCGCGCGCCCACAACTGCCGCTGCCGGAACACGTAGGAATTGCTCTGCCGGTTGTTCGATGTTGTGCCCGCGCCAAGGAAGTCGGCTTCGTAGTAGCCGGTAAGTTTCGTATCGCCTACCTTGGCGTCAAACAACATGGAGAGCCGCGACTGCCGCGCCGTAAAATTCGCCTCCGTGAGCTTGCCCAAAGCGTTGCCCGGATACGGAATCGCGTTGAAGTTCGTGTTGATGTCGGCACTCTGGGCGCGCTGGCGGTTCACTGTGGCTGCTTCGATGAATCCGCCCGGTGTAATGTTCACACCCTTAAACCGGATTGTCGCCGGCCCCTTTTCCTCTGCTTTCGCCGCCTGTCCGCCCGAACCGGCTATCGGCACATTGGCAATCGCCGCGTTGCTGGCCACGGAAGAATTCAGCGCTGAGGCTGTTGTCCTTACCTCCGCGGAAGTTGCCACCGCTGCGGTCGCCTTCACGTTAGCTTCCGCCGCCCGCGAATTTGCCGCGGCTGCTGATTCCCGCGCTTCTTCAATCTGCCGGTCGCGCTTGGCCAATTCTTCCTTCAACATCTGAAGCTGCTCTTGCTGAGCCTGGAGCGCCTGGCGGAGTTCCTCCATCTCAGCCGAGATTTCAGCGTTGCTTTTCGGAGCAGCCGACTTCGCAGCATTAGAGGATTTTGCCGGCTGCGCATCCGGCCCTTTCGGCGTGTCTTTCGGTGAATCAGCGAAAGCTGTTCCTCCGGTGAGGAGCAGCGATAAAGTCAGTGCTGCAATTTTTTCCATTGCCTCTCTCTTTTTCTGCAGTGAGTTTTGTAGGTCTGGCCCGGGAACGCGAACACCCCGCTTCGAGAGCCTACGAGGCGAGTCTTACGCGATTGTCAATTACAGGTGAAGAATCTGTAACAATTCATTCGACTGGACGAACACGCCTTTTAGTTTCATGGTGTTATCGGCCACGAGAGCGGTTTCATCTTGGCGGAGAACTCCTCGAAGGGCACTCCGCTTACCCCCCGATCGTTCCGGAATGGCTAGCGTGTCAGGCCCATGTCATACGCCAAGGCAATTTCCGAGAGCGCGTAGCGGTAGTGCGCGTCAGTGTCTTGTATGTCCGCGTCGGTCTTCGCAAGTTCTGCCTGGGTGTACTCCACGATGTTGCCCAGCCCCAGCTTGTAGCGCGCCTGGGCCAATTCCAGAGCCAGGTCGGCCTGTTCGCGGAGCTGCTTCGTGACCGAGAGTCTCTCGAAGGCCTTTCCCGTGTCGAGCCAACCATTGCGAACATCGCGAGCGACGTTATCCTGCAGATCTTGTAGTTGCTTTCGCTTCACCTCCGTGGACAAGTCGGCGGCCTTCGCGCGCGCGTTGAACAAGAAGCCGGTGAAGACTGGTATGTTGACGTTTACGCCGGCCGCGCCGTACCAACTGGGAATATTGGGATCGCGAACCGGAGCCTGCCCAACCGCGCCGAGCGCGCTGACTGTAGGCCAGAATAAATCGTGTTCGGCGCGGCTGAACTTTTCCGCCGCCGTGACCTCGTCGCGTAGCCCGCGCACCTCCGGGCGGAGCTCCAGGGCCTTCTGGATCAGTGGAGCGACGTCCGACAGGGGCGGATTGACGGGAACCAAAGGTTCAACGGGAATAAGTTCCTGCCGATCCGGATAACCAAGGATCGCCGAAAGGATGGAAATCGAAGCGTCGAAATTATTCTGCGTGTCCAGTTGCAGAAGTTGTGCGCGCGCCATTTCCACTTGGGCAAAGCTGAGATCGAGCTCCGATTTGAGCTTGGCGTTAGTAAGGGCTTGCACTTGATCTACCAGGAGTTGGCGGGCCTTGACGGTTTCCTGTGACACCGACAACAGGGCTTTACTCTCGAGAGTGTTGTAGAACGCCTGGTCCACCGCCAGGGTGATCTGCTGCCGCGTGGCTACGGCATTCTCGTCGGCAGCCTTGGCCTGATAGCGATAACTGGACACCAGATTCGGGGTGCGGCCAAAATCCGTGATTAGCTGGCTGACTTCCGCACCTCCCGCGGCTCTCGAAAACAGTCTGCCAGTGGTGAGATACCCGGCGGACAGCCGGCTGCCAGCCTCTGCTCCGACCCCTGTTAGGTTCAGGCTGGCTCGCGGGAACAGGGCCGAGCGGACCTCGTGCACATATTCCTGTTCTTGGAGAGCCCGCAACTTCCCCACTGTGATTTGCGGATTGTTTTTCAGGGCAATCGCTTCGGCTTCGGCAAGAGAAAGAGTGCGGGGCGGCGCGGGCTGTTTCTGGGCGAAACAACAAATGGGCGCCAGCGTGAAAATCAGCGCCAGGCGGCGGCTCCTAGGAATCACGCCCCGACCTCCTGAGTTGGTTGTTCCTTCCGGTGGTAAAGCAGGAGGTAGGCAGCTGGAACCAGGAAAACGGTAAGAAGCACAGACACTGTTAGTCCGCCAATGATCGCGCGTGCCAACGGAGCGTATTGCTCACTCCCCGTTCCGAGCTTCAACGCCATCGGAATCAGACCGATGATAGTCGCAAGTGAGGTCATGAGGATGGGACGTAGGCGAATCCGGCAGGAGGAGATGATGGCATCCCGCACCGACATGCCGTCTTCTTCCAGTCGGTGTGCGAATTCCACGATCAGAATGCTGTTGGACACCACAATTCCGACCATCATGATGACGCCCATGAGCGACATTACGTTCAGCGTCGTGCCGGTCAGCAGAAGCGTGAGTAGGACTCCCATTACGCCAGTGGGAACCGCCAAAAGGATTAGGACGGGGTCGAGGAAGGAACGGAACTGAGCGACCAGGATGAGGTAGAGGAGAACCAGCGATAGCAGCAGGCCCAATCCGAAGCTTCGGAAAGACGCCTCCATGCCCCTCACCATCCCGCGGATATTCACGCGAATCCCCTCAGGCAGGTGCGTCCCATCCACCAGAGCTTGTACCGAAGTCGCTACCCGGCCAAGATCTTCGGTGGAAGGACTCACATACACGTCGAAGACACGCTGGATCTGGTAATGATCGATCTCCGTTGGCGCATTGAAGCGCGACACCTTGCTGACGGCGTCTAGAAACGCGGGAGATTTGGCTTCCGGCGAGCGCAGCGGAATTCCCTTCACGTCGGAGAGGCTTTGAATATTTTGCTCAGGATATTGCACCGTCAACATGTAATCATTCCCGGTCTTCGGATCGATCCAATAGCTCGGAGCGATCATTCCATTGGAAGTCAGCGCGGTAATGACGTTGTCTACGACTTCTTTCTGGCTAAGCCCGAGTTCACTTGCGCGTAAGCGGTCGACATCGAGATGAAGCGAGGGATAATCGACGTCCTGCGGAATGTAGACCTCACTCACGCCCGCGGTCTTGCGAATCTTGCTTGCCAGTTGAGTCGCGATCCGATAAGAAGCCTCCAGATTCGACCCGCTCACTTGAACATCAATTGGAGCAGGCAATCCTTGGTTCAAGACCGCATCTACGATGCCACCAGATTGAAAGTACGTGGTCAGCTCAGGCAAACTCTGCTGGATTCTTTTGCGCACTGCATCCATGTATTGAAAACTGCTGACTTGATGCCCCTCGTTCAATGCCACCTGGATCGTGGCAGTGTGGGGCCCCGCATTGCTGGTATAGATCGAGGAGAAGCCTGGAATTACGCCCACATTAGAAACGATCAGATGCAAATCTTTGGGTGGCACCGTTTCCCTGATCAGATTCTCCACGCGGGCGACTTCCTGATCGGTGATCTCTACGCGAGTCCCTGAGGGGGCCTTCACATTGATGACAAATTGGCCGGCATCTGTCCGGGGGAAGAAGGCCACGCCCAGGAGCGGATAGAGCACAAGACTAATGGCGCAGGCCGCCAGAATTCCAGCACCAACCGCTTTGGGCCGCGAGAGCGCATCACGAACATGCGATTCGTAGAATTCGAGCAAACGCGCGAAATGCGAGGCAAACCATTCATTGAACCGGTCTCCCCAGCGCGCACGGCGGAGTCGATGGTCTTCTGGCGATTCTTGGCCAGACGGCGCGTCTGCGGCGTGCCCGTGGGCTGGCGATTTGATGTACCGGGCGCAGAACAAGGGCACTACCGTCATGGCAATGATGTACGAAGCAAACAGCGCCAGTACCACGGCCAGGGCTAGCGCAGAGAAAAGAAACCGGCTGACACCATATAGAAATGTGACCGGGAAGAAAACCACGGCACTCGTCAGTGTGGCGGCTAAAACGGCCAGAGCTACCTCTTGACCGCCTTTCTCCGCGGCCACCTCGGGTTTCTCGCCAAGCTCCAGGTGGCGGAAAATGTTCTCGAGAACGATTACGGCATTGTCGATTAATCGCGAAAAAACGAGCGCCAGTCCTGCGAGAATCATGGAATTAATTGAGCTGCCACCGAAATACAGCGCAATAATAGCGGTCAGCGCGGACAGCGGAATCGACAGGAACACCGCCACCGTCGCGCGAAGGCTGCCCAGGAAGATCAAGACCATCAAAGCCGTCAGAAGCAGCCCCATTCCTCCTTCGTGGAGAAGCGTTTCAATCGCTCGTTTGACGAAGAGAGACTGGTCAAAAACGAGCCGCGGTGCCAACTCCTTCGGAATGTCGGTGAGACGCGACAGCACCTCCTTGACTCCGTCCACGACCTGAATCGTGTTGGTATCGCCACCCTGCTTCAGAATTGGCAGGTAAACCGAATGCTGGCCATCCACGCGGACGACGTTGGTCTGGATCTGGTGTGCATCTTCCGCACGGCCCACATCCGCTACAGTTACCGTGGACTGGCCGACCGTCTTCAGCGGAAGAGTATTGATGCCCTGGATGTCGCGGAATTGGCTGTTGGAATAGATGTTGTAGTCATAGGGGCCGATCTTCGCGTCGCCTGCAGGCAGAATCAGATTCGCGTTATCCACCGCCCGAACCACGTCCATCGGACTGAGCTGGTAGGCCTGTAGTTTTGCCGGGTCCACATACACCATGATTTGGCGGTACTTGCCGCCGAACGGCGGCGGCACAGAAGCGCCGGATACGGTCGCGAGTTGGTTGCGAACTTGAAACTGGCCGAGGTCACGGAGTTGCGTCTCGCTTAGACCCCTGCCCTTCAGCGTGACCAGACACACGGGAAGGCTCGACGCGTCGAACTTTTCCACCACGGGCGGTAGCGTTCCCGGAGGCAAACGTCGGAGATCGGCCATCGCCAGGTTGGATATCTCATTGACATCCGAGTCGCTGTTTGTACCAGGTTGAAAATAAACCTTGATGATGCTGACTCCGGGCAACGACCTGGATTCCATGTGTTCAATGCCACTGCCCAAAGTGAAAAAACGTTCGAACCGCCCGGTAATTTCCGTCTCGATTTCTTCCGGAGGCATTCCCGAATAGAAGGTTGCGACAACGACTTCAGGGATATTGATGGTGGGAAATAGATCCACCGGCATGCGAACCAGGCTGGTGACGCCGACGACGGCGACAATCAGACAGACCACAACGATGAAGTAAGGATTTCGAATGGAAAATCCGGACATTACTTTCCCTCACCTCTCTGGGCACCGGAAATAACCTTCGGTTGCACCGTCATCCCCGGCTGAAGTTGGCTGCGGTTCCCGACGACCACGAGATCGCCTTCGTTAAGCCCGGACAGAATCTCCACTTGATCCGAAGCCTCAATGCCGATCTGAACCGGGCGCTCCTCCAGCTTGCCTTGCTTGTCGATCAAAAAAACGCTCACACTGTCTTCAGCGCGTGTGAGGGCCTGAACTGGAACAGCCAGGGCATTCCGTTCATCGTTGAGCACCAGCGAAGCAGTCGCATACATGCCTGGAACCAGTTCACCCTTCGGGTTGGGAACGTCCACTTCTGTATGCATCGTTCGCGTGGCCGTATCCACCTGATCCGCAAATCGTGACACCTTGCCTTGGAACTTCTTCCCCAGCGTCGAGACGCTTACTTCCACGGGGCTTCCCAATCTCATCTTTGAAACAGCAGACTCCGGAACGGGAATGACTAGGCGCAACAGGTTTTCCTGAGCCAGCGTCACAAGAGGCATTGACTGAGTCTGCGAAGAGATTCCCGTCTGAATCATGGATCCGGTGTCCGCGTAGCGCTTCGTGACGACACCGCTGAAGGGTGCCTTGATCTGAGCGTACGCAAACAAAGTGCGAATTCTCTCGCGGTCCGCTTCCGCGACCCGAAGTTGCTGCTTCGCGGACGAGAGTGCGGCCTCTGCCGTAGCCACCTGGGCTTGCGCAACGCGGTCCCGTCCCAAGGTGTCGTCAATCTCTTGTTGGGCTACCAATCCGGGACGCGTCTTAGAGACATCCGCAAGCCGCGAGTAGGCCAGGTGAGCGACTTCCAGAGCAAACTGTGTGCGCTCCAGCTCCGCCTGAGCTCGCCGGATTTCTTCTTGGCTCTTGCTGACCGATGCTTCGGCTGTCTGGACCTCGTTTTGAAGTTCGGGGATTTCGAGGACCGCTATCAGTTGCCCTTGTTTAATGCGATCGCCAACATCGACATAAATTCGCTTCACGTAACCAGCAACTTTCGCGTGCACGTCAATTTCCTGATAGGGCCGGAATTCCGCGGTCACAGTGACAGCTCGCGTGAGGTCCGTGCGGTGGACCTTGGCCGCGGCAACGGTCGGCTCGATAGGGTAATCCAGTCCGCCCTTGGCGGCATTTGACGAGCAAGATTCGAGCACAATGCTCGCAAGGAAGAGCACGAATCTGAGGGCGATTCTTATGCTCCGCAAGCTTTCGCAATCCGTTCTACGCATGAACGTACACCGCCCTATTCCTTGGTCCTTCCGGCATCGCTTTCCTCCACCTCAGGATCAGGACCGCGAAAGAACTCGACCAGCTTATCCAGCGAAAAATCGGCAGACCGGCACATGGCTATGATCTGTTGTTCCTTTTCCTGAAGTTGCCTGGCGACAGCAAGGATGCCGGATGCTATCTCGAACGGAACCTTTAGAATTCCGTGCTCATCTCCATGCAGCAGGTCCCCCGGCTCTACCCTCAGGCCACCGACTTCGACCGCAGTCCCAAATTGAAAGATATGGCTAAAGGCGTGAGAGACGGCTACGTTTCCGGCAAAGAATTGGAAACCCGTGCTCCGGACTTCTGGCAAGTCCCGCACCGCGCCGTTTGTGACTACCGCCACGCACCCTAGAGCCCTCAATATATTCGCGTGCACTTCGCCAACGAAAGCGCCAAATCCAGGGCGCTTCTCGACGTCTTCGACAACTACAACGCGAGGCGCCGGAATTTTATGAATGGCGCTCCACCAATCTGTACGATCGGAGTAGTCGTGGCCGCGCATCGGCGGCACCGAAGTGCGAACTCGTGCCGTGGCCGCATAGCCGACTACTGGCGGGAAATCCTTGAAGATGCATCGAATACTGGCGTCGGCAAAACCGGCGTTTCGCAGACGCACGTCGAAGGTCTCAACGGCATTCGACACTGCACACGTGCTCAGACGGCGAAGAGCCTCTAATTGCTCCGGAGCGAGGACGCTGACCAATGTGCGACTCCCTTTTCCTAGAATTTGTACAGAAACAGACACCGGCTATCGTTGGAAATCCATTCTTCGGGGCCTGGATGCAAATAAAATTAAAACGAGGGTGGGGGACGGAACCAAACTCCCGCCAATAACGCTGGTTCCAAAGGGAGGAACTCTCGCCGATCTCGGGCTGGCTGGCTGCTCTGCACCTCCGGGGGTTCAGCGCCTCGTAAATCTACTTTCCATTCCGGTTGCACATCCGGATTGGGGACCGGGCTGAAGTGCTGCAGTTCGCTTGAGCCAATCGAGGCACGGTTACAAGCAAGTCTCTGGTAGGAAAGTCGGCCGGAGCATCCGTTGAAAGCAGCGAATGGATTGTAGACCGCGAGCACAATCAAGAGCACACAAAAGCACACCTGCCACTGCGGCAGCCAAGACGACCCTGGCTTCAAACTGCGATTGCGGCTCATCGGCCTCTCAGGTCAACAATCAAGATTAGTTAGACGCGGGCCGTTGGTCAAGAGGATGCCTGGTCGGTCTGGTCGATGCCCAGGTCGTCTCTTCCATCAGGAGGAAGGAGAAGGGGACCGGCACCAGGGGTGCGCCGGTCCCCAAGGTAGGACATTGAGTGAAGTTTAAGCTCGCTGAGTTTCGCAGTTGGGAGTCACGCGAGAATGAAGGTCATATGAATTCTCGGTGACCTTGTCCACTGCCTCGGAGGTGGTCTCCTGCTGTTCCACGCGCATCATCAACCCGCGGCCATGGCGTACGTCGAGCCCACGCACCCAGAAAATGATGTCTTCGGCAATATTGGTTGCATGATCTGCAATGCGCTCCAGATGTCGCGTAGCCAGAACAAATTGCATCCCCGGGCTAACCAGCGCCAAATCTTTGGTCATGTTTTGCAACAGGGTCTCGAAGATCTGGTCGCGGTAATGATCCACCACGTCGTCGCTTTCCAGGACCTGCACGGCCAAATCCGCGTTGCGGAAGATTAGTGCGCCCAGACTGCGGCTGACCATGGAGCGAACCGCCTCGGTCATCGGCGCAAACTGTTCCGGCATCTTCGCATCCGGCGTCTCCCGCAAGGAGATGACACATTGCGCCAGATTCACGGCAATGTCTCCGATGCGCTCGAGATCGTTGGTAATCTTCAGGGCCGCCACGATGAGCCTCAATTCATCGTCGCTGAATCCGCCGCGCCGCAATAAGCGGATGGCGTGTTCGTCGATCATGATTTCCATCTCGTTGATGCGCGGCTCGAACAGGAACACTTCTCCGGGCAGACCGGCGGTGCGCGGGTTATCGAACCCGACGATGGCATCGAGGGCGCGGTTCATGGCGCTTTCCACCATACGCGCCATGGACACCAAATAGTTGACCAACAGGTCGTACAAAACCGCTTCGGCGAATCCGTTTGCTGTGGCCATTAACCCTCCGCGCAGCAGCAGGTAAGGACTAGGCTGCGCACGCTGGCTATAGGCTCCGCGCAAATTGTTACCAGCCGTTCACAGGCACATAAATATATGGAAATGAAAATAGTTACGATCCGCCTGAAGTACTCCCGCGGTAGGCCCGGCCAAACGTGCTCGTGGAAGCGGTGGGTCGCGGCGCGGCCCTCTCCGGGTCAAAGACCGGGATGGAAAAATGGAATTTGGAACCGACGCCGACTTCGCTGTCCACCCAGATGCGCCCGCCATGCGCTTCGACCAGATGCTTGGCGATGGACAGGCCAAGCCCGGTGCCTCCGGCCTCCCGCGAACGAGCCACATCCACGCGGTAGAACCGCTCAAAAATGCGCGGCTGATCCGCTTGCGGAATGCCGATGCCGGTGTCGGCCACGGTAAAGGTGACTTCATCGTTGCGCGTCTCTGCGCTCAGCACGATCTTTCCGCCGGGAAGCGTGTACTGGATGGCGTTGTCCAGAAGGTTCTGCACCACTTCCTGGAGCCGCCGATTATCCGCCGCAACGTCCGGTAGGTGACTGGGGACATTCAATGAAAGGCTCAGACCCTTTTCCGCGGCGCGGCGTTCGGCCGTTTCGTAACAGGATTCGATCAACTGGGAAACGTTGACCGCGCGGATTTCCAACTCCAGTTGCTCCGCGTCCATTTGCGAAAGCCGGAGCAAATCTTCGGTCAGCCGGGCCAAGCGGCGCGCATGCTCCAGGATGATGGCGAGAAACCGTCCGCGGTTCTGGGGGTCATCGATGGCCCCGCCAATCAGAGTTTCCGCAAAACCTTGAATCGCCGTAAGGGGCGTGCGGAACTCGTGCGAAACATTGGCGACAAAGTCGCGGCGGATGCGTTCGAGCCGGCGCAATTCGGTGATGTCGTGAAGCACGATGACCGCTCCGGAGGTTTCCCCGGCGCGCACAGAGGCCACGGTCACGGCAAAATAATGCTGCCGCAGCGTGCCCGTGGAGATTTCCGCTTCCACGCGGGGTTCTCCGGCCAACACGCGCCTCACTGCCTCGATCAGTTCCGTCTGGCGCACGACTTCGAGCAACGAGCTTCCCGCGACCGGAGGAACATCGAGACCCAAGATGGAGGCGAATCCGGGGTTGGCGAACACTAGCCGCTCTGCGCCATTGACCACCGCCACGCCTTCTACCATCGAGCCCAGGATGGCCGCGGACAGATTGCGCTCCTCGGTTAGCGTGCGGATGGTGCGGTCCAACCGCGAGGCCGTCTGATTCAGCGAAGCTCCCAACGCTTCCAAGGTGTCACCCCTCCCATCCGCGGGAAGCGGCCGGAAATCTCCGTCGGCAACTCGCCGCGAAAACTCACGCAGCCTCTCGATACGATCGGCATAAGCGCGGGACATCCACATCGCCACGGCTCCCGCCAGGAGATAAATCAGCAGCGACCAAAACCAGAGATTGCGGCGGAAGTTCCAGAGTGCCTCGGCGAAACCGTCCATGGGGAGTGCCAGCCGCAAAACCACGGGCACATTTCCGGGGAGATTCTCACGCACCGCGTAGTACATGAGTTGGCTGCGCACGGAAACGCTCTGGCGCATGGCGCGGCCTTCGCCATTCTCGAGCGCTTCGCGGACTTCCGGGCGTCCCGCGTGGCTTTCCATGGTGGCGGTTTCGGACTGCGAGTCGGCAAGCACTCGGCCGTCGGCGGAGATTACCGAGATTCGGACTCCGCTCGAAGCATTCGCGGCCACCCAGGTGTTCAGCGCGGCGATTTCTTCGGGGGTTTGCGGCGAGGCACTGGTAAGCGGAAGAGGGCGGAGGCGGATGACGCGGGCGAGAGCCTTCAATTGCTGATAGCCGTCGTTCTGGTAACTGTTGCGAAGGGCGCGCTCGGCAAGGAAATCCACCGCGAGCAAAACGCTCAGCAAGAGCGCCAGGAAGGTCAGCGCAAGTTTCCCGAAAAGTTTACGTTGCACGGGTCTCGAACAAATACCCCGCACCGCGAACGGTTTTCAAGTGAAGCGGGTTCTCCGGATCGGTTTCGATTTTCTCGCGCAGGCGGCGGACGTACACGTCCACGCTGCGCGGCGTTACGAAGCGGTCCGTGCCCCAGACGGCATCGAGGAGTTGATCGCGAGTGAAAACTCGATTGGGACGCGAAGCGAGGTAATAAAGTAAACGAAATTCGAGGGTGCTAAGCGGCACGGGTTTGCCGGAATGGCTGACGCGGTAGGAAGCGGGGTCGATGGCCAGCTTGCCGATTTCCAGCAGGCGAGGGGAGTCAGCGGGAGGTTCGGCGCGGCGGAGAAGGGCTTTCACGCGAGCGATGAGCTCACGCGGGCTGAACGGTTTGGTGACGTAATCATCGGCGCCCATTTCCAGGCCAACGACGCGGTCGGCTTCGTCGCCACGGGCCGTCAGCATGAGCACCGGCAAGCGATTGAGCGACTCTTCCTTACGGATTTCGCGGCAAATATCGAGGCCCGACATTCTCGGCAACATGAGATCGAGAAGCAACAGGTCGGGGGGAGATTTCTTCAGCGTGGCCAGGCCGCTGTTGCCGTCAAAGGCGGCCGATACTTGAAAACCTTCATTAGCAAGGTTATAGCGCACGAGTTCGACGATGTCGCGATCGTCCTCAATGATCAGGATGCGCTTCATGTGCAGCTCTCGCGCCGGCGATCGCATCGATACGAGTCTACCGTAGCGCGGTGGTTTGCGATAGGCGTGGTCAGGATATGCCACCTCGAAGGTCATTGGGAATCAGAGGTATTGTGACAAGGGAGTAAAGGTGCATGGTGACGCCGATGTGACAGGAATGTGAATGGGTTGTAAAAGAGGGTAGATCGAGGGATATGAACGAGTTGTAACAAACTGCGGATGCCGAGGGACAGATGGGCCACCGAGAGACGGGGCACTGGGAATAGAGTCCAGGAGTTCAGAGCCCAAAAGCCTAACCATAGTTAGAGAACAGACGATGTGGCCGCCGCTCTACCGGGCGGCGCAGTGCAACCAGAGTGCATTTTCGCCTACGGCACTGGGAGAGGAGGGAGGAGGCTAAGGCTTAGTATGCTCGAAATCCAAGCTGGACGATCTTGTGAACCTCCCGAGATAAAACCCAGAACACCTTCTAACGCCGACAAACGGTTTTGAAACGACGATAAGCAATTACCATCGCCGGGCAACGATCAGAAAGAGATACGGTCATCGTCGCGTGCCGCGGTCGTCAAGATTAACGGCTCTTCGGCTCCACCGGTGTACAAGACCTGTCCTGGTTCACGGGGCTGGGAGCGGCCATCGGTGCAGCGGCAATCCAGCCGAGCCCCTCCGACGTTTTCACCATGATAGGTCGTTCGGCTGTGCTGAAGGCCGTGAGCTGCAATCGCCCTGCGCTCCATTGGATGTCTTTTTCCGTCCAAGCCGGATACTGAGAACCAGGAATCGTGGCGATGTATCTTACGCCCAAAAATGCGACTGTAATCTCGACTAAGTCCTGATCCCACGGGTGCTTGCCCGGCGAAACCCCGACCGTTGCAGCGAGCCGCTCGCCGTCCGGGGACAACTGAAGGGCCAACAATTCTACGCGGTTTCCGTCCTCCCTTGAGATGGCATCCGCCAGATCAACCTCCCTGCCGGTCGCAAGGTCGAGAATCGTGGGGTGTGGGGGATCGAGCAGCATGAACCGGCTATCGAGTGACCACTCGACGGATACCGGCCAACGGCGTACCTGCTTCAACTGCTTGGATCGTCCGTCATAGAGGAACGTGCCGCATCGCCCTTCACCATGGAATACATCGTCGGACCAGAATGAAATACGATCCGGGTTGTTCGGATCGACAGAATAGCCGCCCAGCCTCTCTGAAAGCAGATGCCGTTTGTAGTAAAGAGCCGATTGCACGGAGGAATCCGGGACTTTGGGGTTTGTGTAGATGTCGAAGTGACCCGCCCGCTCGTGCTTATCGGCAATGTGCGTAAACATGATCAGGAACACTAGTGTGGCCATGAGTCCGGCCACGGCAGCCACAACGATGAGGACGTATTTCACCTGGGTTCCGCCATCTCAACTCACATTGAATTCTACACTTGTGAGCACCGCGAAAAGTTGGTGGCAACAGCCCTTTGCCACCGAGCAGTCATCCCAAAGTAATCCGATCCCCGTTCCTAAGAGGCTTGCCTTGAGAAAGTCGGCCAGCGGGTACCCTACCCGCAACGCCGATCCTGACGGCCTATCCGTCTCCAGACCGATGTGATCATTGACTGCATCAGCGAAACCGCTGCTTGTACCCGAGGTATCCAACTAAGGGCTGACGCAATAATAACTGTCCTACTGCAATCGTTTCTTGATCATTAGGAAGTGATGGGCAAATGGCTGTTTCGTATAGCTTAGTGGCCTTCTGGCCAATGAAGAAGCGGTCTGCAC
>JBAVHY010000193.1:0-3195 GCA_049686315.1 Candidatus Acidiferrum sp. | reverse complement strand
ATTCATCACAATTCATATGACACTGGTATGACACTTCAAATCTCTGTCTCGGGGCAAAAGTTCTTAAATACGACTCCCGTTCCAAATCCACCGTAGTCGGTCCGAGTTAATTCCAGGTCCCGCACATCATGCGGCACCCACACTTTGGTCAGAGCTCCCCAAGACTTTTTTTAGAGCGATCTGCTCCGCCATCAATTCGGCCAGCACCTCGTCCTTGGTTTGGATCTTCTTTTCCAGGAACTCGATCCGTTGTTGCTCCCCTTGATGGTCCGGTCGGCTCTTGCCCTGGAAGGCAGCTGCGCCATTCTCGAAGAGCTCTTTCTGCCAACGGTAGAACACCGTGGGCTGCAGTCCATGCTCCTCACAGAGATCAGAAACCGGCACTTTATCCAACAAGTGCCACCTCAGGATGGCAACCTTCTCCTCTGAAGTGTAGTGCTTCGCTCTTTTCGCATGTCGTCCTCTCCGTTATCTTACCGGAAGAACGCTCTCTCCACTTCCAGCTGAGGCAAGACAGACCAGCTATTCAGCTCGAGCGAGAAGAGGCTCGCCCGCACTCTTCTATTGCTTGCCCGTTACGGCAAGGAAGACCGGAAGACCAGCTCCACGGAGTACTTCCCAAAACGTCCCAAGAAACTCTGGCAGAGATGATCGGCACACCGCGCTCACGCGTCGATTTTTTCATGAGCAAGTTCAGGGAGCTCGGTTTCATCAAATACAACGGTGGTCTTCAGATCAACACTTCCCTCTTGACCGTTGTCCTGCACGAGTAATCAACAATTTTCTTGCTTTTTGGAGGGCGGCATACTTCCAGATCACCCTTGGTTACAGGGCTCCCCACCAACTAATGGACCCAATGCCTGTTAAACGCGGAAACTGGTTGGTCAATTGTGAGTGCCCTATCTGGGAGTAAGGAGGAGCCTGCTTGCCCAATTGAAGTCATCAGCATCAATAAGGTTTAAAGCTTTTTTCGTGTTTATGTGGTTACATTAAGCAGGCCAACATACGACCGATTGGCCGCCCTCCGTCAGGCTAATCGGATTCCCCGAAAGGGGAATAAAGGGGAGGCGGGAAGACCTGGCCTGCCTCCCTTCATTTCTCACCACATCCCGTTTGCCAGCCCGGCTATCCCTCTCGCTTTCATTTCCAAGATTGCCTTTGTGCCGCGTTTCGGATAGCTGCTCTGGACAGGATTTGTCAGCAGCCAATGCGACCAGTGATGTCTGATAAACGCAGCACTTATCGGGTACTGGTCAACAACCGTTCACTTAGAAGGCTACTCGGCGGGTTGGATTGTTGAGGGCTCCAGCTTTCTGATTTCCCTGCAAATGAAATCTTCGATCTCGGTGTCCGATAGGTGTTCGAACCAAACGCCCCTCAGATATCCAACAGCCGATGCATGATCCTTCAATGTGATTTCGCCTCTTTCGAAGAGCTTCCTGATATCGATTCTTGCCCGTGCTTCGAGTCTTGCTTGTTTTTCGTCTGTCATAGAAGTTCCCTTGAGCGACAGGTTGCCCGACCTAATACCAACCTACGATTCACGACAAACACGAAGCAAGTCACTCATGGCCACTGATGCGCCCGTCGCCAGCAAACTTGGGCGGAATAGCGCGATCTGTTGGGAGTCGCTGTACCGTGCAGATACCGGATAGGCCCGCCCGGTTCACCGCTGCTCTCCGCATAGGCAGCCATTTCATTATTCAGTTTCGTAACGCCAAGGAACAGCCCAGCTTGCAAATGCTTCACTCCCCATCTTTGCGCTTGACCATCCACATTCCTTCACGCAGTGAAGAGGCAGAACGTGTTTCTCGGCTTCCTCTAATGTGCCCGGTTTTGGGTGCGTGACCAAGCCGTGACTGGTTTATGGCATTTCTCACAGCTGAACAGAAAAAGGAACAAGGTTTCATTCACGCTGGCTTTGGTCATGCCTGGATGATACGCCTGGAAAAGAGACCGGAAAAGTGCGTTGCACCGTGGAACCATCCGAAGGCAGCAGGGCCGACCTGATTGCCTGGCTGGGATTCCCTTTTCATAGGACAGGTGCAGGCCTTTAAGTACTAAAATTGCGCCTCTCAGTAGCCAATACGCACTGGAACCCAGCACCGATGAGCGTTAAGAGATGAAGAATCGAATAGAACCACATTGGATATTTGCGCACAACCATCCAAGGCATTGGAGAAGCATGGCCCGCTTCGGAATAGATGTATAGAAGTTCTGGCGGATGCAGTTGCCGGAAACGGTCCGCGCCGGCATTACCCGCTCACTCACTGCTTCTTATCCGGATACTCGCCGGGAACATCATCCTGCGGCACCTCATGTGCGCGAACTTCCCTCTTGTCAGCGTCCTCGGCGTCTTCCACCCCCTTCACCACCTCGGCCTCGAAAGCGTTTCCCTGCTCGAGCAACTCGTCCACGCTCTCCGAATCCGCACCTTGGACATTGGACAATCCCTGCAGATCTCCCGATTGCTCGCCCGACCGCGCTCCCAGTTCTCCGAGTGCGAATCCCACCGTATCCACGCTTTGGCTTTTCCCCTGAACCTGTTTCTTAAGTGCGCCCGCCGTTTTCCCGCCGACCTTCGTTTTCACCTCCGCCCTTTTCGGAGCTGACTTCTTCCTCGCCAACTTCTTCTTGGGAGTTACCCTGTTCTTCGCTAGCTTCTGCTTAGCAGCCTTCTTCATCGGCGCCACCTTCTTCCCCGCTGTTCTCTTCGACTTCGTCTGCTCCTTCTTGGTTTTCTTTTTGGTAGCCATAAGCGCAGTCTACCACCGGTTGGTCATTCCGAGTGTTTAGGAACGACCCCTCTAAGCACTGTCGCGATCATTTGGACGTATTACGCGCCCGGACATCTGGCTCTCCAGAAGTCCCATTGGAGGAAGCGAGGTTTCGTCGAAGGTCGCTTGCGTTCTCATCTCCACGTACGCCGTTTGTGGAAAGTTATCTCCTTCTGGCGAACTAGGTGTTTTCTCTTCTGCCAGGTACGGTCAGCTCAATCAGCTTTGCAAATTCAGCTTTCGCGGCGGGAGGGGCGGCGTCTTTCCACAGCAAGAAGAAATCGTTTTAGACGGCTCGGGCTGTTACTTGTTGCCCTTCTGGTTATCCGCGCCCTAGACAGGTCTTTTTATGCGCCTTTAGAGATATTTCAAATCGCGGCAGGGAGTTCGTCAACCGTCACTTCGAACGAGAAGGGGC
>JBAVHY010000192.1:0-1646 GCA_049686315.1 Candidatus Acidiferrum sp. | reverse complement strand
CCCTCCAACTGCGCCAATATCTCCCGCAGCGTCCGGATCAACTCATCCCTGGACACATGGCTCTTCTTGAATTGCAGCCGGAACTTGAACGCCTCATTCTCAGGCTCGTAATGAAAAATGAACGGCTGCGGACGGTGCCCACCCGCCTTTTCATCCGCTCGTTCTTTTCGCGCCTCATCTCGCGTCAATCCACCCTGCAAAATCCGCCCGAACATCTCCAGCATCTTCTTCTCGGACGGCTGTTTCGCAATTTGCAGCAGCATCGACTTCGCCAGCACCCCGTTCTCGACACACTTCCTCCGAACCGGGTCCGGAATATTCCTCAGCATCAATATCTCGCTCACCGAACTCCGCGCCCGCCCGATTTTTTTCGCCACATCTTCATGCGTGTAGTCGAACTGCGTGGCCAGTCGGTGCAGCCCGTCCGCCTCTTCGAACGGCGTCAGGTCTTTCCTCTGAAGATTCTCGATCAGCGCAATCTCCAGCGTCTCCGCGTCGTCCGCCACCTTCTCGATCGACGGCACCTCGCGCAATCCCGCCGCCCGCGCCGCGTGATACCGCCGCTCCCCGGAGATGATGTAGTAGCAATCCTCGCGCGGCACAAAGCGCACCAGCAGGGGCTGCAGCACGCCCTTCTCCCGGATTGATTCCGTCAGTTCGCGCAAATCTCCCAGGGCTTTTCGTGGCTGGTCCGGATTCGGCCGGATCTGATCCACTGGGATCATTCGTCCCACCGCTGCGCCGCTGTAACTTGTCAACGATTCTACATAGTGTGCGTCATGCCGCATCTTCAGCGTGACGGGCAACCCGGCTCTCTTCAACACGTTGTACAACCTCCGCCGCCAGTTTTTTGTACTCCACCGCGCCCGGCGATTTCGGCGCAAACGTAAAGATCGTCTGCTTATACGCCGGGCTTTCTTCCAACCGCACATTCTTGGTGATCTTCGTCTTGAACAGCACCTCCCCAAACACCGAGCGGATCTGCCCGTGAGTATCCTTCGAAATATTCGTCCTCTTGTCGAACAGCGTAATCACCACTCCCAGCATCCTCAAATCTGGGTTTGGCCGCGCCCTGATGCGCTCAAACGTCTCCAGCAAATCGTCCGTGCCCTCGATCGCAAAATACGCCGCCTGGATCGGCACCAGCAGGTGCGTCGCGGAAACCAGCGCGTTCACCGTCAATATCCCTAGCGAGGGGGGCGTGTCCACAATCACGTAGTCGTAATCCTTCAGCACCGGCGCCAGCGCGTCCTTTAATCGGTACGGCGCATCGAACTGCCCGCTCAACGCCGTCTCCAATTTCGCCAGCGACAATCTTCCCGGCCCCACGCTCAACAAAGCTTCCTTGCTTGGCTTGATCACATTGGCTATCGGCGTCCGTGCCTCTCCCAACACCTCGAACATCGATTCCTTCACTTCCGCCATGTCAAAAAACGCAATCGTCGAGTTTGCTTGCGGGTCCAGGTCGATCAGCAGCGTCCGCCTTCCCTTCGCCGCCACTGCTGCCGCCAAGTTGATGGCCGTCGTCGTCTTTCCGACCCCACCCTTTTGGTTCGCAACCGCGATGATCGCTGTCATCTACCTACTGCCTCCACTCCCCACATCCAAATCGAGCGCTTGGTAGCGCCGGCATCCTGCCGGCTGTC
>JBAVHY010000191.1:0-1744 GCA_049686315.1 Candidatus Acidiferrum sp. | reverse complement strand
GTCCGATAGCGGTATCAAGCTTAGCGTCACGCAACCGACGCTCAGCGCTGGTCATGCCGGCAGCATCACTGTCACCGCGGGCACAACGCCTGGTTTCTATCACTACACCGTCACGAGCACAGACACCACGGGCGCCGCGCAATCGCAGAGTGGCTGGATTCTGGTGGGGAATGCTCCGGCTTCGCTGACCAAGACAGGTGACAGCCAGAAGGGTGCTGTGGCGAGCAAGTTGAATCTTTCGGTCACTCTCAACCCGGGCCAGTCAGGCGGGAGCGCTACCGGAGGGACGATTCTGTTCACGACCAGCGCAGGGTCGCTCTCAAGACGGACTGTCACCACGGATTCTTCAGGAAAAGCAGCGGTTGTTTTGACTTTGCCCGCGACGCCGGGGACGGCCCATGTTACAGCGGAGGGACAACATGCTCTCGGGCATCCAGTCGTGACTTTCACCGAAACGGCGCAATAGCGGCCGGCGTTTGTTGTTTGGCGGGGATTCGCGCATAATCTTCGCATCAGCAAGACTGGGACAAATCTCGCGCGCAAACCCACGCGGAAAGGGGCTCCTGCGACTAACGCTCAGGGCGGATCCGCGCCACACGAGCACCAGGCGACCGATGTTCGTCTAGGCCGCATTGTGCGTTTGCTCATGGAACACGCCACGGTGGTCGTGAGCGGCACCAAAATTGCGCAGGAAATTTCCGGCACCCGCTCGGAAGTGTGGCGATTGATTCAGCAATTACGTGGCTTGGGGGTGGACGTAGCCGGCCACCAAGCGACTGGCTATCGCCTGCGCTCAGTTCCAGACCTGCTTTTGCCTGAGATTCTCCGACCGCTGCTGCGCGGCACGATCTTCGACGCGCATCTTCATCACTTCTACAAGATTGGATCGACTAATACCGCAGCCATGGCTGCTGCGGCCGAAGGGGCTCCGGAAGGCACCGTTTTTCTAGCCGAAGAGCAAACCGCTGGACGCGGCCGTGGATCGAACTCGTGGCAGTCGGCGCGATCGACGGGCATTTATTGTTCCGTCATTCTGCGGCCAGTGCTGCCGCCGTCCGACGTGCTCGTGCTCTCCCTCGCGGCTGGACTCGCAGTGCAGGCGGCCATTCAGCAAGTCGATTCGCGAGTGAACGTAGACCTGAAGTGGCCCAACGACGTGCTCATCGGCCGCGAAAAAGTCTGCGGCATCCTGACCGAGATGAATTCAGAAGCCACGCGCGTTCGCCACATCGTGGTCGGCATTGGCATTAATGCGAATCAGGCGAGCTTACCGGAAGAATTCGTTGCGACCTCACTGCGACTGGTAACTGGGAGCGAGTGGTCCCGGGTTGAGCTGGTGGGCGCTTTGTTAAAATCGCTGGACCGCGAGTATCGTCAACTGGTCGAAGATCCGGACGCGCGGGAGTCGATCCTGCAGCGGTTTGCGGAGCGATCGTCGTGGACGCGAGGAAAACAGGTGTGCGTCGACGAGAACGGCTCAACTGTCGAGGGCATCACCGAAGGCCTTGATCCGCGAGGCTTCTTGCAGGTGCGCATCGGGAAGGGCCTGCGAACGATTCTGAGTGGAACGGTGCGGGAAAGATAAGAATAGGCGCTCAAATGCCGGCTGTTTAAGGCTGAGTGCTCATATTTTGGAATCTGAATCAATGCTCTTCGTTCTCGATGTCGGCAACACGAATACGGTGCTGGGAGTATTTGCCCGGGTCGCGAAAGATCCTGGTGGAGACACCGACGAGTCTCCCCG
>JBAVHY010000190.1:0-7075 GCA_049686315.1 Candidatus Acidiferrum sp. | reverse complement strand
ATTTGTGACGGACGCGGATATGAGTCGGCACATCTCGCACAACCCGACGACCGTCAGCCACTACAATACGGTCTCGAATGCCGATGTTGGTGCTCTCCTTGGCGGCGCCGGAGCCATGTGGCTGTTGAGTTATCCGAAGCACGTGCAGCACTGGCGCGAAACCGGCTTCCTCGCCGGAGAAGCGGTTGTAAATAGCCTGGTGGTTGTCGAAGCCATGAAATATCCGCTTGGACGTCAGAGGCCTTTCGAGGGAGACGGGAGCGGACAGTTCTTTAACGGCGGCGTTTCCTTCCCGTCCGAACATGCCGCGGCTGCCTGGGCGGTCGCGGGCGTCGTGACGCATGAGTATCCGGGGCCGCTGACAAAGATGCTGGCCTATGGCCTGGTTTCGCTGGTCGATTACTCGCGCTACCGGGCGAGACAACACTTCCCCTCGGATGTCTTCGTCGGCAGCATCATCGGCAACATGGTTGCTGAAGGTGTTTACAATCGGCACCATGATGTCGAACTCGGCGGCAGTTCTTGGGACTCTTTCCGAGGCTTCCTTCGCCAGACCCACGCAACTTCGAGCGCCAATATGGGATCGCCCTATGTTCCCTTGGATAGTTGGATTTACCCGGCAATGGATCGGCTGATCGCGCAAGGGTTTATTCGATCGGCGATTGTCGATATGCGCCCCTGGACGCGGTCTGAGTGTGCCAGGCTTGTCAGCGAAGCGGGCGAAGAGCTCGAAGGCACGGATCTGAGTTCTTCGCCAGTCACCAAAATCTATCGTTCTTTGGCGCAAGAATTCAGTGACGAGAGTGGGCTTTTGGGCGGCGGGGAAAATACACGAGCGCGGCTAGAGTCCGCCTATACGCGCTTCACGGGAATTTCCGGCAAGCCGTTGTCTCAAGGCTACAGCTATGATTTCGGCCAAACGGTGATCAACGACTTTGGTCGCCCTTACGAAGAAGGCTTCAATAATGTGGCAGGATTTTCGGCCTGGGCAACGGAATCCAATCTTACGGTGTATGCGAGCGGGGAATTCCAGCATGCGGCTGGAGCTCCGCCTTTGACAGCGTCGGCTCGCCAAGTGATCTCTCTGGTGCAAGGTGTACAAGGTGAGGGTTTTCCACCCGTGCCGCCCGCAACGCCTATCAGCCAGATGGATCGATTCCAACTGCTCGATACCTATGTCGGCATGACACTCGAAAACTGGCAATTCACCTTTGGCAAGCAGAGCTTGTGGTGGGGGCCCGGAGCGGGTGGGCCGATGATGTTCAGCGATAATGCTCAGCCGATGACGATGTTTCGAGTCAATCGCATCTCCCCGTTCACGCTGCCAAGCATACTTAAATGGATGGGACCCATACGCCTCGAATTCTTTCTCGGCCAACTTTCCGGGCAAAACTTTGTGTTTGGACAGCCTACGGGCTTGCTCGGAACTTGGACCTCTCCTCTTTCCCCACAACCCATGATTTCCGGTGAACGATTCAGCTTCAAGCCCACTCCAAACGTCGACTTCGGGTTCTCGGCTACGAATCTGTTTGCAGGACAAGGCGTGCCTTTCACCTTGCACACTTATCTGCAGGGCATTTTTCGGTTGCAACAGAATGGAGCTCCAGGCACGTCCAATGATCCCGGCGATGGCCGCTCGGGCTTTGATCTTAGCTATCGTCTGCCGCTCCTGCGCAACTGGGCAACATTTTACGCTGATGGTTTTGCAGACGATCAGATCAGCCCGGTGGCTTACTGGGATCGCTCCTCTTGGACCGCGGGACTGTATTTTTCTCATCTCCCCAAGGCTCCGAAGCTCGACCTCCGCGTCGAGGGTGTATATACGGACCTGCCCATTGGTCTTGGTCATGGCTTTTTTTATTGGAATAGCCGCTACCTCAGCGGCTATACCAACGAAGGCAACCTGATGGGAAGCTGGATCGGACGTCAAGGACAGGGCGCCGAAGCATGGTCCAATTATTGGTTTACGCCCAAGAATCGAATCCAACTCAATTTCCGGCATGAGAAAGTGAGCCAGCAATTTGTTCCCGGAGGTGGAACCTTGACCGACGTGGGTGCGCGTGCGGATTTCTGGCTCCGCAATGGTACGGGTATTTATGCTTCGGTGCAGCACGAGCGCTGGCTATTCCCCGCGATTCAGCCCGGGCCGGAGCGAAACTTCACTACTTCGGTCGGAATTCAGTTTCAGCCGCAAAAAATTTACAGGCCGTCGTTCCATCATGCGACAGGAAACGCCACAAACACGGGAGATCCGAATTGAGCGCGACAGGGAAAGTACCGGTTCGGCAGGCGGTCGCAGGAGTGCATGAAGGTGGCTCGCCCGTAATATCGCCGATGATGGAGCAGGTGAATACACCGGATAGTATGCTCTCGTGTTTGCGATTGCTGTGGGATCACCGGAGCTTCATTGTGCGCGCCGGGATCTATGCGCTGCTCGCGAGCACGCTCATCGCATTCCTGATTCCAGTCCGGTACGATTCGGTTACCAGATTAATGCCGCCGGAGAGCCAGTCTGGCTCTGGAATGGGGATGCTTGCGGCCCTGGCTGGACGGGCGGGGGGAGTAGACCTCGGCGGAGTTGCCAGCGATTTGCTCGGATTTAAGAACTCCGGAGCGCTCTTTGTCGGCATCCTCGGAAGCTGGACAGTCCAAGACCGTCTGATCGAACAATTCAACCTTCAGAAGCTTTACGGGACCTCGAAGATAGAAGACGCGCGAGCTATCCTTGCGGAGCACACTTTCGTTTGGGAGGATCGCAAAAGCGGCATCATTTCCATCGCGGTCACGGATCACGACCCGAAACGCGCGGCGGCCATGGCCCAGGCCTACGTCAACGAGCTTGACCACTTGGTCGCACAGGTCAGCACATCGTCCGCGCGCCGCGAAAGAATCTTCCTCGAGGAGCGTCTGCGCGACGTCAAGGGCGACCTCGACGCGGCCGCCAAGAACTTCAGCGAATTTGCCAGCAAGAACACGGCGATCGATATTCCTGCGCAGGGAAAAGCGATGGTTGAAGCCGCCGCAACGCTGCAAGGGCAGCTGATTGCCGTCGAGTCCGAGCTAAGGGGGCTGCGGCAGATCTACACGCCACACAACGTGCGTGTTCGCTCCCTTCAGGCGCGCGTCAATGAACTTCGGCAGCAACTGGACAAGCTTGGTGCAGGCGACACGCCAGGTGGCGCCAAGAGTGACAACGCGCTCTATCCATCAATCCGGAAGCTGCCCATCCTTGGCGTCACCTACGCCGACTTGTTCCGCCAGACAAAAATCGAAGAGGCGGTGTACGAGACGCTGACACAGGAGTACGAGCTTGCGAAGGTGCAGGAAGCCAAGGAAATCCCCTCTGTGAAGGTATTGGACGCAGCGATGGTGCCGACGAAGAAATCGTATCCGCCACGCATGTTCCTTATGCTTTTGGGAACTTCCTTGGCGATGGCCGTGGCGGCGTTGTGGGTATTTGGAAGTGCGTTGTGGCAGGGAACGGATGACGCGGATCCGCGAAAGCTTTTTGCGCAGGAAGTCTTCTCGACCGTGTCGTCGCGGCTTCCGCGGTTCTCTCGTAACGGCGCCAGCAGTCACTCGGAGGAGATCACAGTTTGGGGCTGGCCCGGCAGACCAAAGGAGCAGGACGCAACAGAAAAACCGGAGTAGATGTCCCAGTTGGTTGTATGAAATTGGTTTTAAATGGGTTAGGTCACAAATACCTGTGTAAGTGACGGGGCGAAGCTGTATACAATGAAATTAAACCTGTGGACGGTCTGACGTATGAAAGGAGCGCCGCGCCGTGAGTGCAAATAGGGCAACACCGGGCCTCAGCAGACCCAGAACGGAAGAGGTGGTCTTGCCAGCCGCATACCTCGAGCCGCAATGGTACGCCGCCTATACCAGTGCGAATCACGAAAAGCGCGTTGCCGCGCAACTCGGACAAAGATCAGTCGAGCACTTTCTGCCGCTATACGATTCAGTGCGCCGATGGAAGGACCGGCGAGTGCAGTTGCAGTTGCCCCTGTTTCCGGGTTACGTGTTCGTACACCTCGCGCTCCGCGACCGTTTGCAGGTGCTGCAGATTCCGGGCGTAGCCAAGATCGTCGGCTTTAACGGAACACCGGCGGCGTTGCCACAGGAGGAAATCGAAGCGCTGCGCGCCAGCCTTGAAAGCGGAGTGCGTGCGACACCGCATCCTTATCTCAAAGTCGGGCGGCGAGCGCTGGTGAAGACCGGCCCCCTGAAGGGCATGCAAGGAGTTTTAGTCAAGAGGAAGAATCGCTCCCGCTTCGTGATTTCACTCGACCTCATCATGCGCTCAGTGGCGGTCGAGGTGGATGCGCTTGAACTAGAACCGATGGGGCAACAAGCCGCGCGAGCGGGCGGGCAAAGGAAATGATTCACGCTTTCTCGATGCGGTGTTTTGAAGCAGCGGAAGGCCTCGTGCGTGGCTCAGGGCTTCGCAGATCCCGATTGGGTCGGTCCGTGGTCGCAGGATTAAACACCATTGGGCAGCTCGGCTTGACCATGTATTTTCTGGGGAAACGTGGGCCTCTGCTAGTGCAAGGGCAACAGATGGACTGGCGAGTTGGTGACAAGGGTTCGTTCCGTTCGACGCTTGAACTAGTACTGGATCGATACGAACCGGGCACCACGCGACTTTTCGAGCGAATCTTACGACCGAGCATGACCATGGTTGACATCGGAGCACACGCAGGCTACTTCTCCTTGATCGGAGCAAGCCTCGTCGGTGCAAGTGGAACCGTATACGCCTTCGAACCTTTTCCTCAGAGCTTCCAGCAATTTCAACGAAACATTGCTCTGAACGGATACAAGAATATTCAGGCGGTCCGCAAGGCGATCTCCGATCAAACAGGTGTCCGCAAGATTCTCGTGAACCCAAAACCCAAAGCGCCGGTCGGCAATCTGGCCTTCTCCGGATTGATGTTGGCCACGCCCGCGCTACTCGATTTTATTCCGGACACCTGTCCAGTCGATCTGGGGTTTCACGTTTTGCCGCAAATTGTCGGTCGAATGGCGGCCTATCGAATCCAAGATTTTCTCATTGATATCGGAACGCCGGAGACTTACCGGGCGGCTCAAGAACTCTGGCCAGCCCGTCTTCGGGCCCAAGGGCAAGGTGGAATGCGTGTTTAGAGGGGCGGTCTTCGACTTCGATGGGGTGATTGTAGACAGCCATGATGTGCACATGCGCGCCTGGAAAAGGTTTCTTGAAACAGTGGGAAGAACAGCCTCGGAAGAACAGCTGCAATTCGTCCTCGACGGAAGAAGGCGCGAGGACATTCTGCGGCATTTCCTGGGCGAGCTAAGCACGGAACAGATTGTCGAGTACGGACACCGTAAAGAGCAATTCTTTCGAGATGAAGCAGGCCATGTGAGGATAATAAGTGGTTTGCTGTGTTTCTTGGAGAGCCTCGAATGTGAACATCTGGCCTTAGCGATTGCCAGCTCTGGAGGTAGAAGTCGGATAATCTTTCTTCTCGATAGACTCGACTTGAGGAAGCGTTTTCGAGTGGTCGTCACCGGCGATGAAGTGGAGCATGGCAAGCCTCATCCGGCCGTCTTCCTCAAGGCCGCCCGACAATTGGGAGTCGATTCTTCCCACTTGGTGGCTTTTGAAGACGCTGCGGCCGGCGTGAGGGCCGTGAAATCAGCCGGAATGATGTGCGTAGGAATCGCCCAGGCTGATCGCGTCTCAACGCTGGTTGATGCGGGCGCGAACTACGTGGTGCCCAATTTTGAGTCCCTCTCGTGTTCGAAGTTGCGCGAAATATTTGCTCTGTGACGCCGGGAATGGGTCGCCGAGCGCACCGAACGGGGGTCTATGTCCTCCTTGAGGCGAGATTTCGTAGCACTGAATCACCAATACATCTTGAACGCCAGGAGTTGATATCTGAACTACACCTGCCAGAAGGGAGAAGGCGGCGTCGCGGAGGCGCTGGGGCTTGGCGGAAGATCTTGCCGACGGCCATCCTATCTGTGTAGTCCTCGGTGACAACATCATCGAAACAAATATTTGCAAAGCTGTTAAAGCATTCGAGCAGCAAACGCGCGGAGCCAAAATTCTCTTGAAGGAAGTTCCCGACACCCAGAGATTTGGCGTCGCGGAGATTCGAGGGGATTAAGTTGCCGGCATCGAGGAAAAACCAAAAATCCCCAAGTCAAATCATGCCATAATCGGAGTCCACCTGTATGACGCCACAGCCTTTGAAAGGATTAGGCGCTCGATACCTTGGGGCCGCGGAGTGTTGAGCGAGCACAAACTGACTTGATAGGAAATTGCGGGAAATGAGGCGAATCGAGATCTCTCTTCCTGGTGTTCTTGAGCTACGACCCACCGTACTCCGTGATAGCCGGGGTTTTTTCTTGGAAACATACCACCAGGGGAAATTCGCCGACCTCGGAATCGAAGATCTCTTCGTTCAGGACAATCATTCGTGTTCGGTCCGCGGGACGTTGCGCGGACTGCATTACCAGTTGCAGCATCCACAGGCAAAGCTCTGCCGTGTGGTGGAGGGAGAAGCACTGGACATCGTGGTCGACATAAGGGTCGGTTCTCCTTATTTCGGTAAGTGGACTGGTGTTCGACTCTCAGCGGAGTTACAGAACCAGCTTTATGTTCCCGGGGGGTTCGCCCATGGTTTCCTGGCGCTGACAGATACCGTCCAGTTTCTTTATAAATGCAGCGATTTTTACGATCCCCGGGACGAACAAGGAATTCTCTGGAGCGATCCTGACTTAAACATCCTCTGGGGCATTCCGGAGCCCATAGTTTCCGACAAGGACTCGAAAAACCCAAGGCTTGCGGATGTTGCCCCCGAATTCCTGCCGCAGTTCTCAACCAAATGAAACGGCCGATTTTGCTCACGGGAAAAACCGGCCAGGTCGGCTCAGAGCTTTTGCGCACATTGCCGGCACTGGGCGAGGTAGTTGCTCCTGGTAGAAAGGAATTAGATCTTCTCGACCCCGTCAGTATCAGGCGAGCGTTGCGTGAGATCCGGCCGGAGATCATCGTAAATGCGGCAGCGCACACTGCGGTTGACGCCGCGGAAACTCAGGAGGCCGAGGC
>JBAVHY010000189.1:0-10838 GCA_049686315.1 Candidatus Acidiferrum sp. | reverse complement strand
AAAACCTTCGACAAACTCCGCTGCCAATCTGCAACCGTGGATTTTGCCAGGCCATTTCCTGACCAAAAGAAATATTTTCCCTGAGGATTCGTGTTCTCTAGTTCAGCCGCTACATCTCTTGGAAGTGCTAGCCAAACGGGCTGCCCGGTCTTCTGGGTGTACAAGAGAAGCTTGTTTCGGCGCGAAAGAAATTGGAGCGGCTGCGGACGTTCTTCAAGTTTTGCATGGAATCAGGCTGGATTCGCGACAATCCCGTGAGACTCAAAGTTCGGGCAGCCCGAGCGATCTTATCGGTCGCTTGCCAAATTTCTCTTTCAACTCATCGGTGAGCAGATTGTACTTGTCGAGAGAAGCGGTCGAAAGATTTCGAGCTTCGCAGTCTTTTACGAACGACTCGCAGGCCGTTTGAACGGAAGCGTCTTCGCTCCCAGTGTGACCGCTTTCCCAATCGCGAACGAGTTTTTGGGCAGCTTCCCAGTTGCGCAGATCAAGGGATTTCTTAATCCATTTGTCGTCGAGAGTGCCCTGGACCCAGATCGGACAACCGCACTTTTTGTAGGTCCGTACTCGGTGCGGACAGCCTTTCAAATGTCTACGCCAGAGGTTCAGCACGGGCAAAGTCCACCACAAACTGGAACGTAGACTTTCTAGTTACAATAACTACAGCATAATCAATCAAATACATGGTGGAGGCGGGGGGAGTCGAACCCCCGTCCGAAAAGCGCAACGCCACGGAGCCTACATGCTTATCTCAGTTCCGTTTGGTTCGCCTTCCGCGCTTAGAACGAGCAAGAAACGCAGCCGGCTAGTCCGATGGTTCTCGCCCAAGCCTTACGGACCGAAAGGCTCAAGCCAGCTCACTGTATGACGCTTCTTGCCGGGCCCGTGAGTAAAGCCCGGGGAAGCGTGCGCTTAGTTAATTAAGCAGCAAGTGCCAAGTTGTTGTTGGCAGTTCTAGTTTCCGACCGATTACGGGTGGTTGGCCCCCGGCATGCCTCCGAGACGCGACAGCTTCCGTCGAAACCGTGTCGCCCCCTACAGCCATCATTTTAGCATTGCCCGCAACCGGTGGGTCATTTCAAATCACGTGCGTTTGGTTGGTACACTCGCTTGGAATCACCCCAGTGGTATCTATCGGCAAAGCGGCTGAATGCGGTCAAATGAGCGCAATATCGCGATCCTTTAGCTGCTCGTGTGGCAGTCCGGAGTGCTCACGTGAGCACGGATTAGGCACAGCGACACCCTCAGACCGTTGACGCCCTTCGCGCCTCACCGCACAATGAGAAACAGGGGAAAAGTTAGCAAAAGTCCCCCCAAACAGGCATGTCACGAGAACCCAACGCAGTCGAACAAGCCATTGCTCGGGCGCTCCGAGACAACCTTGAGGGCATTCAGCGCTCCAGCGTAGAGCTCCAGCAGGCCGTTAACGATGTCGTTGCCGCCTGCTCAAGCAGTCGGCCCACGAACGCTTTGCCTCCCATGTTGCGAGCCCAGACTTGCGCGGCCTCACTTTCCGCGGCACTCGATGTGCTCTCCCGTTTCATTGCCTTCGCCCTGCAACCGGGCCCGCGCAGTCCTTTGGAAGAACAGATTACCGTGGCCTTGGGCGTGGCCGTTGCCGAAGCGGCTGCCGCGCCTGTCCGGCCGGTCGCGCAAATCCCAGAACCGATGGCGGCGACACCCGCAATGGCCCCCGAAGTACCCGTAGCGCCCACAGCGGAAATGAAAATTCCAGTAGAATTAGAACAGGCCGAAGTTGCGATCCCCGTTACCGCGGAGTTTGACATCAACCGGTTGACTCCTGAGGAACAGGAGCTTCACCGGCGCGCAAATCGCGTGGCCAAAGTTTCGATGCAGGATATTAAGATGTTACGACCAGAACAGGTTAGACTGGGCCGGGAACACAAAGACATCTGCATCCGATTGAAAGATGACATTGAGAAAGCTCATAAAGAATACGAACGCAGATTCAGACCTATCATGGACCACCCGGTGGACTACTTCTACCGGTGGCTGGTGGAAATCCTCGCGGATGGCGATTCTTCCACCCTCGGCGAATATCCTTACGCCACGGCCAGCAAGTCACGGTAGCGCACGCGCCATTGACGTAGTCGTCTCGCGCGCTTTGACGCTGCTCCTGTGCGCCTTTATGTTGTTTGGCGGCAGTGTTGACGTGCTCGCGCAGAGCCACCCTCACAAAAAGAAAAAAGCCGCGCATCCGAAGTCGCCCGCCTGCCAGACCGGATGCAAGCCCGATACTTCGGCGCCGGGATTTGACGCGGCCACCCCGGAAGACGCGGCCGCGCAGAAGGATTTAGCTGTCCTGGCGCGCGATTTGCATCATGGCACTCCCGGCTCCTACGACAAACTCGCCGCCTTCGCCAAGGGAGAAGCTTCCAGTGTCTGGGGACAACGAGCCGCCCTCGCTCTCGGCTACGACGATTATTCCAAGGCTCGGCCGCAACAAGCTCTCGCCTGGCTCGGGAAAGCAAAGGCCGACCCACTGCTCCGTGAATACACTCTGTTCTGGACGGCTCAAAGTGAACGCGCGTTGCACAAAAGTGGCCAAGCGGCCCAGGATTTTGCCATTCTCCTGAAGGACTATCCCGATATTGCTTTCAAAGAGCAAGTGCTCGAGGCATACGTTCCTACCGCCATCGAAATCGGCGATACCCGCGACGCCCTTGACGCCCTCGCGGCGTATCCTCCAACCGCTTTGAAGTCCGCGCTCCTGCTTGCCCGTGCTCTCGCCCACGAGTCTGCTCGCAAGCTGATCGACGCCACCAAGGATTACGAGATCCTCTTCTACAAATTTCCAATGGCGGATGAGGCGAAAGACGCCGGAATTGCGCTGCCCAGGCTCAATAAACAGCTTCATGACGAGTTCCCTTACGCCACAGCGGAACTGCAGGATCAGCGAGCCCAGATCTTCTACGATGCGCACAAGTGGAAAGAAGCGCGCACCGAATTCGAAAAGCTCGCGTCTATGCTGAAGGACCCGGCCAATCCCAAGCGCCAACGGGCGCTCGTTCGTGCCGCTGAATGCCGCCAGCATCCCAAGCCGGCGCCGGGTCTGTTCGCCAATTTGAAACTGAGCGACCCCGAAGCGGACGCCGAGCGCCTCTACTTCCTCTCCCAAGCGTATCGTTCGGAAAAAAACGAAGTCGCCATGCTCACCAATATCGAGAAGGCCGCCGAAAAATATCCCCAAAGCCACTGGACCGAAGAAGCCCTGATGGCCGGAGGAAATTATTATTGGGTTGAGCTTGACCGCTCGAAGGCGGCGCATTATTACGAACGCGTCCTGGAAGGGTTTCCGGCGGGGAAGAATGCCTACAGTGCGGAATGGCGCATCGCCTGGGTTGCCTATCTCGAACGCCAGCCTTACGCCGACGATAAAATCACCGTTTTCCTGCGCAAGTATCCAGTTTCCGCCGCCGCCGTCAACGCCCTCTACTGGCTTGGCCGCAACGCCGAGCGCAGCGGCAATCCGGCCCACGCCCGGGCTTATTTCACGAAGGCCATCGACCGTTTCCCCACCAGCTATTTCGCGGACGCAGCGCAAGCGCATCTGGAAAAACTCGGCCCGGGTGAGGAAGATTCCCCCGATTTCCTCGCACAGATTCCTTCTGCCCCGCCGCTGCGCCCTTTCGACGAGCCTGTCGCTCCCAATGTTCTCGAGCGCTGGAATCGCGCCCAGGCCTTGCGCACTATCGCCTTTGATGCTTCCGCCGAGCTCGAACTCAAAGCCGCTTATGCGGCCACTGCCTCGCCGCGCTTCCTGGTCGAAGCAGCGCAAGCGGCATTTGATCAGGGCCACTTCGCCGCCGGCATGGCCTACGGACGCCAAGCCATCTCCAGTTTCGATGCCCGCAAATTCGGCGAAGTCCCGGTCAACGCTTGGAAAGTCCTCTTTCCGCTTCCTTATGAAGCTCAACTCCGCCGCGAAGCTGAGCGCAACGGTTTTGATCCCATGTTTGCCGCCGGCCTGATCCGCCAGGAATCCACTTTCCAGGCCGATGCCGTCTCTTACGCGAACGCCGTCGGCTTGATGCAGATTCTCCCAAAGGAAGGCCGGCGCCTTGCCAAGCAGCGCAAAGTGCGTTACACCAAAGCCTCGCTCTTCGATCCTAATATCAACATCGAACTCGGCATGCTCTACATCTCCGAGCTCACCCGCGCCACGGGGTCGCCAGAGTATGCGGCAGCGGCCTACAATGCAGGCGAAGATCGTCTCACCTTGTGGAAAGGGGAGCGCGCCTACGAAGAGATTCCCGAGTTCGTCGAATCCATCCCTTTCACGCAGACCCGCGAGTACGTGCAAATCGTTCTCCGCAACGCCACCATGTACCGGCGCCTATACGGCGAACCCAACAAGAACACGGTTTCGGCCTCCATCCACTCCCGCCAAATTTCTCCCCGAACGCCGCGCACGCCTTGACCATTTCTTGACGATTTGTTGACTTTTTTCTGACACCCCTCCTTGCCTCTTGAATGTAGTCTTGTTGCCCCCAGCGACGCGTTCGCGGATCTAGGGCTCACCTTTTTGGGGGACACGGCTCAACAACAAGGCGCGGCCTCGGACCCATTGTCTGACTGAAGAGGAGACCTACAATGTCCAGTTCTTGGCTAAAACCATTCAGAATCATCACCATATCCGTAGTGCTTGCCGGCGGCCTGTTCGCTTCCTTGCGTTCCGTGCGGGCGGCTGCTGGCGGCGAAAGCGATTTCAATCGAAAAGGCAACATTCTCATCGCCGACCAGTTCAATAACCGGGTTATTGAAGTCGACCCCAGCGGTACGATCGTCTGGCAATTTGGCAAAGGCCCCGCTGACTTCTCGCCGGACTCTATCATTGGCGTCAACGACGCGCAGCGCGTGGGTAAACTTACGTTGATGGCGGGGACTGGCACGCCCGGAGGGCAGCCCGAAGCCCCCAATTGCACCAATCCGGCAGGCTGCCCGGACAATCGCGTGCTGTTGGTGGACCGCAGAGGTCACATTGTTTGGCAATACGGGCATTTCGGCCCTGGCGGCAACGGACCCGGCCAGATTAATACTCCGGTGCAAAATACCTGGCTCCCGAACAGGCACGTGCTTATCACCGACCAGGGCAACGGCCGCATCATCGAAGTGCGCGTCTCCGATAAGCAAATTGTCTGGGAATACGATGGCCTGAACAACCCCAATTGCGCTGAGCTTTTGGAGAATGGTCACATCCTTATCTGCGACGAGAACAACAATCAGGCGCTTGAGGTCACGCACACCACTCCAAGCACCGTCGTTCACACCTACACCATGGCCGGGGGAGTGCTCTTCAGCGGGGTGGCTTTTGCCAGCCGCCTACGGAATGGCCATACTCTGATCACCGACTCCGGCAACAACCGCATCGTCGAAACCGACGAAGTCGGCAGCGTGTTCTGGCAATACTTCTCCAACACCGACCCGAACAGCACTCAACGGAGTACAGGTCCGCTTCCCACGCGCGCCCTGCGCTTGCGCAACGGAAACACCCTGATCAGCGATCAGTACAACCACCGGGTCATCGAGGTAAGCCCCGACCTTCAAATCGTGCGTACTTTGGGCAAGATCGCTTCGCTCGGCTACAGTACCGATAGCGTCGCCGACGGGGGACTCAACTCTCCCTACGACGCCAAGCGTATCGGAGACTACACTGGCATTACACCGCCGTTTGACCACGATCACGACGCCGACGATCGCTGAGCTGATCCCGCAATAATTCCCATGAGAGCCAGGACCCCGCGCACGCGCTTGCGAGCGGAGTCCTGGCTACCCTGTGAGTTTCTTGGAACACAGTGCGAAGCCACCATCAAACCTTGCGGTATCTGTGGAAGCGAAAATCATACTCCTGTGCATATTGTTCGCCCGCCAGCGCCTAATCTCTCATTTCTTTGCCGTATCCGTCTTTTGCTACAATTATTTCCCCATGTCCACACCCGAAACGAATATGACGCAAATCGCGCGGCGCATGCTCTCGGCCAAAGCCGAGCAATTCACGGAATCCGTCATTCGAGAAATGACGCGCCTGGCTCTGAAACACGATGCTGTCAATCTTTCGCAAGGCTTTCCCGATTTTGCCGCTCCCATCGAGGTAAAGGAAGCCGCGCGTCAGGCCATCTCCGACGACATCAATCAGTACGCCATCACCTGGGGCGCTAAGCCGCTGCGCGACGCCATCGTCGAAAAATTCGCCGCCACCCGGGGCGTCACCGTCGATCCCGAGCGCGAAATCACAATTTGCTGCGGCTCCACCGAAGCGATGATGTCCTCGATGATGGCGATTATCAATCCCGGCGATGAAATTGTTGTCTTTGAACCTTTCTATGAAAACTATGGCCCGGACGCGATTCTCTCCGGCGCCACGCCGCGCTTCGTCAAGCTGCGCCCGCCCGATTGGACCTTCGACGAAAGGGAACTGGCGGCCGCGTTTGGCCAACACACGAAAGCCATCATCCTCAACACACCCAACAATCCCACCGGCAAGGTCTTCACAAGGGCAGAATTCGAATTCATCCGCGATCTCTGCGTGTGCTGGAACTCCTATTGCATCACCGATGAAATCTATGAGCACATCCTCTACGACGGCACCGAGCACATCACGATGGCGGCAATCGATGGCATGCGCGACCGTACTATCGTCATCAACGGGATGTCGAAGACCTACAGCGTGACCGGGTGGCGCGTCGGCTGGGCCATTGCTCCCGAGCAAACCACGCAGGCTATCCGCAAGGTCCATGACTTCCTTACCGTTGGTGCCGCCGCACCGCTGCAGCAAGCCGGGGCCCTCGCGCTCAAGCTCCCGCAAAGCTATTACGACAATCTCGCCGCCACTTATGCCAAGAAACGCGCGCGCCTCCTCAGCATCCTCGAAAACTCCGGGTTCACCGTTTACAAACCTCGGGGCGCCTACTACATCATGACCGACATCTCGCGCTTCCATTTCGACGAAGCCAAATATCCCGCCGACACACGCGACGTTTCCTTCGCGAAATACCTGGTCGAACATATTGGCGTGGCCTGCGTGCCCGGGTCCAGCTTCTACAACGACGCCGCGGACGGCGCGACCCAGGTACGCTTCACTTTCTGCAAAAAGGAAGAAACCCTGGCTGCCGCCGAAGCGCGCTTTGCCAATCTCCACGCCTAACGCCTTCAAAGGGAGTCAGTCAATTTATGGAACCAATTAGGCACATCAATGCGTTGCCTCGCGCTGTTCTTGTTGTGTTACACTCCAGCTGAAAAGGGAAGGGAACCCGATCGTGGGCCTCAGACTTGAATTTATTCCCGCAGGCAGCAAACTCGAATCCAGTGGCGATGGCCAATCGTTCGACATCTCCGCCAGTGAGACCCGCACGTTTCTCTGCTGTCTGACTGTCACCGATCAACTGGAGCAGGAGTCCCTCGAAGTTTCCATCTGGGGTTCCGCAGACGGCCAGGACTTCGGCAAGAAGCCGCTCCTGAAGATTCCACAGCAGTTTTATCGCGGTAGCACAAAAATGGTGCTGGACATCTCTCGGCGCACGGAAGTAAAGTTCCTGCGAGCGAAGTGGGAGTTGAACCGCTGGGGGCGGGTTGCGCCTACGCCCATGTTCGTGGCGGGTCTGCAACTGGAAGAGGTCCCACCCATGTCTCGGGACACGCCCACTCGCCAGTCGGTCCTGGCGGCCGGGTAGGGCGTGCCATGCATCGGCCGTATGTGATCTGCGGCGAAGCTTTGCCGCAGAGGCTGACATTAAGCTATTTTATTTGTATAGGATAGGGGTAGGAGACTGTTGGTCGGTTGCCCTGTGGTGGTCAGTCTCCTACCCCGCGAGTGGTCTTGCATCTATAGACGTGTCCTCCCCGCCAAATGTTTCCTCGCTTCTTGCAATTTATTTTAATTAAATGCATTTATCGACTTGGGGACCGGCCACCCTGACATTTTGCAGCAACTTCCATTTTTTGGAATACCAGTCGCTAAATCTCGACGGAATCTAAATACCGCGCCACTGCCGCCTTCCACCGGAAATTCGTGGTAATTGCCTGTTGCAGCGACTGTGCGGCCTGCGGCTCCCCGTGAGTCAGGTAAACCTGTTTGGGGGGCACCTGCAACGCAGTCAACCAGCGCAACAACTCACTCTTCCCCGCATGCGCCGAAAACTGCCCCATCTCCACAATCTCCGCCAGTACCGGAACGACGCGCCCGAACAAATTCAACGACTTCGCGTCCTCTTGCAACGCCCGCCCCCGCGTCCCCTCGGCCTGGAAACCACCCAGGATCACGCAATTCCTCGCGTCCCCTAGCCGTTGGGCCAGGTGATGCAAGACGCGTCCCCCGGTCACCATTCCGCTTGCCGAAATGATGACGCACGGCGTTTTCACATTGTTGATGGCCTTGGATTCCTCCACGCTGCGTGCTAAATGGAATTCATGCACGCTCAACGGGTCCCCGCCATTCTGCTCTTCCCGCGCAAACTGCAGGTCATGATCTTCCTTGTGCTTTAAGTAAAGGTCCGTAGCGCTCAGCGCCATCGGACTGTCCACGTACACAGGCACTTTCGGAATGCGCTGCAGGTTTTCCAGTTGCCGCATGTAGTACATGAACGATTGCGTGCGCCCGATGGCAAACGCCGGGATCACAATCGACCCGCCGCGCTTCACCACGCGGTTCACGATGTCGCCGAGCACCTGCAGCGGATCGCCCCCCTCGTGTTCCCTGTCGCCATAGGTTGATTCGCACAGCAGCAGGTCAATCTGCTTGGTGCTCGGGGTCTTCGGATCGTTCAGGATCGGCTGTTCGTATCGCCCGACATCTCCGGAAAACACAACCACGCTTTTCTTCCCGTTTTCGGTGATGGTCAGCTCCAGGCTGGACGAGCCCAGAATATGCCCTGCATCGAACGACTCGAGGTGAAACTGGGGCGAAATGTCGAATCCTCCACTGCGTGGCATGGGCTTCAGCAGTCGCAACACCGGATCGATGTCCTCGGAGGTATACAGCGCGCGCGGTTGCGGGTGCTTGCTCCACTTATGCTTTTGCGCGTCCTCGGTTTCTTCCTCCTGCAGGTGCCCGGAGTCCTTCAGCAGAAGGCCTGTCAGCTCAATCGTCGCGGGATTGGCAAAAATCGTCCTGTTGTAGCCGTCGCGCACGAGAACCGGCAGCCAGCCGGTGTGGTCCAGGTGCGCATGCGTCAGCACCAGGTAATCGATGGTCTTCGCATCGACCGGCAGAGGGCTCCAATTCCGCTGCTTCAGATCCTCCATGCCCTGAAACAAGCCGCAGTCCACCAGCAACTTTTTCCCTGCCGCCTCTACCAAATACTTCGAGCCCGTCACACACCCAGCCGCGCCCAAAAATGTTAGTTTCGCCATCGGTTCTCTCACTCAAGAAGAAACCTACGGTTCCCACCATATCCTACTCTCCCACCTCATGCACCCGCCCGACATTAACTCTTCAACAAAGAAAGAGGGGCAGCTTCTTGGGTCGCCGCCGATGCAATTGAAAACGGCGATTAGCGTTTACTGGCTCTTTCCAGATACTCGTTCACCTGCTTCTCCCATTCCGGGCCCGCTTTCCGGTCTCCTTCGGCCATATGCCGCACGTGCGCTTGAGCCTCGGCGCTCAGCGCCGTGCGGTCGTACGCGACCTCCACGCGTGTCTGGTTGCCCAATGGGGTCAGCTGCAGCGTAATCACCGTGACCAGGGTGTCCGGAATTACGTACGCGTATTGCATCCGGCCGTTCCTGGTATCAAATTCCGTGTTCACCCACGCGGCGTTCAGATGATCGTGCGCCACGGTAAACACCATGCCCTGCTGGTCCGTTGCGGGCAGGGGATGGATGAACTGCGGATTCCATCCGGGTGCCCACAGGCGTTCCTTGTCCGCGCCAAACAGGGGTGCCACCTCGTTCATTGGTCCCTGCGCGGTAAACGCAAACTTTTCTTCCGTGTGCGCTCGCTCCCTTCCGCGCGAAATCGCTCCGCCTTGCATCCCATGCAATGCGGAGCGCAGGAGCGCGGCAACTTTTGGTAGCGCCATGAGCGCTGCTCCGCAAACCGTTCCCAGCGCAAATAGCCACGCGCCCCTCACGAGGCTTTTTCCTGCAGCTTGTGGCTGTCAACCGCGCGCAGCGTCATTCCGTAAATCTTTTTCAGTTCCCCAATCTGCGCCAGGGACTCCTTGCCAAAGGGCGCCTTGCCCTCGAACGCATGAAGCACGATGCCCTCCAGCAAGTCGCCCAGAGTGAGATCTTTCAATTCCGCGAACGCCTTCAACACCTTTAGCAGCCGTTTTTCCATGCGAACCCCGGTTTGTATTCGTTCGACCTGGATCATTTCGCCTCCCTCGTGCATCGAGGTACATATGTACCATGGTACCACTCAGTGTGTCAAGACCTGTTTATGCCGCCAAAAACAAAATGAGGCGAGCCTCTCAGCCCGCCCCGCTTCTCTTGCCGCACTTAGAACTTGGAACTGAAGACTGATTACAGCCTCAGTCCGCCGCGCTTGCCGCCTTGCTGTTGACGATCGCCGCGATGTCCAGCCCCAGGCCCTTCGCCACCCCGCTTCCGTAAGCGGGATCTGCCTTGTAGAAGTGCTGTATTTGCAGTTCCTGGATGCGCGGCGGTATGCCCTTCATGCTGCCCACAATGTTGCTGATGAGCCGCTGCTTCGCGCCCGCCGGCATCAACCGGAACAGGTTGCCTGGCTGCGTATAGTAGTCAGCATCGCTGCGGTGATCGTGCCGCGCCACCGTACCACTCACCGGTTTCGGCCTCTCCACGTAGCGCTTGTCCTGCGTGGGCCCGCCGAAACTATTGGGCTCGTAATTCACTGTCGG
>JBAVHY010000188.1:0-1895 GCA_049686315.1 Candidatus Acidiferrum sp. | reverse complement strand
TGCCGGCACTGCGGCGCGGGTTTCCGGCTTTTTTCCATAGAAAGTGGCGGTAACGAACATCCCGATGCGCATCAGCCTGTCCGGGTTCGCAACCTCCAGTCGAACCTTGGCGGTGCGAAGATTGGGATCGAGAATCGGCAGGATGTTGTCTATCCGGCCCTTCAGCAGCTTATTTGGATATGCGTTGAGGTGAATGTCCGCGTACTCTCCGACATGCACCGCATCAAGATCATTTTCAAAGACGTCGCACATGATCCAGACGTAGGAGAGGTCGGAGATCGTAAAAGGATTCGGACCGGGCAAACCCTGAACACCGGCAGCAGTAGTAACCTGCTGGTCCGTAATCACTCCGGAGATGGGCGCGACGATGTCCACAATTCCAGAACGATGGTCTTTGTCCACGCCGAGCAGTCGTAACTGTTCGGCGGCAGTATCCAGATCGACCTTGGCATCTTTTGCAGTGTCTTCGGCGGTCTCCAGCCCGCTCTTGGCTATGGCCCCTTTCTCATACAGGATCTGCGCGCGTTCGTACTGGAGACGAGCTAAACGCTCATCGTTCTCGGCCTTCAAATAGACCTGATATGCCGCGGAAACGTCGTTACTCCGGACCCTGAGCAATAACTGCCCCTTCTTCACCTCATCGCCTAGCCTGGCTTTGATCTCCACAACGCGGCCGGCCGCGAGTGAAATCACCGGCACGGCACGCGTGATGTCTGGATTCACCACGCCCGTCACGTTCAGCGCGGACGCGGCCTTGTACTCAGTGGCCGTCGCCAGCGTGAATTTCTCGGGGTGGTCTACTTTGAAGTTGTTGGTGTCCATCTCTGATTCGACCTCAACCGGAGACGGTGCCTCCGCCCTTGGGTCGGACTTGCTTTCGCCGCAACCGATCAAAACTGTCCCCAGGAGCATGCAGAACGTTTCCGCCATTATCAGGGCGGCAAATCTCGTCTTCACTGAATCACCTCCCGGCCTACCGCCAGATTCAATTGCGCAACGGCCGTTAAGTAAGCCCCAATCAGGTTCACGTAGCTTAGTTCCACGGTGCGGTAGTCGCTTTGCGCGTTCAAGAAATCGAGCAGCGATGCCCCGCCGTGCTGATACGCGAAGAACACCGTCTCGCGCACCCGCACCGCTTGTTGCAGATACTTCGCCTTGTAGGGCTGTAGCAGGATCAGATTGCTATTCACCATGGCGTAGGCAGAATCGACATCGCTGAACACCAGTGCCCGTGTCGCCTCCGTCAACCTCTCGTTGCGGTCGATGTCCAACTGTGTGCGTAGCTTTTCCCCCTGGTTGCGGTCGAAGATGCGGAGGGGAATGGCAACACTGACACCAAGCGTATTTATGCCAAACGGGTTGTTGTTGGATGAGTTGTGCGTATACCATGCGCTCAAGGTCGGATCGGTTGAGCCGTTGGCAACCGCGAGTTTGTGATCCGTTTGCGCTTTGTCCACAGCTTCGATCGCCACTTTCAAGTCCGGCCGAGTGTCCACAGCGATCCTCCTGAATTCGTCCCGCGGCAAAAGTTGGTCGTTGAAATCGAACGGGCCGGCTACATCGAATTGTTCTATCGGAGTCCGGTCGTTCAGCAGGGTAAGCAGCTGAATTTTCGCGGTGCGCAAATCCACTTCTGCGGTTTGCACGTCCGATTCATACTGCACCCGCTGCAACTCCAAGCGGTCAAGATCGATTTGCGCCATGTCGCCGGCGCCAAAACGATCTCTACTGATATCGAGCACGTGGTCGTAGTAGGCCAGGTTGTCTTTTGCCAGTTGAAGCATCGCTTTCGCCTGCAGCGTTGAGACGAACGCGCCGCGCAAGTTGAAGAGTAGCGTCCTATCCAGGTCGGCATGACTCGATTCGGCAATAAGAGTCCCTTTTTTTGCGCTTTC
>JBAVHY010000187.1:0-12664 GCA_049686315.1 Candidatus Acidiferrum sp. | reverse complement strand
AAGCGGAGTGCGGGCAGATATAGTGCTTGGGCCCAGCGGGAGAAGGGATTCTCCGATTCGGGGCGAAGATGACCGCGAATGAAGAGGACCATCAGAACAGGCACAAGCGTGATGGCGAGAATGGATGAGAAAGCGACGGAAAGCGTTTTTGTCCAAGCGAGCGGGCGAAACATTCTTCCTTCCTGGGCTTCGAGAAGAAAAACAGGCAAGAACGAGACGAGGATGACCAAGAGCGAAAAGAAAATCGCCGGACCCACCTGCTTCGCACCGCCAAGGAGAATGTTTTTCCTCTCTTTGTCGGAGACTTCCTTACCCGATTGGGCCGCAGACACCATGCACTCCGACAAGTGACGATAGCCGTTTTCGACCATGACAATGGAAGCGTCGATCAGTACACCGATGGCCAGCGCCAGGCCGCCGAGAGACATAATGTTCGAGCTGACACGGAGGAAATACATGGGGATGAAGGAGGCGACAAGAGCAATGGGCAGAGCCAGGATGGGAACAAGCGCGGAGCGGAAATGAAACAGGAAAACAATGGTTACAAAGCTGACGATTACTACTTCGAGAAGAAGATCGCGCTGCAAAGTTTTGATGGAATCATGGATTAGCCCAGAGCGGTCATACCCGGAAACGATTTCGACTCCCAAGGGAAGTGCGGGCTTGATTTCAGCGAGTCTTTTCTTCACACCATTGATCACCGTTAGAGCGTTCATGCCGTCACGCATCACGATGATGCCGCCCACAACTTCGCCTTCTCCGTTCCATTCGGCAACTCCTTCACGAATGTCCGGACCGAAGGCGACGGTACCGAGATCACGCACGAGGATTGGAGTGCCGTTCTTTGTTGCGACTGGAACGCTTTCCAGGTCCTGGAGGGAACGCAAGTAACCCAAACCGCGAATCATGTAGCGAGCCCCAGCCATTTCGAGAACGCGGCCACCGACCTCATTGGTCGAATCGCGAACACGGTCAATCACCAGGGAAAGCGGAATGTTGTAGGCGCGCAGTTTGTTAGGATCCAGATTCACCTGATACTGCCGGACGAACCCGCCCATGGAGGCAACTTCCGCCACGCCCGCAACGGTTTCGAGTTGAAAGCGAAGATACCAGTCCTGAAGGCTGCGCAATTCGGCCAAGCTGTGACGATGAGTACGATCGATGACGGCATATTCGTAGACCCAGCCGGCTCCGGTAGCATCCGGTCCAATCATGGGTGAAACGTTTTTCGGCAAGACTCCTTGAAGCTGTTGGATATATTCGAGCACGCGGGAACGCGCCCAGTAGAGATCGGTGCCATCTTCGAACACAACGAAGATGTAGGAATCACCAAACATGGTTTGGGCTCTCACGGCCTTAACATGGGGAGCAGCGAGAAGTGTAGAGACGATGGGATAGGTCACCTGGTCTTCGATGATGTTCGGAGGCTGACCCTCCCATGGAATGTGGACGATTACCTGAACGTCGGAGATGTCCGGCAGGGCATCGAGGGGAATGTTCTTGAGCGACCAGATTCCGGCAAGGAGAAGAAGGAGAGTTCCGGTGAACACAAGGAAGCGATTGTTCGCGCACCAATCAATGACGCGGGAGATCATGGCTACATGCCTCCTTGTGCCTGGAGGGTGAGCTGCTTCGTTGCGATGGCAGTTCCATTCTTAAGCGCTGTGATGGTGACCTTCCAGGTTCCACCGCTTTCCAGCGTCATCTGGCCTTCGTACACACCGTTCCCTATTTCAGCGAGCGGCGTGACGACATTCATCGCCGCCATGCCCATTTCCGGCATACCGGCCATATAGCTGCGAACACTGACTTGGCTGCCTGTAACTGGTGAGCCATCGGGCGAAGTGACTTTCACGCGGTAGAGGTTCGTTCCCTTATGTGGCGTCGCCGGTTCCGTCGAGAATCCAATTTGAGCTGCTTGCTGGACTGCGGAGGGATTCATCGCGGCTGCCGCGCCAGCACCGGGTGGCGGTGGAGCATAAGAACCGATAGCGGCTTGGAGTTGACTCTCCGAATCAATCAGAAAGTTTGCGGAAGTGACAATGCGCTCCCCTGCTTGCAGCCCCTTAAAAACGATATACTCATCGTTTGCTTGAGGGCCGAGTTGCACCTCACGCGGCTCGAGGTAACCGCTGCCGCGATCCACGAAAACAATCTGCCGCGACCCTGACTGCAACACACCGCTGACAGGAATCGCCAATTGTTTTCCGAGATGCACTTCTAGGCTTACGTTCACGAACATCCCAGGGCTAAGCGTCAGGTTTGGATTGGAAAAAACCAAACGAGCACGAGCGGTGCGTGTGGTCATGTCCACATCTGGGTACAGGAAATCCACTCTTCCCCGGAAAACACGGCCTGGATAGGAGTCCACGGCGAGAGAAGCAGGTGCACCCACCTTGACACGGGCCAAGTCATTCTGGAAAACCTGCGCGAGAACCCAAATGGTGGAGAGGTCGGCAACCGTGTAGAGGCGCGTATCCGGTTGAACCATTAAGTTGGGAAGGGCATTGCGCTCGGTGATATATCCGGAAACAGGGGAGTCAATTTCCAGCGTTTCTTCAACTTCACCTGTGGTTTCCAGACGTGCGATCTCCTGTTGGGGAATGTCCCATTGCGCCATGCGTTCACGGGAGGATTCGAGCAAAGACGCTACCCCAGACGCTACGCCAGGAACCGTGCTTTGCGACAGTTTTTTCGCATTCTGTTTCGCAAGAAGGTATTCACGTTCCGCGGTGACCAATTCCGGGCTGTGAAGAGTAAAGAGCGGTTGGCCTTTTCGTACGTACTGGTAAGTGGCATCCGCAAAAACCTTTTCGATGTGGCCGGAGATGCGCGTTTGCACGTAAGAAACACGGCGCTCGTCAATCGCAACTGTCCCCGTGGTGCGAATGGTGTCCTTCAGCTCTTTCCGCTCGACAACCCCGAACTTCACGCCAATGGATTGCAGCCGTTCGGGTGAGAGTTGGATGGGAGAGAGCGGTGTCTCCTCGATTGCGGGTGACGGCACGGCTGAAGTGCCCGTTTCCTGCTGCGGTACAAGATTGGACGCGGATGTGGGGGCAGTCTTTTTCCCAAGGCGTTGATGCGACCGCCACCAGAAACCCACAAGCATTCCGATCAGAACCAGGTTGGCGGCAAGCACGATGGCGAATGCAGTTCGATAGTTTTTCATGGTCCGATTCCTTTGCGCGGCTGTTTAGCGCAGGGTTACTCCAGTTACTTCTTCCATCTCTGCTAGAGCGGTTTCATGTTCGGAGAGCGTTTGCCAGTATCCTTCGTCAAGTTTCAACACATCCAGGAAAGACGCCAGCAAGGCCTGGAAGTCCTGACGATTGGATTGATACGAGGCCATGCCCGCCTGCAGCTCGGCGCGCGCTTGCGGGATCAACCCTTCGCGATAGATCTTCAGTAGCTCGGCTGATTTTTGCGCCGTGAGAAACTGCTCGCGCAGATGGAATGCCGTTTGCTGCGATTGCATTTCATATTCGCTCTTCGCGCGATCCCGGTCCGATTCCGCCTGGGCCAGTTCGGGCCTTTGGCGGCGGCTTTTGTAGATCGGGATGCGCATGCCGACGGTAAATTGGTAGTAGGCGCGGTATTGCGTAGGGTCAGTTCGCTGCCACATGCCTTGTACATTAAAATCGGGATAGAAATCCTTCTTCGCGAGGTCTATTTGCAATCCCTGGCGCTCCACCATCTTTTGCGTACCGGCCAGGTCGGGATTGCCGGCTTTCGCCTCGGCTAGAAGTTGATCGAAGTTGTAGGCCAGAGTGCTTTCAGAGAGCTCGGCCGTTTCAATGTCCGTCGAGGCTTGAGAGCGGTTCAGGAGATTTTTCAGCTGTGCTTGCATTTTGCCTTGTTCGAGTTGATTCATGTTGATTTCCCGGAGCAGCTTGGTGCGCTCCAGTTGCGCCTGGAGAACGTCCTGCTGATTTGCAAGGCCGTTCCGGTAGCGGGATTCCGCGGCTTTTTCGACCTGCTGAAGTAGTTCCCCATCCTCATCAAGGATCTTCTGACGCTTGGCCAGATAGCCCAGCTGGAAGTAGGTCCTCTTCACTCCCGCCAGCACTGCGCGCCGGACGGATTCGTATTTTTGTTGTGTTGCATCCGAGTCCTTTTGCGCGATCTCACTGCGAAGCCGCAGCTTGCCGGGGTAGGGCAAGTCCTGCGAGAAGCCGACGCCGATATAGGCGAAATCGCTGTTGGTGTACCCCGCAAAAGGCCGGGGGCTTCCCACATTCGTCTGCTGCAGAACCACTTGGGGATCGGGCAGCGTGGCGACCTGCGTCGGAATCTGCCTCGCCGATTGCCAGCCATGCCTCGCTGCTTGTACTTGAGGATTATTCTTTTCTGCTTCGCTCAAGAGGCCAGCGAGTTTTGTGGGTTCCCCCGTTGGAGCGTCCTGAGCGCGGGCGCCGGAAGTTGGGAATACAAAGGTGGAGATTCCGAAAATCCAGACCAAAGTGAACTTCATAAACTGTCCTTTCACGGTATCGAGGCAATTGCCGACCGGCCTCGGTACATGTAGTCAAAGCTCGGGAAACTGATCGCACAAAGACACCTGTGCGCAGGGCTAGCCGTGATCAGGACAGATTCAGATCAGGAAGGTACAGAGAAGGGATTGGAAAGAAGGTGGTGAGGAGTTTTCGACGACAAGAAGTATGTTGTAGGGTCTAGCGATCGGAACCGCAAGCGTGTTCTGTGTTACGGCGATCGTAACAGCCGGTCCAACCCCAGCACTTTGTAGCTGCAATTCCGGGAGCGGCGCTTGTGAGGTAACGCAGCAGGACTTATCTGGACTTCTAGAGACTTGAGTTCCTGCACCCTGGGAGTGCCTCTGATCGCACGGCGACTGGTTTGTGGCTTCCGCACACTCCGCCATTTTGGAGGAAAGGAAAGCACAAGCCGAAAGTGGCGCCAAGCCAGCGGAAAATACGCTCAACCCAAGTCCGAGAATAAGTACCTTTCGCATTAACTCCTAGTGTAGCAGCTTGAGGTGTTTCCCTCCCCTCAATCATGTCCGCTTGTCCCACTGCCGAGTCATGCGATCCTCTCGGTGCGCTGTCACCCTCGAGGTCTCGCATGGCGACCTGGAGGACATAGAAAATTTACACAAAGCGCTTGACTACATCCGGGCACCGAGATACTTTCTTGCCGCCCACACTGGTCGGTGCCCGGGTTGCTTCAGGAGGCTGCTTTAAGAGTGGCGGGTAGGCCAGTGTAACCCAATTCCCTCGAAAATTTTGGTTCTCAATCGTTGTGTGCGCGGTGTGGAGGTGTGACCATGCGGAAGTGCAATTTCTATCTAAGGGCTTTGACGATCGTTTTTTTTGCAGTTTGCGCAATGTTGACGGCTCCGGAAAGAGCGTTTTCACAGTCGGATCTGGGCAGGATTTCCGGATTCATCAAGGATCAGTCCGGGGCGCTGATTCCAAAAGCCAAGGTTACGGTCCGGAATCAAAGCGGGGTGGAACGCCAGGTAAACACAAATGAATCCGGCTACTTCGTGATCAGCAATGTGCCACCGGGGTTCTATACGATGACGGTGGAGGCGCAGGGGTTCCAAAAATTCGAATCCACAAACAACAAGCTCGATCTAGCCGCCGACCTAGTGATTGATGCGACTCTTACAATTGGTTCCACCAGTCAAAAAGTTGAGGTTTCGGAAAGCGCGGTACTTCTGCAGACGGAATCCGCAACCGTACAAAAGCTGGTCACCAGAGAGCAAATTGACTCGCTTGAGCTCAATGGACGAAACCCGGTTCTCATGGCAAACCTAGTGCCGGGTACGCGGGGCGGCACGCTCGCGAATCTCAGCTTCAACTTCAGTCAGGGACCGTCCAACATCAACGGCGCGCGCACGCCGGAAAGCTTGATCACTTTTGACGGTGCACCTGCGGTTCGCACACGCTCGAACGGCACCAGCATTGGCGCGGCGGACGTGGACTCCACTCAAGAAATCCAGATTCTCACGAGCGATTACGCCCCGGAATATGGCAGGTCGTCCGGCGGACAGATCCGCATCTTGTCCAAAACGGGCAATCAGGAGTTCCACGGCGCCGCCTATGAATACGATCGGAACACGGTCTTCAATGCCAATCCCTGGCAGCGCAATGCAGTGCCTTCCACAACTGGCGTTACCGCGCCGATTCACTACAACCAGTTTGGATACAACATAGGGGGCCCCTTCTATATCCCTGATCACTTCAATCAGGACAAGTCCAAAGTCTTCTGGTACTGGGGGCAAGAATGGGTGCGGTACATCTTCACGGATTTCAACTCCCTGACAGTTCCCACATTGAAGATGCGCACGGGCGATTTCAGCGAACTTCTGGATCCGAATAACATCTTTTACGGGAAGGCCGTGCAACTCGTCGATCCAAAAACCGGCCAGCCATTCCCCGGCAACATCATCCCGGCGCCAGGTAGCAGCACAGCGGGCTCGACCGCCAGCGCGAACGGTCTGGGAATTCTGAACGCTTATCCACTACCCAATCTCACCACCCCGATCAACGGAAACCGCAACTGGGCTATGTCGGCGCAACATCCTCAGAATCAGCGCAAGGATACATTGGCGGTCGACGTGAACCTGACCTCGAAACAGCGCCTCCGCTTCCGCCGGGTGTACTTCACCTTTTGGGAGTACCAACCACTGGACGGCGGCACCAATGAAACCCCGAAGTTCTTTGATCGTCCCAATCAGACCAACTCCCTTGACCATGTGTGGGTCATCAGCCCGACCAAAGTGAATGAGATTCTGCTCTCCTTCAGCCTGGACCAGGTGCACATTCCCGTGGACTCCGCCCATTTCCTGGATCGCACCCAGGGAGCCATACAAGGTTCCGGTTACTTCGGCCTCAATTTTCCCTACATCTTTCCTTCCGACAAGCTGATCTCTACCCGAATCCCGACCGTGAATATGTCCAGCTTTTCTCAGCTGAGCGGCGGGCCCTATCCCTCCCATTCCGCGGGTCCGATTTACGATGTTTCGGAGAGCTTTTCGTGGATTCGGGGGAATCACACGCTCAAGTTTGGCGCATCGTTTGAGCACTCCGGCGAAAATGACAACGACGAGATTAACGTCCAGGGTTGTTCCACTTGCACGAACAATCAGAATGGCCAGTTCCTTTTCAGCGACAACGGCGGCAAATTCGTGCGGCCGGGATATGTTCTGGCCTCCACCGGCTCCGGTGTTGCCAACGCAGCTCTGGGCTTGTTCGACAGTTATTCGGAAATCGGCCACCGCGCCTACACGATTTTTCGTTCCAATATGTGGGAGGGATTCGCGCAAGATTCCTGGAAGGCCCGCCAAAATTTGACCATCAACTACGGGCTTCGCTATTCGGTTATCGTCCCCTACCATGCCGAATGGGCGAACATGATTGTGTTTGATCCGCAACTTTACGATCCCAGTAAGGCGGTGACAATAGATCCCGGCACAGGGCTGATCACAGGAACCCCCACCGTTGACCAGCTTTACAACGGCATGGTGATTCCCGGGGCCGGGTTTCCAGGTTCCGCGATAGGCCGCGTGCCGGAAGCAAGCTCAGGTTTATATAACAGCTTGTTCCGTAATGTCTCTAACCACTACTCCGACGTACAGTGGGGTGATTTCCAGCCACGCCTCGGATTTGCATACCAGCTGGACAAAAAAACCGTGGTGCGCGCCGGCGCAGGCCGCTTCTTTACGCGATTGGGTGTGAGCGACTCGATTTTCCTTGGCGGAAATCCGCCCTTTCAGCCCAACGCCAGCGTTTCGTTTGGTTCAGTGGATAATCCTGGAGGAAATGGAACCGTCCCCCGCCCTCTGGTGGTGACAACGCAGAGCAAAGCGTTCAAGAATCCAGAAGCCTGGGCTTGGAATGCCACCGTCGAACGGCAGTTGTTCTGGAAGTCGATTGTGAGCATTGGCTACGTTGCTCGCCGTGGCCTGCACCTGCAGCGAGAATCTGACATCAATCAACCGACCACCGCAGTTGTTGCGGCGAATCCCGGCGTCAACATAAACGCCCTACGGCCGTATAAAGGGTTTGGCTCAATCCGGGAAACGGATAACGTGGCTAATTCCACCTACAATGCGCTTCAAGTGACTTGGAATCGTCGCTTTGCCAACGACCTCCAGTTTGGGGTCTCCTATACCCTGTCCAAAAGCATGGATAGCGGCTCGAACCAGCGCGACGTCGTTCCCGACACTTATAATCCTGGTTTGATGTGGGGACCATCCGAGTTCGATGCCCGTCACATCGTGGTCATCAACTACCTCTACCAATTTCCATTTTTCCGTCACACATCGGGTTTGGCAGGTAGGATGTTAGGCGGATGGCAGATCAGCGGCATCACCCAATTTCAAACGGGCTTGCCTTGCAGCGTGGCAGGCGGCAACGACTATGCGGGCGTGGGCCTGGACTCCAACTTCGGTTGTGGCGTTAATGGCCAGTTGTGGGTCGTCAATGGCCATCCCAAAATCATCGGCACCTTTGGGCCCAGCGGCCAATGGTTCGCCACCACGAATCCCGATGGAACGCCGATCTTTACCGCACCGACAGCCGGGACGTTCAATTCCCAGCTCGTTCGCGATCTCATTTATCAGCCAGGATTTCAGAACTGGAACATGGGGCTCTTCAAAACCTTCGCGCTCTCGGAGAAAAGAGGCTTCCAATTCCGCGCCGAGGCATACAACGTTTGGAACCACCCGAATTGGTGCGCCAACAGCGGTTGCAATGGGGGGACCAACATAGGTCTCGACCCAACCAATACCAAGACCTTTGGCAAAGTACTTGCCAAGGGCAGTGGCAGTTCCGGTCAGGGCGAGCGAAACCTGCAACTCTCGCTGCGCTTTTATTTCTAGTGGTGAGCGATTAAGGCGGCTGACCGAAAAGGAGTTGGCCACAGACTCTTCAGCGGGTTGGTGATGCGGGATTATTTGGCAGGTTTCCCGCGGAGTCGAATCGGATACTCCCTCTCCCCAGGAAGTCGGCTGTCGATGCGAACGATTTTCACGGAATCATCAATATCGTTGGCCTTCGCATAGCCGATCGCGCCGGGCACATTGAAGACGAACTTGAGCACTTCGCCGGAAGCCGCCAGGGATTTCGGCGCGGCGTGCACCTCGCCGGTAAACATGCCGTGCAAAAAGTACTTGCTGAACTCTTTCTCATCCATTCGATAGATCTGGTTGAGAACGACTTGTCGCTCTACTTTGCCGGGCTCCAGCATCACCACCGTGATGCGGCGCCCGTTCGACCAATGCGTCTGGTCTCCCATGAAGATCTTGTGTAACTCCGCGAGAGAAAGGCTATCAACCGGATTTGACCGATTCACGACAATCGCCAGGCAGTCCTCCGTGCCCGCACGGCCTTGTTGCGGGAATCCAGCAGGTACACCCGCCCCCACGCGCATCAGACTGGACGCCAGATCGCCACCGGCAAGCAACAATACGAAAATGAGCAGGCGAGACACGGCTCAAAAAGTGAAACTGACCTGAAAGGCCAGTGCCTGGAAGGATTGACCTGCGCTCATGGCCGAATGGTCAAATTGCAGTTTCCATGCAACAAAGTCGCTCATGTCGTAGCGCAGACCCGCAGAGGGACCGTGTTGCAAGCCCACATTGGTATAAAATACCGGCCCGTCCAGGGGAGCATTTACATATTGATATCGGAAATAAGGAGTGTAGGCGCCGAACCGTCTGGAAAACTGCGTGTAAAAGCCCGGTATGTTGAACACGCGCACTGTTCCTTGAGGAGCCTCTCGAACGAGCACCCCTTCGTTCAGCCACTGGAAGATTCGCCCATTATAAACCACGTAGGAATCCAGGATAGTCTCTCCCACTTTTGGCAAGGCTTGCGGCGTCAGGAGATCATGGTAAACGGAGAACCCCGTTTGCAGGCCAGGGACAGACTCAGGCCGGGCAAAGACCGCAAAATTGACGGCCTTGTGGTTGTTCTCATCAAACAAGTTTTGAACCGCCTCGCTCTGCGTCGAATTTGTGGCCCGTCCGTTGCCCACTTCTGCAATGTAGTGCAGACCCAGCCTTCCGGAAGGGATTCGACCCGTGAGGGAGGCGCCCACGTTATGGATAGGTAGAATCCCACCCTGGTCTTCAAAGTTGAATAGAAATGGCCGTCCGGTCGCGGTTTGAAGCCAGGTGCTGTGATGATAAGCCGTATTATAGTAGCCGATAGAAGTATGATACCGGCCCACGGAGAGATTGAAGTAGTCGTTGTACAAATAAGTCAACAGAAACCGCTCGATATCAACGCCGAAAACATTGCTCTGATCCGGCTCGAACACCACTTCACTAAGGAATTTGAATTTATCAGACACATCCGAAGTAACGAAGAGATTCACCTGGCCAAGGGCGAAGGAGGTGGTGGAGTGCTTCTGGGAGCTGCCGCGAAGATCAACATCACCGAATCCCCTTATTTTCAACAGTGTCTTGTTCAAGTCCATCGAATCGGTTTCGGTGTGCCCAGCCGCAGACTCAGTTTGAGGCTCAGGAGCCAGAGCGGGCGGAGTTGGCGCAGCGGGTTGAGATTGCGCAGTGGGTTGGGGTTGCGCAGCAGGTTGAGGTGGTGCGGAGCTGAGGCTTGCGGCCTGCACTCTCGCCAACGCTGCCTCCACCTCCTTGAGTCTTGCCTCCAATTGATCAATCCGCTGCAAGAGCAACTGCGTGTTCTGCGGATCCGGACCTTGCGTACCATCAGTCTGCTGAGCCCAAAGAATGGGTGCCCCGATGAGCATGCCTACGAGCACGCCTAAGAGCAAGCTTCCACGGACCTGGGCGCTCAGCATGCGCGCGAGCTGGCCTCTCCATGAGAGGGGACTGGGATGGTTCATTGCGCCTCCTTGCAAAGTTCGGGCGGGTCGCAATTGCCAGCTGCCCTCTTCGTCTGGAAGCTGACGAAGCGCGCCCTTGGGGCAGACTAAGGGCTGGCGGACTTGCAGTCTGCGACTTTCGCCTCATGAATCGACGATCTAAATGGTCCCTCCCCGGAGACCGAATCACAAATTATTGGCCCTTGAGAAACCTGGGAGAATAATGGGAAAATACCCTACAGTATTTCTCAAGACCGTTCAATAGAAATCCGTTCCCCATGGCATCCGGGGTAGGCATTACGCTCGGTCAGATGATAGTCCGAGGGTTCGGTGCAACTGCGAGATGCGCGCGGTTAGGCCACACTCGTTGATTTTCGACTTAAGCACCACTTCGCAAAGTGCAAGTTGCTTCGCGATCTTGCTGGTGAACGCTGGCCGCGGGCTGTTGCTCACACCCATCCCTCACGCCCAGCGAAGGCCTCTCTGTCTTGCTTTTGTGAGGTTACCGGAATATACTCTATTTTCGCTCTGTTACGGGTCGCACCATGGAGTGGGCGCAAGCCCACTTTTTTGTTGCCGCCGGTTGGACTGAGCTTCAGACCGGCTTAGGCCGGGGAGTCTTCGCGTGAATTTGGAAAAGATCCGCGAAGCCGCCGAACGCGTAGCACGTTCGGAGGGCTTGGAAATCGTGGATGTCGAGTGGAAGATTGGCAAGCAGCGCTTCCTGCGGGTGTACATCGACCGGGTCCCGCCGGCGAGGTCCGCGGAAGCGACTGAAGGGGAAGAAGTTGTCAACCCCTACGCAATGATCAGCCACGCGGATTGTGAGCGCGTAAGCCAGCAGTTAAGCGTGATCCTGGATGTGGAGGATCTGGTGCCAGGCCCGGGCTACGTCCTGGAAATCAGTTCTCCCGGGATGGATCGGGCGCTGAAGACGCCAGCGGATTTCCAAAGATTCGCCGGCCGGCTGGCAAAGGTCTCCACCACCGAGCCCATCGGTGAGGCCAAGTTTTTTGAAGGACGCTTAAGGGGCTTTGCGGAGGGGAAAGTCCGCATGGAGTTGAAAGGTAAGGAAGCCCGGGTTGTTGAGATCCCGGTGGAAACGATCCGCAAAGCGAACCTGGCGATTGAATTTTAGGACTGGACGAAAATGGCGAATTTGCTCTACCAACAAATTGAAATGCTGAGCCGGGAGAAGCATATCGAACCGGAAGTGGTCATCTCTGCCATTGAAGACGCCATGGTCGTGGCCGCACGCAAGTTTTACAAGTCGGAGGAAGACCTGCGCGGAAAGTTCAATGCGGAAACAGGCCAAGTGGACGTGTTTTCGGTGTTGACAGTGGTGGAAGAGGTTGCCGACCCGAAGCGGGAAATCGGCCTGGCGGACGCCAAAAAGAAGAAGCCGGACGCGGAGTTGGGCACCGAAATTCGTACCGCCAAACCCACGGACGTGCTCGGGCGCATTGCGGCACAGACCGCGAAGCAAGTGATCCTACAGAAGGTGCGCGAAGCGGAACGCGATACCATTTACAACGAATACCACACTCGCGCGGGAGAATTGGTCACCGCCATCGTCAAGCGCGCGGAAGGTCCGGACCTGATTGTGGATATGGGTCGGACGGAAGCGCGGCTGCCAAAGCGCGAGCAATCGAAGCTGGAAACCTACAATATTGGCGAGCGTCTGCGTGTGGTGATTAAGGCTGTGGACCGCGCCGCGAAGGGGCCGCAAGTCATCGTGTCGCGCGCGGATGCATCGTTGGTGCAGCGTCTATTTGAAATGGAAGTGCCGGAAATCTATGACGGCACCGTGCAGATTCGCGCGGCCGCGCGCGAAGCCGGCGAACGCACC
>JBAVHY010000186.1:0-6100 GCA_049686315.1 Candidatus Acidiferrum sp. | reverse complement strand
GCTTTATGTCAGGGCTGAAGCCCTGACCCCCTAAAAAGAAATACATGGAAACTACGGGACGCGACACCAGAAGCGAGGCGAGATGAAAAGGGCTTTACTGCTGGTCCCATTTGTTTTGTTAATGGCTGGAACCGTCTACGCGCAACAGGCTGGCACGCAGGAACCTCCGGCGAAAGCATTGGACAATTGCACGAACCTGCCGTCCCTTGAAAAGAAAGTAGAAGCACTAGAGGCTCTATTGAAGGACTGGCCGGAGCTTTCGCGCTATCACGAGGCAAACACGACCTTGGTGGCGCCGGCAAAGGATGAAGAACGCGTGGTCTTTATGGGCGATTCCATCACGGACATGTGGCAATACCCGCAGTTCGGTGGATTCTTCCCAGGGAAGCCGTATATCGATCGCGGCATCGGCGGGCAAACCACGCCTCAGATGCTTCTCCGCTTCCGGCCGGACGTGCTTGCCTTGCACCCACGTGCCGTGGTGATCCTGGCGGGGACGAACGACATTGCGGGAAATACCGGCCCCTTGACACTTGAGGAGACGGAAGGAAATCTGGCATCGATGTCCGAGCTGGCCCATGCGCACGGAATTCGGGTGGTGCTTGCCTCGGTTATGCCGGTGAACGACGTGACCACTCCGGACGGCAAGAAAATCATGCAAACCGGGAAACGTCCGCCCGAAAAGATTCTGGCACTGAATGAGTGGATCAAAAAATACGCCGCGGAACACGGCGACGTCTATCTCGATTACTTCTCGGCAACCGTCGATGATAAAGGCTTTCTTAAGAGCGAGTTAACCAACGACGGGCTGCATCCCCAGGCAAAGGGCTACGCCATCATGGCGCCCCTGGCGGAGAAAGCCATTGTCGAGGCGGAGGCGCGCAAACCGTAAGCAGCTTCGCCGCCGGCGGATTGCGTTTACAAGAGCCTAACTTGACCCCTGCACAGCGGTGCGCTAGCTTGAAAGGAGTTTCTCCGTATTCGGGCTGAGCCCCAGCCGGATCTTTTCGGGAGGAGACCTATCGGCCACGGATTTCAGGCAGCACCGCAACCTTCCAATTGGATGAAACGCACCATACACATCTCCGGGAAATTGGAACCTTTCTTCGGAACCCTGGACGAAAATATACGATTGCTGGAAGACGCCCTGCAGGTGCGCACGCACTTGAACGACACCCGGCTCACCGTCGAAGGCGCTCAGGAATCTGTGGACCAGGCGGTGCGCATCGTTGAAGAGTACAACCACCTGACCCGCCACGGGCGCGTGCTATCGAATGCCGAAATTAAATCCCTAATGCGCGTCGCCACCGAAGAGCCGCACGCTTCCCCGCGCGGCATGTTCGAACACGGGCGCACGCGTTCCTTTGGCAAGAAAACCGTAACTCCGAAGAATGCCAGCCAGCGCCGCTACATGGAAGAGATTGAGAATCACGACATGACATTTGGCATTGGACCCGGCGGCACAGGGAAGACTTACCTCGCCGTGGCTATGGCCGTAAGCGCGCTGCTCACAAAACAGGTGAACCGCATCATTTTGGCGCGGCCCGCCGTGGAAGCCGGAGAGCGTCTGGGATTCCTGCCCGGCACGCTGCAGCAGAAAATCGACCCCTACATGCGTCCGCTTTACGATGCACTCTACGACATGCTGGATGCGGACAAGCTCGAGCGCTTCCTTGAAAAGGGCATTATCGAAGTGGCTCCGCTGGCGTTCATGCGCGGACGCACCTTGAACGATTCCTTTGTCATTCTGGACGAAGCGCAGAACACCACGAGTGAACAGATGAAAATGTTCCTTACGCGCCTGGGCTTCAACTCCAAAGCGGTCATCACCGGGGACGTGACCCAAATCGATCTCCCCACGGGGAAAAAGTCCGGCCTGGTGGAAGCCATGGAAATTTGCGGGCGTATACCTGGAATCAGCGTGATCCAATTCGGCGAAAAAGACGTGGTGCGCCACAACCTGGTGCAGCAAATCATCCGCGCTTACGAGGAACATGACGCGACTCACCCACAAAGAAGCGGCAACGGCCAGGCGCGCGGCAAGGATTCGTCGGGCCCGGAGAAATCCATTTCGTAGTCCAGGATGGCAACCAAACGACGCAAGCCTGGGGCCGTCAAGATGCAACGCGGGCTTCGCACGCTTGAAAATCGCCAGGGGGCTGTACGTCTCGAATTGATTCTGCTGGAACGTTTTTGGAGCCGCGCTCGCCGGGAACTTCGGCTGGACCCGCGCTCTGCTTCTGTTTGCTTTGTGACCGACGCGGAAATGGCCCGCCTGAACCAAACCTTTCGCAAAAAGCCCGGCACCACGGACGTCCTCTCGTTTCCCTCGGAAACACGAACCCGTCCCGCTGGTCTTCGGCGTCGCGCCCGGGCACTGCGCGGTTGTTTCCTCGGTGACATCGCAATTTCCCCCACGGTGGCGCGGCGCAATGCAAAAACATTTGGCCGAACGTTATCAGAAGAAATTTGCTTCCTTATCCTTCATGGCGTTTTGCATCTTCTGGGATATGATCACGACACCGATCGCGGCGAAATGGATCATGTGGAAGCCAGCCTGCGTCGCCGGTTAGGATTAGCGCGATGATGCTCTGGGCCTACGTTGGTAGCGTCGTGGTTCTTGCCCTCGGCCTGCCTGTCTTTTCCTATCTCACGCTCATCTACCGTGAGCTCGGGCGCATGACCACGGGCCGCGTCCACCAGCACCTGGAGATTTTTGAAGCGGAAATTGAGCCCAAGCTGCAGAGCAATCGCCGGAGCGGTGGGCGCACGTTTCGCATCCTCGGGCACTTCTGGCTGGCGTTCGTTGTGCTGGAGACCACCCGCGGCGTGGTCTACCTTGTCCCCAATCGCTGGGAAGCGGGCTTGCAATTCCTGGTCTTCCTGACCCTCGAAGTCGTCCTCGCTATGCATTTCGTTCCGGACATGCTCCTATACCGCACCACAGGACGCTGGCTTCTTCCACTGTTGCCACTGATCCGCACAGCCATGCTGCTGGTCTGGCCAATACGCATTTTCCTCGAAGGAGCGGAATCGCTGGCGCGCATCTCGGAACACGAAGTCGAGCGCACGGAAGAGCAGCGAACGGAAGAGGGAATCGAGGCGCTGGTTGAAGTAGCGGAGGAGGAAGGCATCATCGAGCCCGAACAGGCGGACCTGATCGAGCAGGTGGTGGAATTCAGCGACAAGCGCGTGCGCGAAGTGATGACTCCTCGCCCGGATGTCGTGGCCATCTCCGCGGACGCCTCACTCGAGGAGATGCACGCGAAGTTCGTGGAAACAAAATTTGCAAAGATGCCCGCATACGAGAAGTCGCTGGACGACATTATCGGCGTGGTGTATGCGCAGGATCTGTTGCAAATTGCGGATACTGACTTGCCGAAACGCAAAGTGCGCGAAATTCTCAAGCCTATCTTTTTTGTGCCGGAAACGAAGATAGGCTCCGATCTCCTGCGCGAGATGCGCCAAAAAGGGCAGCCGATGGTGGTGGTCATCGATGAGCACGGCTCCGTAGCTGGGATTGCCACGGTGGAAGACCTGGTCGAAGAAATCGTCGGCGAAAGCGGCGGTAACCGAATGCAGCCAGCTCCCGATGCGGTCCGCGAGGCTGATGGCAGCCTGGTCTTGCGGGGCAGTATGTCGATCTCCGATGTCGAAAAACTTCTTGGCATCCAGTTTGGCGATCATTCCGACGAAACCGTGACCACTGTCGCCGGACTTCTCAGCCATGCCCTCGGCAAAGTTCCCGCCCCCACCGACAAGATCGATCTCGAAGGCTATCGCTTCGAAGTGCTCGAGGCAAATCAACGCAAAGTCTTACGGTTGCGCGCGCGCCGCCTGGCCGCGGCCAGTTCGCGTTCGCCGCATTGAGGTTCATTGTTATTCGCATTCCGTCCGAAGGAAGTTCGATCGTGAATTGAGAGGCAGCCGTGGCAGGCAAAAAAGACGCCGCCAACATCAAGAAGCGGCGCGCGGGGTTTGTAGCCATTATCGGCCGGCCGAACGCTGGGAAATCCACGCTGCTGAACCGCCTCGTAGGACAGAAGGTGGCTATTGTCACTTCGAAGCCGCAAACGACACGAAACCGTATTCAAGGCATCGTCACCCGCCCAGACGGCCAAATTGTTTTCGTCGATACTCCCGGACTGCATGAAGCCACGACGGCTCTGAATCGCCAGATGATGCGCGAGGTAGCCGCGGCCCTCGAGGGCATCGATGTCCTGCTGATGATGGTTGATGCCAGCCGCACCCTGCCGCATGCCGATGCGCTCCTCTTGGACAAAGGCCAGCGCTTTCCCGGAAAGGCCATCCTGGCTCTGAATAAGATTGATCGCGTGCCCAAGCCCAAGCTTCTTCCGCTGCTCGATGCCTTTGCCAAGGCCTTTCCCTTTGCCGCGCTCGTGCCTATCTCCGCGCTCAAAGGCGATGGCTGCGACGAGCTTCTTCAGGAAGTCTTGAAAAACTTGCCGGAAGGTGAGCCCTTCTTTCCTGAAGACCAAATCACTGACCAGCCCGAGCGCTTCCTTGCGGGCGAAATCATCCGGGAGAAGGCCATCGACCTGACCTATCATGAAGTACCGCACGCGCTCGCCGTGGTCGTCGATCAATTTGAGGAATCACCAACGCTTCTACGCATTCACGCCACGCTGCACGTCGAGCGCGATTCGCAGAAGAAGATTCTCATCGGGCACAAAGGCGAAATGCTAAAGAAGATCGGCACCGCCGCGCGGAAGGAACTGGAAACGCTCCTGGGCACAAAAATATTCCTGGCCATGTTTGTGAAAGTAGTCGCAGACTGGCGCGAGAATCCGCAGAAAGTCCGCGAACTGGATTGGCACTCCCAACTCCAAGCCCTTGCCGAAGACCAAGCCGCCAAGCAGGGAAAAGAGTAAGCAGGAAGGTCTCACTGGGGGGCAGACAAAGCGCCCGGTTCAGAAGGCGGCCGCTACAAATCCAAGACAAGACGCATCCCCAAGACCAGGGAGTGGGGCACCTGAAGAAAAGGCAAGAGGGATTCCTCACTTCGCGGACTGCGTTCCCTTCGACCTCGCTCAGGGCAGGCGGAATGACAGTGGGTGAGGGTGCGGTTGAATTGGCGGACCGCCTCAGAAGGCGGCCCCTGCAAACCAGGGACAAACCCAGGAACCGACCTAAAGGTCGGCCACTACAAAGGGCTTGGACGAGAGAATCTACGCAGGATTACCCATGGCGATCGCTGCCCCGATGCTACCGTTTGACATTCACCGTGTAGGTTTTCGCCTCGGCGCTCGGAAGGGCATCTGCCGCGAACGTGAAAGTCCCTCTATCTTTTACTTCACGCGCAGCGCGCACGAATGCTCCCAGCGCGGCGCGGGCAAAAGCCCCACCCACGCTGATCCGCTTTACTCCTACGGCAGCCAACTCTCCAACAGAAAAGGTCGCCCCTTTCAGTCCCATGACCACGTTGACAGGCTTGGAGACGGACGCACAAACCTCCCGGATGGCTTCGAGGCTCGGCAGGCCCGGCGCATACAGAACATCGGCGCCCGCCTCGGCGAAGGATTGCAGTCGGCGTATCGTGTCGTCGAGATCGGGCCGCCCATGAAGAAAGTTCTCGGCCCTTGCGGTCAATAGCACCTGAGAATCGTGGGCCGCCTCTGCCGCAGCCGCGACTCGCTCGACGGCTAGTTGGAACTCATAGATGGGGTCATGCGGGTCGCCCGTCGCATCTTCAATCGATCCCCCAACCAGTCCGATACCCGGCGCCAGCCGGATGGTTTCCGCGCACATTTCAGGCGAAGGGCCGAACCCGTCCTCGAGATCAGCTGACACCGGCAGATGCGTCGCCTCGACGATGTCCTTTGCGTTTTGCAAAATCTCGTCTCGCGTCAGACCCGCAGCAGAGTCGCGGCGCCCGACAGCGAAGGCGTACCCGGCGCTCGTTGTCGCCAGCGCCTCGAATCCCATGTCCGTCAAGATTCTGGCCGTGCCCGCATTCCACGGATTGGGGATCACAAACGCCCCAGGCCGTTCATGGAGCGCCCGAAAAGCTCTGTATTTCTGTTCGCGTGTCACGGTCAAAATCCTCATTTCAAACACGAAATTGTGTCATACCGTGCCA
>JBAVHY010000185.1:0-2379 GCA_049686315.1 Candidatus Acidiferrum sp. | reverse complement strand
AACAGCGAAATGCCACCTCCAACGTGCTAGCCCAGTTTATTCCCCGGAGATAGGGATTCTGTTCCATCCAATCTTCCCACTGGGCCAGACACTCCTCGGCAAATTTTTCCTCGCCTGTCAGAAGATGGGCTAAGCACAAGGTCGAAAAATGCTGATGGCGATTTAGCTCCCAAACGATTTTGGTGTCACCCACCTTATCCATGACGAGGACTGGGTAACGGGAATAGTGACGTAGACCGGACTCGATGCCGTGGATCAAATCTCGCCGCCAGGGAATGCGGAGACCACAAGCAATTTCAGGATAGGCAAAAATCCGGAAACGATGGGCGCAAAGGGCCTCTGCTTCTTGGACTATTTTTTCGGCCCGCTGAGGAAAGTAGCTTGTAAACGCCGTCACGATTGCAGACCTGTCAGCAAGCGGCCAAAAAAATTGCGCTGAATTTCGCTCCGTCAAATAGGCTGTCAGCCGTTCTGCCGCTCGAGGAGAATCCCCCTGCTCGATGGCGTTGCGCAGGTTGTTGTCACATGTCAGCGCAGGATCCCATTGACTCCACCATCGCGGCTGCCGACGGTGTTTACCCCGAACTGCGAGCTCGCACTGCTCCCGCACATTGGACAACTTCTGCACAAGACGGAACCGAATCTCCTTCGCATCCATTTCGCGCACGCGTCGAATTTTTTCTGGGATAGGCATTGATCGGCTTTACCGCGTAGGCGGCATCTGAAATGACTATCGGTTAAGCGTAGAAACTGAGCCAATTACGCAGCACTTTCAGTGCCTTTCGGTCCAGGTTTGCATCGTTCCTGGATAGTATTAGCATATTGATTTTCAATAGATTACGCTAGAAGCTTGGACTTCGGAGTTTCCTAGGCGGCGTGCTGCAGCTATCGGAGTTGGGAGTAATTGGCTACTATATGAGAAATGTTTGTCCCGAGTTTGCTGACGCCTTGCTGCTCCTGGCAAGCTCCGCCCTGCCCTGTTTTAACTAATGGAGAACAAAATACAATATCAAGGGGTTGGGCATTCGAGGCAAGAATTCGGCGGTTCAATTGCTTTTCGAAATGGTAAGGAAATAGGCATTTTGAATTCGCAGGGCTTTTTCAGTTTAAGGTCTACCTATCGTCATGAGAAAAATCAGTGTGATTGGCTTGGGTTATGTGGGCGCAGTGACTGCTGGATGTTTGGCGTCCAAAGGTTATGAAATTCTCGGCGTAGACGTAAATCCACTCAAAGTCGAGTTACTGGGGTCAGGCAAATCACCAGTACTTGAGCCAGGGCTCGATGAACTCGTGAAGACAGGGCATCAGCAGGGGCGGATACACGCTACCACCAACGCGACCGAGGCTGTCCAACAAACGGAACTTTCGTTTGTCTGCGTGGGGACTCCCAGTCTGCGACACGGTCGGCTGGACTTAAGTGGCGTGGAACGCAGTTGTAGAGAAATGGGAGAGGCACTTCGAGGAAAGAACGGATTTCACTGGTTCGTTCTGCGCAGCACAATTCTTCCTGGAACTGCGGAGAAGCTAGCGATCCCGGCCATCGAAAAGGCCAGCGGGAAGAAGGCAGGCAAAGACTTTGCAGTGTGCACCAATCCTGAGTTCACCCGCGAGGGTTGCGCGGTCGCGGACTTCTTGAATCCGCCCATAACCGTCCTCGGAGCCTCGGATCTCGCTCATCTGGAACCCCTTCGAGAGATCTACAGCTGGGCTGGCGGTAGGGTGTTTGAAACGTCTTTTGGCGTTTCCGAAATGGTCAAGTATGTATGCAACACCTTTCATGCATTGAAGGTGTCTTTTGCCAACGAAGTTGGAGTGCTGTGCCGCGAGATGTCCGTCGATGCTCAAGCTGTCACGGAGATCTTTACAGCTGACACAAGACTCAACATCTCCCCTGCGTATTTGACGCCCGGATTCGCGTTCGGTGGTTCATGCCTTCCGAAGGATGTGAAGGCGCTCACCTACCGCGCGAAGGAGCTTGACCAGCTCTTGCCACTTTTGAGCGCCATCATGCCCAGCAATCAAGCGCACATCGATCGCGCGATTGATGCAATCCTAAGTACGCGGCGGAAGAAGATCGGTGTTCTGGGCCTGAGTTTCAAGGCCAAAACCGATGATCTGAGGGAAAGCCCTCTGGTTCATCTGATCAAACGATTGCTCGGTGAAGGCTGCGAAGTGAGAATCTGGGATCGTGACGTCGCTATGGGCCGCTTGGTCGGCTCGAATCGCCAGTTTATCGAAGAAGAGATTCCGCACATTGGCTCGCTCTTGCAACCAAACATGCAGAGCGTCATTGTCGAATCAGAAGCCATCGTGATCGGAACTACGGCATTTGAGAAACAAGTGCTTGAGGAAAGCGCCAGCCCCCACCAATTTCTTTTT